>PANV01000026.1 GCA_002707765.1 Fidelibacterota bacterium
AGGCGTATGTGGTGGTGACGCTGTTGTAGATGAATGCGGTGTATGTGAAGGTTCAGGTATTGCAGATGGCGCATGTGATTGTGATGGTACATTGCCAGACACGTGCTGGGATGGTTCTTCATCATGTGAGTTATGTCCAGATGCTCCAACTAACTATCCAGATTGGGACTTAGATGCAGATGGTGTTTTAGATAACTTTAATGATTATGAAAATAACGGTTCAATAACTTCTAGGGTTTATGATACGGATAGTAATGATATTTCTTCTATGGGAGATATGATTGCAGCATTTGTAGGTTCAGAACAAAGAGGCATAGGTATTGCATCTGAAGTTCCGGTATTTCTTGGAGGTGGTTATGCATTTTTAATGATGGTTTATTCAAACGAAACATCAGGAGAAACACTTAGCTTTAAATACTATAGTTCTTCAACTGATGAAGTGCTTGACCTTGCAGAAACAAAAGAGTTTGTAACTAATATGGTTGAAGGTGATGTTTCAGATCCATTTGTATTAACATTATCAGGTGGAACTGTAGAATTAACCATTAATTTTTCTTCCAACTGGAATTGGTTTTCAGTAAATGCGGTACAAGATGATATGGGAATAAATTCTGCGTTTTCTACATTACCTGCAGCTCCAGGAGATTTTATTAAGAGCCAAACTACTTCAGCAACATACTATGATGGCTTTGGCTTTTATCCTGCATTTAATATAGATGTTAAAAATATGTATTTATTAAGATTAAATGAAGGTGGAACGATGGTTTACGAAGGTATCCCAGTTGATCCAGCATCCAATCCTATTTCCTTGGCAACCAACTGGAATTGGATAGGTTATATACCGCAAATTGCTTTAGGGGTAACTGAAGCAACACTTTCTTCTCCAGTTTCATCAGATGATTATATAAAGAGCCAAACAACCTCAGCAACATACTATGATGGCTTTGGATTTTATCCCTCATTTAATATGGTACCAGGTGGTGGATATATGTTAAAGTTAGCAAATTCAGGTGATTTAATTTATCCTTCAGGTAGCTTAGCATCTTATATTGATGGTGTTAATGATGATGATTCATATTATAGGCAGTATGAGTTTAATGGTAGTATTAGTGCATCTGTTGATATTGATAATATTATGATTGACCAATATGATATTCTTTATGCTTACTCCGATGATGAACTTAGAGGAAAAGTTTCACCAACAATTTTCCCGCTTACTGGAGAATTAGTATTTACGCTTATGGTTTACGGTCATAATACAGGTAATGAAGATCTTAGCTTTGAGTTTTATGATAATGAAACAGATAAGTATTATGCTTTAAATAAAGAATTACTATTTAGTAAAGATATGATTATTGGAGATGCTTATAATACATTAAGCTTAACAAACATACCAACAATACCTAATAATATTAGGCTATTACCAGCATATCCAAATCCATTTAATCCTGTAACAAATATTTCATTTGTTATAGAAAATGAAAGTAATATTAAGCTATCTATCTTTGATATAAGAGGTAGAGAAGTAGATGTATTAGTTAATGGATTAACAGGACAAGGAGAGCATTCAATCGTTTGGGATGCAGTAGACTATTCAAGTGGTATATATTATGTACAAATAATATCACAGCAATATGCTGAAACTCAAAAAATAATGTTGATTAAGTAGTTTGTTTAAATAGTTATATTTTAGTTCGTTATATTATTTTTAGAAAGGTTTGATTTGGTTTATAAATTGATTTATATCAGTATCCTTTTTGTATCCAATTCATTATTATTTTCTAATGATAATATTAGAGACTGTCCTGATAATTTTGTATTAAATCCTGATTATCCTGTAAATGGACCTGAGTGCTTCCCTCAACAATTTTCATTTAATTCATCTTCAAAACAATCTTTCTATTATTTTAATTTTGTTAATATTGATGGATTGAACATACAATCAGAAGATTGGGTCGGGGCATTTTTTAATGATGTATGTATTGGGTCTAAACAATGGAATTTAGATTTATGTAGTGGAGATGTGTGTGATATTCCAATTATGGGGAATGATGGTTCTCAGTTAACGCAGGGTTATATCAGTTCAGGACTTTATCCAACTTTTAAAATTTATGATTATTCAGAGAATCTATATTTTGATGCAATCCCATCATCTGATGAACCATGGTATGATTTAAGTTTTGTTATAATAGATTCACTATCATCTTTATCTTTAAATTCAGGATGTACTGATGTTCAAGCTTGTAATTATGATGAAAATGCAGATTTGAACGACGAAAGTTGCTGGTATCCAAATGAAGGTTGTAATTGTGATTTTCCACAAGGGTATATTCTTGATGATTGTGGAATGTGTAGTTTACCAATTAATTTAGAAACTTTTGATTATCATGAATTTGAATTTAATGGTTCTATTACTGCTCAAATACTAGTTAATAATCAGCAGAATGGTAATGAAAATGATATGTTGGTTAGTCTAGTTGAAAATGAGATAAGAGGCTATGTTTATGGTTCTATTTTCCCATTGTCGGGTTTGATTCAATTTCCAATTATGATTTATAGTAATCAAACTTCAGAAGAAATAATATCTTTTAAATATTATCATGCAGCAAGTAATCAATTTTTTTGCTTAGATGAAACTATTAATTTTTCTAACAATATGATGGTAGGTAATGGTTTTAATCCTTTTACTTTTAATATTAATGAAGAATTTATTTTAGGATGCACAAATGAAAATGCATGTAATTTTAATTCATTAGCAAATTTTGATAATGGTAGTTGTTTATATGCTCAACAATTTTATAATTGTGATGGATTATGTTTAAATGATTTTGATATAGATGGTATTTGTGATGAGTTAGATTTATGTAATGGGTTAAATAATATTGATGATGATGGTGATGGAATATGTAATGATATTGATGTATGTATTGGATTTGATAATATAGATGATGATAATGATGGTATATGTAATGATTATGATGTATGCTTTGGTTTTGATAATATTGATTTAGATCAAAATGGCATATGTAATGATGAAGAAGTTTTTGGTTGTACTGATATTTATGCATGTAATTTTAATCCTGATGCAACCCAAAATTCAGAGTGCTACTATATTATAGATTGTGCAGGTGTTTGTAATGGTAATTCATTTATTGATGTCTGCGGTGAATGTGTTCAAGAAGGTACTAATCCAGGAGAATGTTTAGACTCTGAAATAAATATTCCTCAAAGATTATTTTTATCTCAAAATTATCCTAATCCATTTAATCCAATAACAACTATTGATTACGAAATCCCTGAAAATGATATTATAAAAATAGAAATCTTTAATTTAAATGGAAGAAAAATTAAAACTATACAAAATACATTTCATCTTGCAGGTTATCATTCAAAAAGTTTTTCATCAAATGATATGAATAGTGGAATTTATTTATTAAAAATTTCATCATCAAAATTTACACATTCAAAAAAAATTACTATTCTCAAATAAAACAGTTTAATAATTTTATATTCTTTATATAAATTTTGATAATGGATATTAAAATTCAAAACCTATCAAAGTCCTATAAAATTTTTAAAAGAAATCCAGGTCTCAAGGCAGCAATAAAATCTTTTATAAAGAGAGATTATTTTCTATTTCATGCTTTAAAAAATATTAATCTTAAAATATCAGAAGGAGAAATTTTAGGTATTCTCGGTGAAAATGGTGCAGGTAAAACAACTTTGATTAAACTAATAATTGGTTTATTACATCCCACAAATGGATCTATTTTGGTAGATAAATATAAGCCTTGGGAACGCAATCATGATTATCTAAAAAAAGTTTCTGTCGTCATGGGCCAAAAAAATCAATTATGGTGGGATATTCCTGCTTCTGAATCTTTTCTACTTAATAAACATATTTACAAAATAGATGATAAAAAATATAAATTGATTTTAGATGAGCTTATTGAATTGTTAGATGTTAAAGATAAAATTGATATTCAGGTTAGAAGGTTATCACTTGGAGAAAGAATGAAAATGGAAATTATAGCATCTCTACTTCACAGTCCTTCGATTGTTTTATTAGATGAGCCGACCTTAGGTCTTGATGTTATTTCACAGTCTAAAATAAGAGAATTTGTAAAATTCCATAATGAACAATATAATACAACTTTTGTTATAACTAGTCACTACACTAAAGATATTCAAGAAATGTGTAAAAGAGTTTTTGTACTTAATAAAGGTGAAAAAATTTATGATGGTGATTTTAAAGAATTGATAAATAATATAAATCCTAAGAGAAAATTGATCTATGAACTCCCTAAAAATTTTGATATAAATTTAATTGCAAAAATTTCTAAATCTTTTACTTTTGAGCTAAATGAAAATATTATAACTGCAGAATTACCAGAGGACAATTTACAAGGTTTATTAGTTGAACTTTTAGATACGACTCCTCCCGCATCTTTATTATTTGAGGATCTCCCAGTCGAGGAGACAATGCGTAGTTTTTTTGAAAATCCAAATAAATATATTAAGTGATTTCAATAGCTATTAAGTACATATCTGTTTTAAGAATGAATTGGATACAAGCTTTAGAATACAGAGCAAATGCACTTGTTGGCGTAATTGCAATAATGTCAGGTTTATTTATCGAATATCAAATATGGAGTTTAATTTTTAAAGCCAAAGGATATGAAACTGTAAAAAATTTTGAATTTAATGAGTTAATTGTTTTTATTTTTTTATCGATAATCATTGGTCAATTGAAATCTTCTTGGCATAGTTCAGGCGAAATGATTAGAGCAATTAGAACAGGTGAAATTAATAAATATTTAATAAGACCTGTTTCATATTTTTGGTATCATTTCATGATGTTTATAGGATTTAATTCACTGTATTACATTGTTTATACATTAATTTTAATAGGATTTGTTTTTATTTTCCCAGGAATGATTTTTAACTCATTTTCAACAGTTTTATATTTTTTACCTGCACTTTTTATATCAATATATATATCATATTGTATCTATTTTATAATGATTTGTTTTGCTTTTTGGTTTGGTGAAGTTAGATCACTTGTTGTTTCATATAATCTTGCTATGTTAATATTATCAGGTCAATATATACCAATACGATTTTTCCCTGAAAATATTTTAAATATTATTAATTGGACTCCAATAAGATATTTAGTTGATTTTCCCGTAAGCATAGCTACTAGTCTTCTAACAAAACAGGAAATTTATAATGGTTTTGTTTTAGCTATTTTTTGGTGTTTAGTGCTCAGTATAGTTGGTTCTTTCATTTATAAATTGGGTATTAGAGATTATGAGGCTTATGGTTCTTAGATATATTAATTTATGGACTGCTTTTTTTAAAAACAGTTTAACAAGAGATATGGAATTTAAGATGAATTTTATAGGAGATTTATTTATTGATACAATCTTTTATGGTTCTATGTATTTTTTTTGGAGTATAATTTTTTCATATGTTGATGTTTTGGGAGATTTTAATCAACAAGCTGTTATTATTTTTTTAATAGTGATGTATCTAACAGATACCGTTTTTGTTTTCTTTTTCGGTTCTAATACATTTACATTAAATACAATGGTTGTTAAGGGTGAACTAGATTTTGTGCTTATAAAGCCTGTTAATTCTCAATTTTTTCTTTCACTTAGATATGTTTCAAGTTATGCAATTGTATCTTTTGTTATACTTTTTTTCTTATTACTTAAACTTTTATATGATTATCATGGACAATTTTATTTTATGGATTTAATTATTTTTATTATTTCTTTCACTATGGGTATTTTAATTTTTTATTGTATTGAGTTTATTATATCTTGTTTGGTTTTTTGGTATCGAAATTTTTCAGTTGGAGGTTGGCTATCTAGCGAAATGACTAAATATTCAAGGAGACCTGATTCAATTTATAAAGGTAAATTCAGAAGAATAGTATTTTCAGTTTTTCCAATGGCAATGATAACATCAGTTCCTGCAAGAACTCTTATTTTTGGACCTGATATTTATTTATTAAGTACACAATTTTTAGTTACAATCGTATTTTTATGTTTAACAAGGTTAATTTGGATAAGAGGTGTAAAATTATACGAAAGTGCTTCTAGTTAACTGTTTACGTTTTTCTTTTTTTCTTTTTAGCTGCAGGGAAAAGTACATTATTTAGAATTAGTCTATACCCAGGTGAATTTCTATGTAAAGAAAGATCAGTTTGCGGATCTCCAACGTAATGTTTATAATCTTCGGGATCATGCCCTCCAAAAAATGTAAAAGTACCTTTGCCTACATTCCCATGAATATACTTTGTTTGATCACTTGCGGGATCTTCGCCCAAAATAGTTATATAATTTTTTAAAAAATTTTTATTAAAACCAGTGGTTTGACCCATAAATCCATTAATAACAGAAACATGATTTTGAGTTAACATAGTTGGTACTCTATCCCACTTAGCTGAAAATTCGAATAATGTAAAATAATCTTGTTCTGCACTTCTTGCATTTGGTATATGGCTTGGTGGTAAATCAATTGTGGAATATTCATATATCATGGGGTCAGTAAAAAGTTCATAATTTTCAAATGCTATTCCATTAGAGTAATTTATTTTTGACTTATAATCAAAATCAATTGGTGTTCTATCGAATACCTCATGAGCAATATCTACATTTTGTGTAGCTAATGCTATATCAAATGAGTCTGTAGCTGAGCACATCGCGAAAAGGAATCCACCTTGATTTATAAAGTTTTTAATTAGTAGCGCTATTCTTTTTTTAAGTTTTTGTACACTTGAAAATCCGTGTTTTGCAGCATTATATTCAAAGTCACTTTTTAATTTTTTATACCATGCAGTTCTGTGATAATTTTTATAAAATTTACCATACTGTCCTGTAAAATCTTCATGATGTAAATGAAGCCAATCATAGTTTGATAATTCACCATTTAAAACTTCATCATCAAAAATGACATCGTATTTAATTTCTGCATAAGTGAGAGCAAGTGTTACTGCATCATCCCAAGGTTGTTTTTCTGGTGGTGAATAGACAGCAATTTTTGGAGATTTTTCAAGAAGAACTATTTCCATATTATTATTTTCAATAGTACTATAAATCTCATTTAATTGTGAACCATTAACTGTATAATATTTCACCCCTCTTAAAATACATTCTTGTTGTATTTTTTCTTTTCCTTCGAGTAAAAATGATCCCCCTTTAAAATTAAGTAACCAATTTAAAGGGTCATTATTTTCTAGTGACCAAAATGCTATTCCGTATGCTTTAAGATGATCGGTTTGTTCTTCATCCATAGGAATTAATATTTTTTGGGAAAAAATAATATTTAAGATTAAAATTAATATTAATTTATTTTTTTTCATGCAGATAGCTCTCTCAATCTTGTTCTAATTAAATCGTAAAAAATACTCTTTGGAAAATTATCCAAAAAATTCAAGTAAATATCTACAGCTTTAATTTTATCATCTAAACCATAATCATATATTTCTGCTTCAAGAATTTGAATTTCATGATTATAGTAATTATTATTTTCTTTTATTTTTTTAATTTTTTCAATAGCATTATTATAGTTTCCGCTTTTAACCTCTAAAAATATTGATTCAAATTGTGCAGTTTTAAAGAGCGGATTTTCTATTTCAAAAGAGTTTAGAATTTTAATAGCTGCCTGATTCTTGTTTTTAAATAGTTCAAATTTTGCTTTTGAATAATTAACTATATCTTCGTCTGAATATAGTTGAAATAAGCTTGATATTTTTAGAATATCATTATAATATTTTTCTTCTCTGGAAATATTTTTTAAAACTTTATCTGCATAAAATAGTACAGAATCTCTTTGCATTTCATAGAAGTAAGATTGTATTTTTTTTATATCTAATATGTAATTAAAATCTTTATATTCATACAATGAATTTATTTTCTCTAATGTTTTTTTTAAATCACCCCTAGAAAGATTAACATTAATTATTTCATTTAAACATTTTTTCTTGTATTTAGATGAAGAATATCTTTTTAAAATATTTTCGTACATTGGTTCCGCCCCATCAAAATCTTTTTGAATTTTATATTTAATTTCTGCTAATTGAAAACCAGATTTATAGTCTTTTTGTTTTATATTTAGTGAATCATATATGGTAATTGCTTTTAATATTAAATCTCCATATTCCTCATTTAATTCTGAAAAGGGAGAAATTAATAACTCGTTTCTATATATTTCATTTGATATACGAAAATTTTTTGAACTTTGAGTTACTTGTGACTCATAAATATTAGCGAGTTGATAAATAGATTCGTTTATAATATTTTTATTGTTAGATGATTTTATTAAATCATTAACAATGACTTGTGCTAAATCTAGTTGATTTATTTTCATTAGATCTTCTAGTAAATCTAGTTTATGTTTATCTGATTTTGATAAATTCTTTAATATATCATACGATTGCATGTAATTTTTTAATTTAAATTCTAATTTAGATAGAATTATTTTTGATTCTATTAATTCTGATTCTGTCAATTTATTTTTAATAATTTGAATTGAATTATCATAATCAGTTAATAACATTATGCGTTGAGAAATTAAACTTAAATTTTTTGAATTATATTTTAAATAATTTAAATACTCATCAGTTGCTTTATCATATTCAAGTTTCATTGAATGATGCATGCCCATCTCAAGTGAGTAAAAACTGTTTTTTTTCGTTTTGTCTCTAATTTTTTTTACCCAGCTTTGAGCAATTTCTTTTTTATTATTGGATAATAGAATAGAGATTAATTTTTTCATATGATTAAGATTAATATCTTTTTTATTATAGAAATCATTTAAAATATTTTGCCATTCTTTATTATCTGCAATTAGATAAATATCGAAGATATCTAATTTACTTGAGGCTTTATTTTTATTAGCAGTCGCATATTTTTTTGTTTCAACTAATAATGCATCAATTTCTTGTTTTCTTATATATATTTTTTTTAGTGGTATAAATGCTTCTTTTAATCCAGGAGAGTTTCTTAGCATATCTAAATAAATATCTATAGACTCGTTTATTAAGCCAGCTTTTTCCATTGCTTTTGCTTGTTTGAGCATAGCAGATTCTTGATTGGTTAATTTTGGTTTTAAACTTAGCGTATTTTGATTAAGAGAAATACTTAAAGTCAAAATTATGCCTATGATTTTCTTAAAATTATTCTTCATTTTGTAATTTAAGAAAGTAGTTCCTAATTATTTTATTATATTCGTTTGAATGACCTTCTTTCATTGCTTCTTCCATGGCATTTATTATTAAATAATCCTTATCACCCAAATTTGAATCAATTTTAAGATCACCATCATATCTTTTTTGTGTACCTGATTTACTTTTTCTTTTATCTGAAAAATCTTTTTGAGTTAAAGATTTTTGATTATCAAGCATTCTAGATAAAATTTGTTGTTGTCTTTGAATAGTCTCTCTCGATATTTTTCTATTTTTAAAATCCTGAATAATTTCATCCATATCATCACCAATTTTTTCCATAGTCCCATTATTTTCACCTGGGAATTCATCTAATAGCTCATCTAGTTGTTCTTTTAGTTGTTGTTGCTGCGATAGCAACTCTCCCATTAAGCTTTGTTGTTGGATCATGCTCATTTGGCTTAATTTTAAAGTTGATTGATTTAAGCCTTGTTGTTGTTGAGACATATTTTGCATTTCTTCCATAAATTGTTCAAATCCTGAAGCTGAATTTTGCTCATTCATATTTTTTATTGCTTCTAGAAGTAGTAAAGTGGCTAAATTAATATTGTTTAAAGCTTCCTTTTGTTTTTTTAGGCCTATACTTACTTTTTTTTGTTCGAAATTACTTATTGAATTTTTCATTGAAGAATTTATTTTACCAAAAGCTCTATTTATTGATGTATCAATGAAAAATGTTTTATTAGATAGCTCAACTAAATCCTCCATTAGCTGATTTAACTCTCTATTTATATCATTTTGAGTTTTGTTTATGTTTCTTATTTCTGGACTATTACTTCTAATCCCAGTACTTTTATATATAAGGTTTTCTTGTTGGTTTGAGATTGTTAATATATTATTTATTACTATTGAAAATTCTTCTTTCAAGATATCAATACTTTCATCGATAAAAGATTGTTTAATATCATCAATTTTTTCTGAAATTTCATTGAGATTATTTTTTGAATTTTCAGAATCTCTCAAAGCTTGATTATTTTTTTTATCTTTAATACTTTCAGAAGTAGATTTCATTAAATCAGATGTTTCTTTGAAGGTTGAATTATTAGATAATTCAATAAGTTCTTTTGAAGTTTTTTCAGAAACTTCATTAATTTGTTCAATAGTTTCATTAATTTTATCTTTTAATTTTTCAAATCTCTTTTCCTGATTTTTAGATTTTGAGTTTAGTAAATTTGATTTAGATGGATTATCGTATATTTCTTGAATTAAGTTTTCTTGTTGGTTAATTAAATCTTCCATTAACTTACTTAGTTCATTTAAAGCTTGTTCAGCTTCTGCCATTTTAAACATATCCATGAATCTATCTAACTCATTTTCAAATTCTTCAATATTAAATTCAAAGTTTTCTAGAGCTTTTGCAATTGATTCAGGATCCATTTTCTCCAATGCATTTTGTAATTTTTGCATCGCATCAAGAATTTCTGGGGTCATTATATTCTGAAGCATTTCTTGAAATTCATTAAATTTTTCTAATAGATTTTCATCAAAAAGATTGTTTTTGTCTGCTTGTTCTAAAATTTTATCAATATTTTTTTGTATTTGTTCTATTTCCTCTGAAATATTTTCTACTTTATTAAATGCTTCATCTAATTTTTTTTCATTTTCAAAACCAATATCATCTTTTTTTAATAATTCAAGTTCAACTTCATCTGTTATTTCAGATATCTCACTGATAGTTTCTTTGATATCTTCAATCCAATTTTCTGATTCATTTTCATAATCTTCAATTTCAGAAAATAAATCTTCCAAAGATGGGAACCTACCTATGAATTTTTCTGTTTTTGTTATAGAATTATTTGATGGATTATTATCTTTTGCTAAAAACCAAAAATGGAGTTCATCTCCCATTAATAATCCAATATTATCTATATTCCAATTAAAAATAATATTTGCTTCATTAAATCCATTTAAATTATTTCTTAAACTTAATTTATTTATAATTCTATCATCAGGAAAACCGGGAGTAAAAATTTTATATTCAATCCATAAATCTTCAATTTTAAAATTATCGTTAACATTTAAGTTTGTATAAATTGTATATGATTCATCTATTTTAAAATCATTTTCAGGTTTATTTACAATAATTGTTGGTGGTGTATCTTCAATATTTAAAAAAGTATATTGAGTGGGATTTAAATTTGGTATTGAATTTTTATCTAGGCAGAAAATTGTTAGATTTTTTTTATCATCAGCTATAAAATTTCCACTAATTATTTGTCCATTTATGTTAAGATTATATCTATCATTATTTAATAGCATCCATGCTAAATCAATTTCCTTATTTGTCTCAAATGAAAATTGTACTTCGCTTCCATGAAAAATTTCAAATTGAGTTGATCCAGTATTGATATATTTTTCTTCAGGTTTATTTGTGTATTCTGGTGGATTAATTATAAAATTACTTTTTAATATTTTAGGTCTTTTCTTAACAAGAATTTTTTTTGGCTTTGTACCAATAGAATCCCATTTTGAAAAAAATGAATATGGCTCAAATTTCGTCCAATATTCAAAATCATCTTTAATATTATTAATATTATGATTAAAGTTATTATTAATATTATCTAAATTAATTTTTTTGATTTCATTATTTATATTTAGGTATAGATGTATTGAATCTGGGATCACATTTCCCTCTAATCCGAAATTCAGACTTATTGAATCTCCACTTAAAGCAGATTCAAATGAATTTAAATTAATTATTTTAAATGGTGTCGGTGGTATAAACTCAGTGTTAAAGTTTAAAATTCTATTTATACTGCCTTTCATTGAAGGATTTAACATATTGACACTGAATATTATTAATGAAAAAATCGTCAAATAAAAATATTTCAATTGGGTTTTATTCACAATTTCCTTAGCATTAAAAGCTTTTAAATCATTGGATAAATTTTTAGTTGCTAATTTTATTAAATCTAAATTTGGATTAATCTTGTTAAGCTGTAAAATATTTAAAAGTTTATCTTTAATTTTTGGAATTCTATTTCCTATCTTAATTGCAATTTTTTCGTTATCATTTATTATCCCAAAAAAATTAATAATCCATTTAGTCAAAAATAAAAGAAATGAAGATAAAGTTAGTGTTAAGAAAAAAATCACGAAGTTTCTTCTAGCAAATGAAGAAAAGTAAAAAATTTCTTCTAAAAAATTAAATATTAAAAATATAAAAATAATTGAAGATATTAAATTAAAAATTCTATTTGAAAAATTCCTATTTGATTCAATTTTTCTAAATGTTTGTATAAATTGGAAAATATTTTTCATTTTTTATTGAACTAAAGAATATGTTACTATATTTGCACCCATTTTCAATGCTTTTTGTCTAAGATCTTCAGGGTTATTATGAACTTTGGGATCTTCCCATCCATCACCTAAATCTGATTCGTAGGTATATAAAATAATCAATTTTTCATTGTGGAAAATACCCAGAGCCTGAGCCCTTTTATTATCATGTTCATGAATTTTAGGTAGCCCATTGGGAAATTCAAAGTAAATATTAAAAAGTTCATGATTTGGTGGAATCTCGATAAGTTCTTTTTCAGGGAACATTTTACTTAGAAGTTCTCTGAAAGATTTATCCATACCATAATTATCATCTGCATGTAAAAATGCTCCTCCAATTAAGTGTTCCCTTAATATAATTATTTCTTCATCAGTAAGTTTAATATTCCCATGTCCAGTCATATAGAGATAATTGCTAGAAAAAAAGTTATTATCACCAATTTTTACAACTTGTTGGTCATCAGCTGTAATTATATCAGTATTTTCAGATATAAATTTTAATAGGTTAGGTATGGAACTTTTATCAGAATACCAGTCACCACCACCTCCGTATTGAATTCTTGAAATTGAAAAAACACCACTTTTATTACTATCGTTATCTGAAAAAAGAAGATTTAATAATAAGATTAAAAAAATCATTTTTATATTACTGATTACCATAATGTTTATTAAAAATTTAATGTTTAAATTTAACTATATATTTAATATATATGTTTGTATAATTGTGCTTTAAATAAATTCTATCTAAATGAAAAAAATATTCTTTATAATTTATTTTGGATTTACTTTCATTTTTTCAAATGAGGTTACCTGGTCTACAACCAGATTTGAACATTGGTGGAATGACAATTTTAATTCTACTATATTTCGTGAGCCTCTTACATTTGCACCATACAAATTTAAAATTGGTTCTTTCATTTATGGTGGTGATGATTTTTGGGATCAATATTTCGACGAAGGGACATCAGATTTAAATACTTCTCCTTTTCTGGGAGATACTGATTTAAATTACAATTTCATTGACGATTTAAAATTTAGAAAAGGTATTGATATTGAAATTGATTTTTTAGGATATAATTTTTTTCACAAACTGCAAAATTCAATAGATATTATCACAAGTTTGAGTTATAAGTTTAGTGGACCTCTTAATAAAACAATTGCTACAGGTTGGCCAGATAATAATAATTCAAGCTATTATTATTATCCTATTACTAATCATTATAAAATTAACTCGCAATTATCATTACAAATAACTGAAAAATTATCTCCTTATCTACGATTATCTTTTGGTAAGGTTGAAGGAAAAATTTTCAGAGATAGTGATGATAATAATATTCTTAAAGCTAAAGGTATTAGTGAAAGTATTGATTTAGGTTTTCATATGATATATAATCTTAAAAATAAATCATACAATTTATTGTATGGGTTTGAAATTGGTTTAGATAGAATAATTTTTGATCAAATTTCAAATTCGTATTTAAATCCAATTAAGGAAATTAAAAAAAATAATATAGCAATTAGATTTTCAGTTGGCATCATTTACGGAGGTAATAAAACACAAGGCGATAGGGCGTTTAAACATTTAATTAATTCAGATTATGTAGATGCGATTAAAAAATTTAATCAGTTTAAGATTAATAATCCCTATCACCCTAAAGTAGAATTAGCAAATGAAATGATTGNATTTAGTAATACACAAATAGCTTATGATATGCTTTACAAAGGAATGGAATCTTACANGAATAATGATATTGATTCAAGTTTAGTATGGTATAATAGGGCGTTAGAAAAGACAAATGACTCGACACTAATATATGAAATTGAATCTAGAAAATATATGATTGCTAACAGTTTATTTAAACAGTTGAATGAAAATAATTATGAATTATCAGTTNTAGAAAAAATTGATTATTTGAATTATTTTGAAGAAATATCTGAAAAAATTATTCCTTANACAACTGGACCTAAAGTTGAATTATTATATGAAAATGCTGATTCATACCTTTCAAAAAGTGATTATTTAAAAACTTTTAATACTTACTATNAAATNAATCAACAATATCCAAAGTACAATTATATTTTCAANGGGAAATTAAATAATTTNATATCNTTATTAATNTCTGATATAAATCAATNTATTAATTNGAAGCAATATTTTAAAGCATATGATTTAACNAANCTTTTGAATGAAATATATCCNAATATTAATGATTATATTNATAGNAATTTAAATATTTTAAGAACAGAATTAGATTTTGAAAATACAAAGAAAAGAAAAGAAATTATTAAGGAAATTATAGATAGNTATAAGAAAAAATTTGATCCAANAGATGATAATACNATTATACAAATAGGTGATTCTTATTCAAAATCAATTAGATTATTAGGTGAACCAATAGAACTAAAAAATAGAAGTTTAAATCAAAAATCATATTTTATGGCAGTATATGATTTTAAAGGAANAAGATATAGACTATTTTTTGAAAATGATGTTTTATTTGATATTTTGAGGGATAAATAGATGANCTNTAAAAATTCTNCATTACTATTAATTTCTTTAACCTTTGTTTTTATAATTTTNTTTTATTANGAANTAAACNACATAGAATATAATTCNAANCCAACTCCAACTGAGTTTATTACAAAGAAAAAAAAGAGAAAAGAGCTTAAAAAATCTAGAAAAGAATGGATGGAGAATATGCATANATCTCATCCNNANGACAATTGGCGNNTAATTGATAAGCAGAATAGAAANATNAATACNGATAAGGTTTTATCTATNAGAGANCAAATTTNAAGAAATACTAATCAAGAGNANCCTNATAATTTTAAAGTAAGATTATCTAGNAATGTACAAGGTGAGTGGTTTGAAAGNGGAAGNAATAATCTTGCAGGTAGAATTAGNACNGCAGATATAGATTTTGATAATCAGATGATTTATTGTGCATCATCNGGTGGTAATGTTTGGAAAGGNACNNTGCAAGGTCAAAATTGGGAATCNTTAAATGATTACATGCAAATATTAGGNATTACTTTTCTTAGAGTTATAAATAATAATGATNATCAGCGNTTATTAATAGGTTCNGAAAATGATGGTTTATATTANTCTGATAATCAAGGNTTTACTTTAAATTNAGCAGNAGGAATNGAAAACTTAAATATTAAGAGATATNTTATNGAGCCTGAAACAAATCATATTTATCTNTTAGCANATACAAACCCAATTTCNATTTACAGATCTGANGATTTGGGANAGAGCTTCCANTTATTTATTTCTTTNANTAGTAATTTGGGTATTNCATCNAATGATATTTCTGATTTTGATATTTTTACTCCNCGNTATTTTAGAGATGATATTTTCGTTATNATNAATACATCNCTTTATAAAATTTCTAATAATACTTTATCTTTTGTATCAANCCTTCCAAGTAATTTATCAGATGATGTTTTGCTATCAGGAGGTGTNGGNAATAATGGAACTTTTTTATATGCTTATATTGGNGGACATATTTATAAGTCAATTAATGCTGGTTTAAATTGGGTAAGTTTAGGTCAATCTCCATCTGATTGGTGGTGGATTAATGGATTTAATTCTTCAAATATCGAAAGAGATAAAATATTTGTTGGAGGTATGGAATTATTTAAAAGTTTAAATGGAGGTAATGATTGGGAATTAAT
Organism: Fidelibacterota bacterium; assembly: GCA_002707765.1. Lineage (GTDB taxonomy): Bacteria > Fidelibacterota > Marinisomatia > SCGC-AAA003-L08 > D37C17. The sequence continues at coordinate 16,190 of PANV01000026.1, forward strand.
TAACCCATGGTGGGAATANTANGATGATATAGANTCAAAANTACANGCAGANATNCCTGAGATAAGATTTTTTTTAGATAGTGAATTTAATGAAATAGCTTTAATCTCAACTGATGGAGGCTTATANATTTCAAATGATTATTTNGATAATGTTCAAAATATTTCTTTAAGTGGNNTAGGAGTTAGTCAATACTATTCAACTTATTCGCAAAGATTTGCTCCATATTCAATTTTNGCTGGTAGTCAAGACCAAGGATTACAAAAGAGTGTATCTGNGAATATGAATGGTATCCAAAATTTTGAACAAATTATTAGNGGAGATTATGGTCATTTAGTATCAGGAGATAATGGTGTAAGTGTATGGGCCAATTATCCAGGTTTCACAATATATTATCCAAATATATCTAATTCTAATTCTAGTTTATCNTTNAATTTNCCAGGAGATGGATATTTATGGCTTGCACCTTTATCATCNCATCCTGAATCACCTCAAAAAGCAATTATTGGTGGAGGAAGTNTTTCAGGTGGNAACCGGTTAATTGAATTAAGNATTGAAAACAATCAGATGGTATATGATGAGCAAAATTATATTTTTTCAGGTACNATTTCTGCTTTAGCATTTTCTCCAATTGATCCNTCTTACAGGTACGTTTTAACAGAAAATGGAAGATTNTACTATAGTACAGATANTGGTTNAAATTGGTCTGCTACACCAATGTTNACTGGNCCNNGTGGACATTATTTTTANGGTTCTACAATTCTTCCATCNTCTANTNATTTAGGNAGAGTTTATATTGGAGGTAGTGGTTATTCAAATTCACCGGTCTATNTNTCNCAAAATCATGGCCAGANTTTTTCAGAAATGAATCAAGGNTTACCTAATACATTAGTTTTTGAATTATCTNGTACATTAGATGATANTNTAATTTTTGCAGCAACAGAGATTGGACCNTATGNATATTTNGCNAATCAAGAAGAATGGTTTTTATTATCNGGATTATCAGCGCCTGATCAAACTTATTGGTCAGTTGACTTTGTTCCTGAAATTAATACAGCTAGATTTGGTACATACGGAAGAGGTATTTGGGACTTTGTTTTAGATGAAAATTATAATTTAATTATTGGAGATGTTAATCAGGATAATAATATTAACATTCAAGATATAATCATAATGATAGGATTTATTTTAATAAATGATTATCCAAATGAGCTTGAACTTTTAGCATCTGATATTAATCAAGATAATAGTATAAATGTTCTAGATATTGTCATGGTAGTTGATTTAATTTTTGGAGGCAATTAATTTAAAAAAATGATTAAAAGAACACATACATGCGGAGATCTTAATAAATCCAATATTGGCGAACAGATTTCTTTAAACGGCTGGATTTCAAAAAGAAGAGATTTGGGTGGATTAATTTTTTTTGATTTACGGGATAGATATGGAATAACTCAAATTGTATTTGATGACAAACAATATTCTGATTCTTTTAAGATAGCTAAAAAATTAGGTTTTGAAGACGTTATAGGAATTACAGGAATTGTTATTAGTCGTCCGGATGAGGCAATTAATAACAATATGGCAACTGGAGAAATTGATGTTGTTGTTGAAAAAATTATTGTTTATAATGAATCTGAACCACCTCCTTTTGATATTAATGATAGAAGTTCTGCTTCAGAAGAAAATAGATTGAAATTTAGATATCTAGAACTTAGAACCAAAGAACTTCAGTATTATATGAAAATTAGACATGATACAACTTTGGCAGTTAGAAAGTTTTTATCAAATTTTAATTTCATAGAAATTGAAACTCCAGTTCTTATGAAGTCAACTCCTGAAGGGGCAAGAGATTTTCTAGTTCCTAGCAGAATTCATAAAGGTAAATTTTATGCACTCCCTCAATCGCCTCAAACTTATAAGCAACTTTTAATGGTTTCAGGATATGACAAATATTTTCAAATTGTCAAATGTTTTAGAGATGAAGATTTTCGTGCAGACAGGCAGCCTGAGTTCACACAAATTGATATTGAAATGTCATTTGTTACTCAAGATGATATAATTAATTTAGGAACTCTCTTAGTTAAATCATTATGGAAAAACATTCTTAATATAGAATTAACAGATAAATTCCCTGCATTAACTTACCAAGAAAGTATGGAAAAATATGGAAGTGACAAACCTGATACCAGATTTGATATGTGTTTAATTGAATTATCTGATTATATAAAATCATCTGACTTTGATACGTTTAAAAAAATTCTTGATAATAATGGTAGAGTCAAGGCAATAAAGTCACCAAATGCTTCCAAGTATTCACGAAGAGTAATTGATGATTTGACAGATTGGATTAAAACATATCACCAGGCTAAAGGTCTCGCATGGATTAAATGTATTGATGGGAAGCTTGAAGGTGGTATTAGTAAATTTTTTAGTGATGATTTAAAAAATACAATGATTAAGAATTTATCAATTAAAGATGATGAAATATTATTTATTATTGGTGATAAAAAAAATATCACTCTAAATGCATTAGGAGCTTTAAGGTTAGAAATTGCAAAAAGAGAGAATTTAATTGATAAAAATAAATGGTCTCCTTTATGGATCATTGATTTTCCATTAGTTGAGTGGAATGAAGATAATCAAAGGTGGGACGCACTACATCATCCCTTTACATCACCCAATTTAGATGATATGCATTTATTAGATGATAATCCAGCTAGTGTTCGTTCATATGGTTATGACATCGTTATGAATGGTTATGAACTGGGAGGTGGTTCTATTAGAATACATGATGCAAAACTCCAGTCAAAAATTTTCGATTTACTTGGAGTTGAAAAGCAGGAAGCTGAAGAGAAATTTGGCTTTCTAATGAATGCTTTCAAATATGGTGCACCTCCACATGGAGGTATGGCTTTTGGTTTAGACAGGATTATAATGTTACTAACAGGTTCTAATCAAATTAGAGATGTTATAGCATTTCCTAAAACAACATCGGCAATGTCATTGATGGATAATTCACCATCAAATGTTGATAATGAACAATTAGATGAATTAGGACTTAAGATAAAGTAGTTTGAAAAAAGTTATTAAAATAAAAGATATTGATCCAATCTATTTTGCCGGTGCTTCAGATAAAAATATTAAGCTCATAGAAAGCAATTTTGAGTCTAAAATAGTGCTCAGAGGAAATGAGTTAGTTGTAGATGGTTCCAAGAAAGATATAAAATTACTCCAAAATCTTGTAAATGAAATTGTTAATACGATAACGAGGAAAGATAGTATTTCTACATCTGATATTCAAATTTTAATTCAATCTCAGATAAATGACAAGATTGATCAAGACATAGATAAAGAAGATATTTTGTTGGAAGATAAAATAGTTCTTTATACTCATAAAAGTCCTGTTTATGCAAAAACAAAAGGTCAAAAAAATATTTGGAGGCAGTTAATGAAAATGATATTGTTTTTGCGGTTGGGCCTGCTGGAACAGGGAAAACCTATCAAGCTGTTGCATGTGCTGTTTCAGCACTGAAAAATAACGAGATTGATAAAATTGTCATAACAAGGCCTGTGGTTGAGGCAGGAGAACACTTAGGCTTTCTGCCAGGAGATTTAAAAGAAAAAGTTGATCCATATTTAACACCATTATATGATGCTTTAGATAATATGTTACCAAATGATAAGTTGAGAAAGTATATGGAAAATAAACAAATTGAAATTGCTCCTTTAGCTTATATGAGAGGTAGAACTCTGCATAATTCATTCATTATTTTAGATGAAGCTCAAAATTCAACACATATGCAAATGAAAATGTTTTTAACAAGAATTGGAGTAACTTCGAAATCTATAATTACGGGTGATGTAACACAAATAGACTTAGATAAAGGAGCTAAGTCTGGGTTAATACATGCAATTTCAATTTTAAAAGATATAAAAGGAATAAAGTTTGTATATTTCGATGAAAATGATGTAGTTAGACACAGATTAGTTAGAGAAATTATTAAAGCATATTCAAAAGAAAGTAGTTAATTATGAATGAAGAAACATTTATATATAGTATTGCAAGAACACCGATAGGTTCTTTTAATGGTTCGCTTAAATCCATTACAGCCCCAAGGTTAGGAGCAGTTGTTATAAAGTCTATTTTAGAAAAATCAAATATTAGTAATGATGATGTAGATGAAGTGATAATGGGTAATGTTTTATCTACAGGAATAGGTCAGGCACCAGCAAGACAAGCATCTATTTATGCGGGTTTATCTTATTCAACTAACTGTATGACAGTAAATAAGGTTTGTGGTTCTGGCCTTAAATCAATAATGCTAGCAGATCAGTCTATCAGGTTAGGAGATTCTAAAGTTATTATTGCAGGAGGAATGGAAAATATGAGCCAAGCTCCTCACTATTTATTAAATTCTAGATCAGGAGTAACATATGGAGATGCAAAGTTTAAGGATAGTATAATCAATGATGGGTTGTATGATCCATATAATGAAATTCTAATGGGCGAATGTGCAGAAATTTTAAATGATGAAGAAAAAATAACTAGAGAAGTTCAAGATAATTTTGCAATTAATTCATACAAACGTTCAAATTTAGCTATTAAGAATGGTTTTTTTAAAAATGAGATTGCGCCTGTTGAAGTTAAATCTAAAAAAGGGTCCACTTTAGTTGAAATCGATGAAGAGCCTCTCAAGTTTAATGAAAAAAAGATTCTAGGCTTAAAACCTGTTTTTAAAAAAAATGGTTCAATTACCGCAGCCAATGCTAGTTCAATTAATGATGGTGCAGCGGCGATACTTCTTGGTTCCAAAAATATTGATACTTCCTTAAATCCAATAGCAAAAATTATTGCTCATACTTCATTTGCAATGGAACCTGTGTACTTTACAAAAGCACCTATTTTTGCAATACAAAAATTAATTAAAAAGTCAGGTGTTATGATTGAAGATATTGATTTATTTGAAATTAATGAAGCATTTTCATGTGTAACTTTAGCAGCAATAAAAGAATTAAAAATTGATGAGGACAAAGTAAATATTCATGGTGGGGCTGTTTCATTAGGGCATCCAATAGGCGCCTCGGGAGCAAGAGTATTAGTTACTTTGTTAAATGCATTGCAATTAAATGAAAAACGATATGGAATAGCATGCTTATGTATTGGTGGTGGTGAAGCTTCAGCAATGCTTGTAGAAATGATTTAAAATTATGAATGAAAATTTAATTAGTGTAATTGGTTCTGGTACTATGGGCAACGGTATTGCGCATGTTTTTGCCACATGTCCAAATGTTGAAAAGGTTATCTTAGTTGACCTAAGCGTTCAAATTTTAAAAAATGCAAAAGAAATAATTAAAAAAAACTTAGATCGTCAGGTTAAAAAAGAAATAATTAGCCAAGTTAAATCAGAAGAATCACTTGCTAAAATTGTTTTTACTACAGACGTTGAAGAGGTTAAAGAATCAGGATTAGTAATAGAAGCAGTCAAAGAAGACGAAATGATAAAAAAAAATATTTTTAAGAAACTTGATTCTATCGTTTCCAAAGATACAATTATGGCAACTAATACTTCATCCATATCAATAGATAAAATTGCTATAAATTTAAAAAAATCTCAAAATGTTATAGGAATGCATTTCATGAACCCAGTACCTGTAATGAAATTGGTAGAAATAATTAAAGGTAGCCAAACAAACAATTTAATTGTTGAAAAGACGTTAGATTATGTAAGTTCTTTAAACAAAATTGCAGTTGAATGTAATGATTCTCCTGGATTTGTTTCTAATAGAATTTTAATGCCCATGATAAATGAGGCAGCATTTACACTTATGGAAGGAGTAGCATCTGCAGAATCTATTGACCAGATAATGAAATTAGGGATGGGTCATCCAATGGGACCTCTAAAATTAGCGGATTTAATTGGGATAGATGTTTGTGTTTCAATTATGAATGTTTTATTTGATGGATTTAAACAAGAAAAATATAGAGTTTGTCCGCTCCTTGATAAAATGATGAAAGAAAATAAATTAGGTATAAAAACAAAGAAAGGATTTTATAAATATTAGAATGAATTTTGAATTAACAGAAGAACAAAAATTAGTACAAAAAACTGCTCGAGATTTTTCGAGAACCGAGCTTTTACCTGGTGCAGTTGATAGAGATGTAAAAAAAATATGGCCAAAGGAACACATAAAAAAAATGGCTGAACTAGGATTTATGGGGATGATGACAAGCCCCAAATTTAATGGAGGTGGTATGGATACCATCTCTTACACGCTTGCAATGGAGGAAATTGCTAGATCTGATGCCTCTGCATCAGTTATAATGTCTGTTAATAATTCTTTGGTATGTTATTTGCTTGAAAAATATGGCTCAGATTTTATTAAAGATTCTTTTTTATCTCAATTGGCTTCAGGTCAAAAATTAGGTGCATTTTCATTATCTGAGCCTCAATCAGGTTCTGATGCATCTAATATGAATACTGTAGCAATTAAGGATGGCTCAAATTATATTATAAATGGTACTAAGAATTGGGTTACTAATGGTAAATATTCTGATTATGTATTAGTTTTTGCTATTACAAAAAAGGGAGTTGGGCATAAAGGGATATCTTGTTTTTTAGTTGAAAAAAGTTTTGATGGTTTTGAGGTTGGGAAGCCAGAAGATAAATTAGGCATAAGATCATCTGATACAACTGAGCTTTATTTTGATAATGTTTGTGTACCAAAAACACATCTTATAGGTAAAGAGGGCGAAGGTTTTAAAATTGCATTAAGTACTTTGGATGGGGGAAGAATTGGAATAGCTGCTCAGGCATTAGGTATTGCTCAATCTGCATTAGATAATTCTATTTCTTATTCAAAAGAAAGACAGCAATTTGGTAAACCTATTGCCATGAATCAAAGTATTCAAAATAAATTAGCTGATATGGCAATTGAAATTGAATCTGCGAGACTACTTACCAGAAAAGCTGCATGGCTAAAAGATTCAAAATTAGATTTTGGTTGCGCTGCATCAATGGCCAAAGTATACGCTTCTGAAGTGGCGATGCGTGCTTCTACAGAATGTGTACAGATTCATGGAGGATATGGATACATAAAAGAAACTGGAGTTGAAAGATTAATGCGAGATGCTAAGATTACACAAATTTATGAGGGAACTTCAGAAATACAGAGATTGGTAATAGCAAGATATTTACTTAAATAATATGCATAGTCTAAAACCAGAGGAAAAAAGAATTTCTAGATATATATGTTTACAAACCATATATGCTTATGAGCTGTCTTCTTCAGAAAATAAAAAAAATTATGATTCTATTTTTACAAAGCATTTTCATGCAGATTTAGAAAATTCCTATGGACAGCTATCAAAAGCACAGTTGGATTATTCTAAAATGCTGTATATCGAATCAATTAAAAATAGAGATTTTATTGATAAGTTAATTCAGGAAAGACTTAAAAATTGGGACATTTCTAGATTAGCAATAATAGATCGAATTATTTTAAGGATGTCAGCATCAGAAATGTTTTTTATTGATGAAGTCCCTCCGAAAGTTTCCATTGCTGAAGGTGTTGAAATCGCAAAAGTATTTAGTACAAAGGATAGTAGTAGCTTTGTAAATGGTATTTTAGATGCAATTTACAATGAAGTATACATAAAAGATAATAAAGTAAGTAAAGTATAAATGTCAATATTTTCAAAAGTTATAAAAACAGTTTTTGGGACAAAATCAAGTAAAGATTTAAAGCTCTTATACCCTTACATCGATAAAATAAATTCCACTTATGAAGCTTTAAATAGTTTATCTGATGAAGAATTAAAAAATAGATTTGCAACTATTAAAAATAATTTTCAGAAACTCATTGAATCTAAAAAAGAAGAGCTTGATAACGATGGTATTAGTAGCGAAACAATAGATGATAATTTATATGAAATAGAAAAAGAATATTTAAATGATAATATGGTTGAAGTTTTTGCTATTGTCAAAGATGTCTCTCGAAGATTGTGTAATAAGAAATATAATGTTATGGGACAAGAAGTTGAATGGAATATGATACCCTATGACGTTCAGTTAATTGGGGGTATCGTTTTACATCAGGGTAAAATTGCTGAAATGAAAACTGGTGAAGGAAAAACATTAGTATCAACACTTGCAATAGTACTTAATTCATTAACTGGAAGAGGCCTGCACGTTATAACAGTTAACGATTATTTAGCAGAAAGAGATAGTCAGTGGATGGGAATACTTTACAATTTTTTAGGCTTATCTGTTGGTTGTATTTTAAACCAAATGGATCCAATCAAAAAAAGAGAGATGTACCAATGCGATATTACCTATGGTACTAATAGTCAATTTGGTTTCGATTATTTGAGGGATAATATGGCTAATACCGCTGATCATCAAGTCCAGAGAGGTCATGCTTATGCTATAGTTGATGAGGTTGATTCTGTATTAATTGATGAGGCCCGAACTCCACTGATAATATCTGGCCAGGTAGAATCACAAAGAGATGAACAGTATACCACTTGGAAATCAACCGTTGAGTCCTTAATCAAACAACAAAGAAACTACATTAATGATATGCTTTCAAATATTGATAGTTTATTAAAAGATGACCGCAATGAAGCTGGTAAAATAATGCTTTTAGCGCAGAGAGGAACTCCTAAAAATAGAAAGCTACTAAAGCTTTATCAGCAACAAGGAATGAAGCAATTAATTAATCAAGTTGAAAGTGAATATATTAGAGAAAAAAAATTACATGAGTTAGATGAAGAATTATATTTTTCAATTGATGAAAAGTCAAATATAATAGATCTATCAGATAAGGGTAGAGAATATTTATCCCCTGAAAATCCAGAAAATTTTGTTATTCCTGATTTGGGAGAAACTTTTCATAGTATTGAAAAAAAGTTATCAGATAAAAATCAGATCGCTTTAGAAAAAGAAAAAGTTCAGGCATTACATTCAGAGAGAGGTGAAAGAATACATGCTATAAATCAATTACTTAGAGCATATTCTCTTTTTGAAAAGGATAATGAATATATTGTACAGGATGGAAAGGTTTTGATAGTAGACCAACATACGGGTAGGGTAATGCATGGTAGGCAGTTTTCAGATGGGATGCATCAAGCTATTGAAGCAAAAGAGAACGTTACTATCCAAAGAGAAACTCAAACAGTTGCAACCATAACTATTCAAAATTATTTTAGAATGTATGAAAAATTATCAGGAATGACCGGAACTGCATTAACTGAATCAGCAGAGTTTATGCAAATTTATAAATTAGATGTTGTTGAAATTCCAACTAACCAAGGAATACAGAGAATAGATCATGAAGATTTAATATACAAAACCAAAAAAGAAAAATATCAAGCAATTATTTCAAAAATAACAGAGTTGTATCAAAAAGGGCAGCCTGTTTTAGTGGGTACTACATCAGTAGAAGAGTCTGAAGTTCTAGCTAAGCTTTTGAAATCTACAAAGCTTCCACATAATGTATTAAATGCCAAACAACATCAAAGTGAAGCAGAAATTGTTGCTAGAGCTGGTTTAAAAAATTCTATAACAATATCGACAAATATGGCTGGACGTGGTACAGATATAAAACTAGGTGATGGTGTTTTAGATTTAGGTGGATTATTTATTTTGGGAACTGGAAGACATGAATCTAGAAGAATTGATTTACAGCTTAGAGGTAGAGCAGGTAGGCAAGGAGATAAAGGAGATTCTGAATTTTTCTTGAGCTTAGAAGATAATTTAATGCGTTTATTTGGATCAGAGAGGATTTCCAAAGTAATGGATACTTTAGGTATTAAAGAGGGTGAAGTAATTACTCATTCAATGATAACAAAATCAATTGAAAGAGCGCAAAAGAAAATTGAGGCGATGAATTTTGCATCTAGAAAAAACATAATTGAATATGATGATGTAATGAATTATCAAAGAGAAGTTGTTTACAATAGGCGAAATTTTTCGTTACATGCTGAAGATATATCATTAGAAGTAAATAATATTATAGAGGAATATGTTGATGACCTAATAGATGATTATTGTGATGGTAATAATAGTTTTAATTGGGATTTTGAGTCTTTGTCTGATGAAATATTAAATACTTTTTCACTTGATATTAAAGAGGCGAAACAAATTACAGATTCTAAGACCTTAAAAAAATTTATTATTGATGGAACCACAAAGATAATTTCATTTAAAAAAGATAATATTGAATCAGAACTATTTGATCATTTTCAAAGGTTTATAGTACTTAAAACAATAGATAAAGAATGGCAAGACCATCTATATATGATGGACCAACTTCGAGAGGGAATTGGACTAAGAGCTTATGGTCAAAAAAACCCCTTAATTGAATATAAGCACGAAGGTTTTGCTATGTTTGAATCGATGATGAAAAGTACAAATACAGAAACTTTAAAAAGAATTTTCAGGACAGATATTTCTAGTTTAAGCAGTTCAACAACAATGCGTCATTCTAATCAGCCTAGAAATATGCAAACAAAAGCGAATTCTAATATTTTAGATAGTATAAATAAGCCACAATCCCAAAGTTCATCATCCACGAATATACCAAGTTTTCTTAATAATAATCAAATAGCTATTTCCAATAGAAATAAAAAAAATGAACCTATAGTTACTGAAAAGAAAATTGGCCGCAATGATAAGATATCTATTGGAAAAGGATCACTTAAAAAAACTATTAAATTTAAGAAAATTGATCAATTTATTAATGACGGATGGCAAATTATAGATTAATCGTATAAAGGTTTAAAAAAAAACTTCAGTATTATATCAAAATTACTTAAATTCCACGTCTCTCAAAGAATGTGTTGTAACAACTTGACACAAGTTTTTATTATGAATATTTGAGAGAGAAGATAAATTTTTATAGTGCATACAAAGATTTATATAAATTGAAAAGAAAGGAAACTGTAATGTTTAATAATTCATTTAAAATGTTATCAAAAACATTAATATCATTTTTATTTTTAGGAAGCTTTTTGTTGGCTGAACCAACAGATGGTTGCGAGCTTTCTTCAAATCAACTATATTTAACAACTTCTGGTGAAGTGTTATATAACACTGATTCTGAAATAGGAGGATTTCAATTCACAGTTGATGGTACAACTGCAAGCGCTGGTTCAGGTGGAGCTGCTGCGGCTGCAGGATTTACTGTTTCAACGGGTGGTTCAACTGTACTTGGTTTTTCATTTACTGGAGGAACCATACTCGCTGGTTGTGGAACATTGACTAGTTTAACGCTAGATGGAGATGCAACTGGTTTGAGCGGTATTGTTGTCTCAGATCCATTTGGACAATCAATACCTTTTGATTATTTTACAATTGTTTCTGGTTGTACCGATGAAACTGCATGTAATTATGATTCAACTGCTACAGAAGATGATGGTTCATGTACTTTTGCTGAAGAAAATTTTGATTGCGACGGCAATTATACTGGTCCTACAGCCACAGTTCAGATTATACACAACTCGGCTTCTCCAACTGTTGATGTTTACGTTGATGGTGGTTTAGCAATATCAGGTTTTGAATATAGAACTGCAACAGGTTTACTTGAACTTCCAACATCTTTCACAGTAGGTATAGCACCTACAGGTGGTGATGTTATTGCTGATTTTCCTTTCGAATTAGTTGATGGTGGTTCATATGTTGTTGTTGCGACAGGTTTATTAGGAGATGATACAACTCCATTTG
>PANV01000027.1 GCA_002707765.1 Fidelibacterota bacterium
AATAGCCGCTCCAGGACCCCTAGATTCAAAAAAAGGTATAATTCTTAATACTCCAAATCTAAAAATTTTTCAAAATTATGATATAGCTAGTGATTTTACAAAAAGACTAAATATAGATACCTTTATTGAGAATGATGCTAATTTATTCTCCCTAGGAGAATGGTATTCTCAATATAGAAAAAATAATGTTGTTGTAGGTGTAACTTTAGGCACTGGTTTAGGTTTTGGACTGGTAATAAATGGTCAGCTTTTTACTGGAGGAAATGGACTTGCAATGGAATATGGACTTTCACCTTTTGAATGGGGCGTATGTGAAAAAAATGTATGTATAAATTACATAAGAATTCAATCTAAAAATGCATACGGTGAAGAGTTAAGTCCTATCAAAGTTGAGGAATATTTCAAAAAAGGTGATAAAAAAGCAATAAAAATTTATGAACAGTATGGCGCGAATCTTGGACTTGTTCTTAGTCATGTTGTTAACATGATTGATCCACAAGTAATAACGATTGGCGGTGGACTTTCAAAGGCTTTTAGTATTTTTGAGAAAAAAATGAAAAGTGAAATAGCACTTCACGCACCATCCTTTAAACTAAATAATATTATCATATCTCAAAGCAAATTAAGAGAAAGATCAACGATGCTTGGAGCATCAATTATGGTAAAGCAAGCTCTAAATTGTAAAAAATAAAATCGAGAAGGCAATTGTAAGCATTGCTGTAGATGCTAAATACTTTGTAATACCATTTTTCATTCTGAAGTGAGTTAATACTGCGCCAACCATTAAGGTAAATATACCTACTGAACCTAGTATAACAATATCTTTGTTAATTGAGTGAATCATCAAACTAAATGAGATTTCTAATATTCCGACCAAATCTCTAAGCCATGTAGGAAAATTATAACTTTTAAATTCTCGTTTTATATTATCATAACGAATAAACCATACGAAAAATGTAGATGATGTGATAATTATTTTTAAAACATCAATTAATAGGGTAGAATTTAAATTGTAAATAATAGTATGAAACTTGTAATTGTTAACATTGCAACCGAAGCTATATACTTTCTAAAATTATTTTTCATTCTAATATGAGTTGTTACAGCCCCAAACATTAAAACTAATATACCTAATGACCCAATAAAGACTATATCTTTATTACTTGAATGAATCATTAAACTAAAAGATATTTTTAAAATTCCTACAATATCTCTAAACCATGTAGGAAGATTATACTCCTTAAATTCTTTTTTTATATTATCGTATCTAATGAACCATACAAAAAATATTGCAGATGTTACAACAATCTTTAAAGCATCAAGTAAAACATTCGTTTCCAACATAACTATTTACCTCTTCTTGGACTCCTGTTAATTGCTTTTTTTCTTCTTTTATGCCTTCTTTTCCAGTTGAGCTCATCATCAAAATCAGCATGATTTAAATGCGTGTATATTAATTCATTTTTTTTTAAAATAAATTTAATTTGATTGTGATAATTATCAGAAGTTCTACACAAAGAAAAACTCATCAAAAAACAGAAAATCGTTAAATTTATAAACATCTTTCTCACCTTAATTTTATTTAATTTTTTTCATTTTTAAAAGAGCTTTTATGAATATTTAAATATTTTTGAACGGCAAGCTCTTTCTGTTTTGCTTCAATCATTATATCAACGTTATGATTGTAGGTATTTATGTAGTTGTAAATGTAATCTGAATGTGCTTGTGGCTTTATACTATTATCTTTTTTTTCAATATTTCTAGATTCAGAATAATGAACAACAGGTTTAATATTTCCCCAAGTTGACACAGCAATATCTAGTGCATCATTTTCAGATAATCCTCCACCACAGAATTTGTGATGATGATAATCAAAAACAATAGGAATACCTATATAACTATAAATACCATTGTATAAATCTACAACAGAAAACATTGAAGACTTGTCATCATTCTCTACTGTTAATCTGGAAGTAACAGATTCGGGTAACAAATAAAAATTATCACAAAATCTTTTCATAGCATCGTTTTTATTTCCAAATGCACATCCTATGTGGATATTTATTTTATTATAAGTTGTCCTTGATAAACCCATAATATCAAATATTTCACCATGAACAGATAAATTTTTCAAAGATTTAGTAACTACTTCTTTTTTCCCAGAGGCTAGAACATTATATGGTCCAGGGTGAGAAGTGATTCTCATGTTATTTATAGATACATAATCACCTATTTTTTTTAAAATATCACATATTTGATTACTATCTGGTAAATCTTTCAAATCATATTCGCTAATCCAGGGGAACAAATCATCTGTTGAAATTCTGTAAAAATTAAAGTTATTAATTTTATTCCATTTGATTATTCTAAATAAGTCTTTACAATTGTCTAAACTGAGTTTTGAAGCATACTTTAAACCTTTATTTAAAAAAGTTTCTTTAATCATACTCCTATTACTTTTAATAGACCTTGAATATTTATCACCAAAATCTTCAGGATTAGACAAATGTATATTTTTGCAAGCATAACCAAAATTATTATTTAACATTTGAAAGCCCTCCATCTATTGCAATTGTTTGTCCGGTAATCCAATCTGATTTAGGATCAATTAGTGAAGTAACCATTGGAACAAAGTTATCAGGCTTACCAATTCTATTTAAACCGTGAAGGTTCTTTGAATAATCTAATGACATTTTATTATTAGTAATAGATTCGGTAAGTGGTGTTTCAACTAAACCGGGTGCAATTGCATTAATTCGTATATTATATCGAGAGTATGTAGAAGATGCAGATAATACTAACGAAGATATTGCTGCTTTTGCACTTGCAATTGCTTCATGATTTTTTAAACCAACCATGGATGCAGCACTAGAAAAACAAATTATACTTCCTCCATTTTTCCTCAAATATTTAAATCCGAACTTTATAACACCAAAAGCACTAAAAACATTTGTGCGATATACTTGGTCGAGCTCCTCTTCAAGAGTTGTATGTGCAGGTTTAAGGAGTAATGAACCAACACAGTTAATAATACAATCTATTGATCCTAAATAATTATTTGCGGAATCAAGAAAATCTTTTACTGAATCAAACTTAGAAGCATCTAATTTAGTTCCACTAATATTTAAATCAGATGAGGTATTAATTTTTTCGATAAGGGAATTAACTTTATTTAAATCTCTAGAACCAATAAATAAATTATTATTACTTGATAAATTTTCAGCTAAACAACTTCCTATACCGCCCGTTGCACCTAAAATAACTATATTCATACTAATATCTCCTTAAAAAATAAACTTGTTGATAAAATGCATTTTAAAGACCATAAAACTGTTCTTATCCAATTCGTCATGACTAATTTTTCAAACAACAAATTATTTGCATTATATTTTATTCTGTCATGAATAGGAACCTGTATAAAAAATGTAGATAAAAAAATTAATACTGTAACTAAAAAAATTAGTTTTGATGGTAAATTACCAAAGTTATATAATAAAATTGATGCGATTACTAATTCTAATAACATGGCTGGTCCAGCTATTAAAGATATTTTACTTACATAATTAATATGATATTTAGTAAAGCCGGAATTACTAATACTTGAAAATAAAGGATAAGTTACTAATTGAGTCGTTACAATTAATCCAAACATGAAAGAACTTACAAATAAATTTAGTATAATTATTTCGCTCATACATTTACCTATTATTTAAGAAGGAGGATAATCTAGGTGTTTTATGTGTGTTTGCTATTCTTGTCGAGAAAGGACTTTGATATGACATTATAAAATATAAAACACCTAGATTTTTTCTAGAGGAGATATTGATACTATTTGTTCTTTTTTGTAACATTGCATACTTAGATTTGCACGTTTTGCACGTTATATATTAAAAATAAAAATTAATATATGCAAGAAAAAACGTGCATATCGTGAATTTTTTTTGTAAGTTAATGTGTTATCATTACAGAAAAAGGAAGAAATATGGAAAATAGAGGTTTGAATACAAAACAACTTGGTAATTTATTTGGTGTTGATGAATCAACGGTAAGACGTTGGGCTTTGTCAGGTAAAATCAAATGTTCCACGTCCGCTGGCGGACACAGAAAATTTTCATATAAAAATATTATAAAATTTTCACATGAGCAAGGTATCAAAATAAAAAAGAATGAAAACGATACAAATCTTGATTCTAAAAAATTATGTTCTAATGCTGTAGAATCAGCTTTGACTGGTGATTTCAAGCCTATTGAAGAACTTCTGGTTAAGCTGTATTTAAATGGTGTACCCCTTCCTATTATTATGGATGACTATGTAGAAATAATTTTAGTAATGATACAAAAAGAACTTGATGACCAAAAAATAACAATTGCAGAAGAACACATGGCGAGAAAAATTGTTTCACAGGCATTAAATAATTTTAAGCAATCTGTTTCAAAAGATAATCCAAATAGAGAAAATAATATATTATGTTTAAATCTTGAAAATGATATTCCAGATCTGCCAATTGATATGATTGAAATATTACTTGAGAGTATTGACTATAATGTTCATAATTGCGGCTCGAATACTTCAATTAAAGATATAAAAAAATTACTTTCTGTTAAAAATTATGAAGCCATTTTCATTTACCTGTGTGATAGACAGTGTTGTACATCAACACTAGTTGAACATATTGATAAAACTAATAAAGATTTAAAAGAAATTGCCAAACTTGGCGAAGAACATAATATTAGATTATTTTTGGGTGGGCCATATTTTAAAAACATCGATAAGTCTACTTTAACAAAATATAATACTTTTGTTAAATATTCTGAGGTATTAAATATTAATAAAAAGAATTAGCTGAAATTATAATCTATTTTTTTATTTTGCTTAATCTCGCTATCATTTAATAATTCGGTTAAGAAATTGTCAATATATCTCAATCTTTCCTCTTCATCTTTTAATTGAATGATATCTTGTTTGATTTGATTTGGTAGTAAAATATTTTTCGTAAAATCAAATGAAACTTCCTTATCCATTTCTGATTGAAAATTATTTTTCTTATTAAGTAAAATAAGAAGCTTCAGATATTTGTCATGAATTTTTGAAAAATATTTTTTATCAAAAGAGTCATATTTTTCATCAATATAGCTTATTTCTGAATGCCATATATCTTCATGTTTCTTAGATGAAACGATTCTAAATCTTTTCATTCCTCTCAAAATAATATCATATCTACCATCATCATATTTTTTATACACCTTATCAATTTTTACCGAACAACCGATATTAACAAAATTTTTGTTTGGTAATTTAAATACTATACCAAATTCAGTATTATTTTTAATACAATCACTGATCATTTTCTTATATCTTTCTTCAAAAATATGGAATGGGATCATATCTTTAGGCAAAATAGTAATGCCAATTGGGAACAATTTTATATCTACTATTTCTTTACTCATTTTTTGTACTTTATAAATTCTAAAAAATTACCATCCAAATCCTTGGAATATTTTGAATAAGAACCATCTCTATGCTTAACAACTTTTTTATCTTTAGTATTTAGATCATTATCTAAAATAGCAAAATGAGGAGGGTGCTCAGTATTAGTCACTAACGCTAATTTTATGTTATGAAACTTAATAAAAGCCCAGGTATCATCGGAGTAAATTTCCTCGCATTTAAATTTTTTTAAATACCAATTAAGTGATTTTTTAATATCATCAACTTGAATGGCAACATGATCTATATCATCTAGTTTTTTCATTTTATCATTGAATATTTTGTTAAAGCAGTTTCTCTTGATTCTTTATAATCTATAATAGGTTTAATATAATTAAAACCAGAATTTACCTCCCATGGTTTTTGTAAAAATTTTAGGGGAATAGTCTTTAATTCAGGTAAATATTTTAAAGTATATTCTCCTGTTTCATCAAACCTTTCACCCTGAAGAATTGGATTAAAAATTCTAAAGTATGGAGCAGCATCAGATCCGGTTCCTGCAACCCACTGCCATCCTGCTACATTAGACGCATAGTCTGCGTCTAATAAACAATCCCAAAACCATTGCTCTCCCAACTTCCAATCAACTGATAAATTTTTCACGAGGAATGATGATACAACCATTCTAATTCTATTATGCATATATCCTGTTTCCCATAATTCTCTCATACCCGCATCTATTATTGGGAAACCTGTTTCTCCTCTTTTCCATGCTTCAAATTTTTCAGAAGAATTTTCCCATTCAAAATTATCAAACTTGCTTTGCAAATTTTGATTTTGCATTTTTGGAAAATGATATAATAAATAATATGAAAATTCTCTCCATCCAATTTCTGATTTAAAATGTGCCGTATTTTTATCAGAGACCAAATTATCGACTTCATGCCAAATTCTATTAACTGATATCATACCGAATCTAATGTATGGTGATAATCTTGAATTAAAGTTTTGAGCAGGATAGTCTCTTCCTTTCTTATAACTGTAAATAGGACTTTCTACAAAATCATAAAAGATTTGTAACGCTTTTTTTTCAGAAATTTCCCAAATGCTATTAAGCTTATTGTACCATTGAAATTTACCTAAAAGATTTAGATCACTTATATGTGTTTTATTTTCAATATTTGCGTACGAAATATTACTTGGCTTTCCAAGTGGTTGAGGAGGAACAATTCTATCAACACAACCTTTTCTATAAAAAGGAGTAAACACTTTGTATGGTGTTCCATCATCTTTAAGTACTGAATATGGCTCCCAAAGCAATGTACAATTAAAGATATGCAAACTAATATTTCTAGAAGCTAGAAATAGCTTTAATTTTTCAAGCAATTTAATATCATCTTGAAGAAAGGCTTCTTCACAGTAAATATCTTTAACATCAAATTGATCAATTAATTTATCAATTATACTTTGTGTTTCTCCTTTAAAAAATAAGAGTTTATTATTCAGTGATGAATTTAGACTTTGCAACGCATTGTGTAACCAATATTTTGATGCAGAACCTAAATTTTTAGAGGTATAATGTTCATCAAGTATGTATACGGGAATTATATGATTATTTTTTACAGCGTTGTAAAGAACTGGATTATCTTGAATTCTTAAATTATTTTTAAATAATACTAAAGTGTTCATAAAATTTATTTAGTTGGTCTATCGATTAATTCAAAAGCATCTGCGATAAAATCATATCCTTGAATTTTTCCTGATACATGAGCTATTCTAAGAGCATTACAAATTCCATCATGATTATGTGCTTTATCATGGTCATGATTAATATTCTTAACTTCATAAACTCTTTGATTAATTTTTATACCCATACTACATTTTCTCTGTCCATATTGTCCAAAGTTACATTTGTTGCAGGAGGCAATAACAAATCCATCAATTTTACCACTATAGGGTACGGATGTAAT
The DNA here is from genome assembly GCA_002707765.1 of Fidelibacterota bacterium. Taxonomy (GTDB): domain Bacteria; phylum Fidelibacterota; class Marinisomatia; order SCGC-AAA003-L08; family D37C17. The sequence continues at coordinate 7,399 of PANV01000027.1, forward strand.
AAAAGCGCTACTTTCTTCTTTGGGTTTCACATTATTATTTACTTGACATCCACCACAACCTGCAAATAAAATTGCAGAGTTTATAAATATAAATGATAAAATTAAATATTTTAAATTATTAAACATTAGGAACTCCATTTGTTTTTTTTTATATTCTTGCACGTTTTGCACGTTTTAATTTAAATAAAATTAATTATAATAAAAAGAAATTTAAGAAAAATGAAAATTAGTATAATACGTATGATTATTCTTTTAGTAATGTGTGCTGTCGCTACGTTGGGAATATTTTTGGGTATATTTTTAGTTGAAAAAATAATTGAATTATTTTAATAAATCAGATTTTAATAAATCGTTTCCTGAAGGTTTTTGAAAAATTTTCAAATCAAAATAATGTGTTGCCGCAATTAAATGATCAAAAATATCTGATTGTATGCCCTCATAATCAATCCAATTAGTATTACTTGAAAAAACATACACTTCAATAGGCAAACCACTATCAGTTGGAGCAAGTTGACGAACTAAGAAAGTCATATTTTTATGTATGTTTTGATTATTTTTCAAATAAGATTTAATATATTCCCTATAAGTTCCAATATTTGTTAACGCTCTCTTGTCAATCACTGAGCCACTTTTCTTAGAAGCATTAAATTTATCTATATCAGCTAATTTTTCTTGGATATAATTTTCTATAAGGGAAATACCTCTAAATTTATCAAGTAATCGCTCATCACAAAATTTTATACTGTTCATATCAATCAAAATTGATCTTTTTATTCTTCTTCCACCACTTTCTGACATACCTCGCCAATTTTTAAATGAAGATTCAACTAACTTATTAGTTGGTACAACTGAAATTGTCTTATCCCAATTTTGAATTTTAATTGTATGAAGAGCTATATCAATGACATCTCCATCAGCACCAAACTGTGGTGCCTCTACCCAATCACCAACTTTAAATAAATCATTTGAATTAATTTGAATACTTGATACTAATGAAAGAATTGTATCTTTAAAAACTAGCATTAAAACTGCAGTAAGTGCTCCAATACCACTTAATAGATAAAAAGGTGACTGACCACTTAAAACAGCAAAAACAATAACAATACTCAGTAAATTAATTATGAGCTTAAAAATCTGAATATAACTTTTTAAATTTATCTGTTTGTAGAATTTACTAGTATTATAAAAATCATTTAAAATACTTAATAAAGCATTAATACATGAAACTATCACAATAACTAATAAAGATAGAATAAATCTATTTATTAAAATATGATTTTCAAAAAAATAGTTAAAAGAATTGTACATCAATAAAATTGAAGGCAGATAAGATAATCTATTAAAAAGACCCTTCTCTATAAGAATATCATCATATTTATTTGATGTTTTTTGAAAGAAATGAAAAATAACTTTCAGAACAATATATCTCATAATTAAAAAAATTATGAAACTAATTATTAAAATCGATGGTACTAAAAAATATTTTTGCGAGATTAAATTTTGTATCAAATTATCCATTTAAACTTTTTAATTTTAAGCTAAAGTTAAATAATATTCAATATGTCACAACATTTAATTTATTCAAATGCAAAATTCTCAAAAGATAGAGTCTACAGGTATGCACTATGGAGAACTTGGGATGATTCTCTTGAAAAATTACTATTTATAGGATTAAATCCATCAACCGCAGATGAAATAAAAGATGACCCTACGATGAGAAGATGTATTAGATTTTCTAAAGATTTTGGGTTTGGTGGTTTTATTATGGCAAACATTTTTGCATTCAGATCAACAGATCCTAAAAAATTAAAAAAAATCAAAAATCCAATTGGTAAAAAAAATGACTTCTGGATTAAAAAATTAGATAAAGAAGCTGGAATGACTATTGCTGCATGGGGGACTCATGGCAACTATCTGAATCGTGGAGAAGAAGTTTCTAAAATGCTGAAAAATCTTTATTGTTTAAGAAAAACAAAAAATGGCTTCCCATCTCATCCCTTATATTTACCAGCTAATTTAAAACCTATCAAATACCCATAATTTTTAAAGATTTAAAAATGATTTCCAAACTTTGTTTGGCTTCCATATTTTCTCTAAGTCCTTAATAATTTCGTTATGTTCGAGATTTAAAATATCACGTCTATATCTATAGGTGAAAGCAGAAACTCTCATATTTGCAGCACAATGTACAAATAATTTTTTATTTTTATATTTTTTAATAATTGAAACAAACTTTTCGAAATCTGATTCTTTAGGATTATCAAAATCTACAGGAATATGTATATATTCTATTTTAGAAGATTCTAAAATATTTTTTTCGTTAAATGCTACTTTTCCTACAACAGACTCTTGAGCAAGGTTAATAATAATTTCATAATCCTCTTCAATTAAAAGTTTAAATTGATTTCTAGTTGGCTGTCCTGAAGTTTCATATAGATTAGGGACTTTATGATAATTATAAATTTCTTCTATTTTACAATTTTTTTTCAAACTTGAAATTCTTTTGGGATTTGCTGAACCTAGCTTATTTGTCATATTAATTATTTATTATCATTAATCGTTTTAATTCTTCCTCAACACTCTCTGCATCATCTTGAATTAGTTCAGAATCATTATTAATATTTTTGTTTTGATATAAATATATAATACCAATTGATGCAAGAAAAGCTACTGCTAGACCTATTAAAAATTTATTATTCATTATCATTTTACGTATCAATTCTTTAGATTAAGTTATGAGAACTACGCTAATATTAATAATCACCTATATTTTTGGGGATAAAGTAAATCCCGTATATTTGATTCCAGCCTTATATATTTTATCTTTTATAATTATTTATATTTTTAGAAAAAAAATTATAGGTTTATGGAAAAAATAATTAAATTGTTTGCGTAATAAAAATTTCTAATAATTTATTTAACATAAATTAATTCATCACAATCAATTTTTAGAAGTTCATTGATTGTAAACTTTTGTTTGGATTTTATTTCATTGGCAATTTCATTTATGCCTGAAATGGTTCCAAAAGTCATAAAGCCCACAACTCCTATAAAAGCTCCAGTAAAAAGATAAGCTTCAGCATGTTGACCAAATAATTCACCTCCAACTGCACCCCAAATCAAGGGTATAGCCATGCCAACTACAAACCCCTTGAATGCTTTTTTAGAAATTTTTTCAAATGATTTATTTTTCCTATAAAAAATAATTTCTTTATCTGCATCAATCTTATCTCCATTAATCGTCATATTCTTAAGATTTATACTTTCTATTTTCTTTTTTATTAAGGATTTACTTAGCTTGTACTTCCCATAATTTGAAATAATATGATTGTTCTTGAAGCTGAGATCACAAGAAGTTTCTTTGTTACTAGATAAACAAATTGATAATGTTAATAGAATAAGTATTATTTTCACAATAATAATTTAAAATTTAAAAAAAAATAAAAAATACATTATTTATAAACCCACCCCCATTGAAATATCCGTTAGGTGTTGGACTTTCGTTGAAAATTTGAATGGTGTATTAATTTTGGTGTATTAATTTGGGATAATATGGTGCGATTTGGCTACAAATAAATAACTAGCAGATACAAAAAACCCCCTCGATTAACTAGGGGGTTTCTGTCTGTACCCTCGACACGATTCGAACGTGTGACCTACGGATTAGAAGTCCGTTGCTCTATCCAGCTGAGCTACGAGGGCATAAATTCAGGCCATAACTTACAAAAATGAGTTGCTGTATTAAAACTAAAATTTATAACTGATAATAAAATTCATATTACCATATTGAGAATAATTAAAATTTGAATCTAAACTATTTTCTCTTTCTGATGAAACAACATTGAAAAAAGATATTATTCGATTTAAAAGCATTCCTGCAATTAAAAACCCTTTTGCTTCGTTGTAAGTTTCGCTTTTATTTCTCCAAGAATCATATTTATTTCTCATGACACTATCATTTTCCCAATCCCAAAAATAAAAATCACTAGTATATATAAACGAATTTGGTCCAAAATTTAAAAGTTGCTGGCTATTAAAATATTCCATGCTATTAAAATTCCCAACATGAGAAGCATATAAATCAGATTTTCCTGTCCAATTTACACCAGCATTATCTGATCCATAAACCCTGTAATCGTTTCTATAAGACTCATATTGACTCTTTGTAAAAATAACAGAAGATATTAAGACTAACTCAGATAACATATGAAAGTCAGATCTACCTTTATTACCAATACTACTTTGTCCCCAACCTGGTAATATCAATGATTTCCAAGCCTCAGAACTATAAAGATTTAAATTAAGTAAAACTATAATAATAATTATATATTTATTCATTTTTTTTATAATTAACTATTGATAAAAATAAAACTATTAACAGTAAAACTAATAGCACTAATGAAAAAACATTACCATACTTAGTATAAAAGGTTTTTTCGTTATTATTTTTAATTATACTATAGCTCATTGTTCCAAAATTATTTAAAACAATTTTATTTTCTATTATCCCTAAGGGATTAACTATTTGTGATATTCCTGTATTAGCACACCTAATAACTGGTAATCTATTTTCAATCGCTCTAAAAATAGACTGACGAGCATGTTGCATAGGTTCTGGATTATTTAGATACCACCCGTCATTTACTAAGTAAATAAGTGCATCAATATCTAAATTAGCATGCCTTCTATTAATTTCTGGAAAAGTAGACTCTATACATATTAAAGATGCAAAACGATAGCCATCCAAATCAAACACAAAATCTTTATCTCCTTTTGAAAAATTAGCTTGACCAATATTAATATTTCTTAAAGATTTAAAAATACTAGAAAAAGGGAAATGCTCTGCAAGAGGGACAAGTTGTCTTTTATTATATATACCCAAAATACCCTGCTTATTAATTAAAACTGAAGAATTAAAATAATCACTATCAGTATAAATTATATTTCCTGTCAACAAATTCAGATTTTCTATGAATAAATTTTTATTTAAAAAATTTCTAACGCCTCTATTTTGAATTGATTGATAAGGCATTGCTGATTCAGGCCATACAACTAATTTAGTTGAAGTTGAAATATTTTTTAATGTTGAATCAATTAAACTCTTCATATTAGATTGATTTTTATCAAAATCTCTCTTTTCGACTAAACCAATATTTGGCTGAATAATTAATGTTTCAAGTGTCTCATTTGATTTAAATGAATTCTCATCATACTTATTAATAATTATATTACCTGAAAACCATGGTAATATGAGAATAATTAGGAAAATTATATTCTTAAAGTCTTGCTTTCTAAAAATAATCCTATGGAAAAAAATATTTAATAAAATTATCCAAAATGAAATACCGTAAATTCCAACATACTCAACATTTTGGATTAAATAGAGATATTTAGTTTGAGAATTAGCTAGAGAAACCCAAGGAAAACCAAGTAATCCATACGACCTTATAAACTCTACAACTACCCATGTTATGGGAAAAAAAATAAAACTAAAACTTGGAATAAATTTTCTTATAGGATACCATATTAAAATAATTAAGGTAGTATTAAATGATAAAATCAAAACTGTTACAATCATTATTACAAAAGCAACTAAAGGAGTTGTACCAATGTTTGTAGTAAGCCAAAAAACAACTATCAAATGATAAGTTATTCCCCAAATAAATGAAAACTTTATAAGATTATAAAAATTATTTTCTTTGAAGATGATACTTAAAAAGGGAACTAAGCCAAACCAACTTAAAAAACCTAAATTATTATAATGCTGAGAAAGACCAACTAGCACAGCAGAAAATAAAACTGAAGTATAGTTATTTAGAAGAATCATCTAAAAAATTTTGCAAAAAAATTGCCGCTGAAACTTTATCAATTTCTTGTTTATTATGACCTGTCTTAATACCTTGGCTAACTAGAATTTTTTGTGCCATTTGAGATGTTAATCTCTCATCATAAGTTTCAATATTAATTTTCAAGTTTTTTTGTAAAAATTTTACAAATTCAATGACTATTTTTGTTTGTTTTGAGTACTTATTCTTAAGGGTAATTGGCATACCAATTACAATTGTTTCTATCTGAAATTCATCAATTAACTTATTAATTTCATCAAGGACATTTTTATAACTAGAATTAATTATTACCATTAACGGCTTAGCAATAATTTTTAAAGGATCTGAAATAGCTACTCCTATTTTTCTCTGACCATAATCTAATGCTAGAATTCTTTTCAAATTACTACTTTGACTTTTTATTTAACTGTTTTAAAATATTTTTTCCAGCTTTAAAAACTATTTTTTTTCTACTTGGTATTGTTACCTGCTCATTTGTGATGAGATTTCTTGCATTTTCTCTTTTTTTTGTATTTAAAACTTTAAAAATACCAAAATTTCTTATTTCAATTCTTTTTTGATTCCCATCTTCAAAAAAAATTTCTTTAAATGAATCAAGGACACAATCTACTAAAATTATTGATTCAGATTTGCTCATATTTAACTTTGAAGATACTTTTTTTACTAAACTTTTTTTATTATAGGTTTTCGAATCCATACTACATTCTATCTAATTTAATTGGATTAATTGTATTAATTATCTTTTGCTGTAAAACATTAAATTCTTTTATATTTTTAACTTCAAGAATCATTAAGCAAGTGGCCAAACCATCATGTGCACTAATATCAACACTCTTTATATTAATTTTTAAAGATGATGTTGATTCTGTTAAATCTTTAAGAAGGTCTTTTCTATCTTCAAAAACAATTTTTAATCTTACTAAAAACATATTGGTGCCTTTTAAATCCCATTCAACATCAATAAACCTATCTCTGCTTTGCTTAATCGGTACATTTGAACAATTTGTCCTATGAACGCTCACACCTTTTCCTTTAGTAATGTAACCAATAATTTTATCTCCAGGAATAGGACTGCAGCATTTTGGAAAAGATATCATTGCATTATCAATACCACCGACTTTAACTCCTTTAGCAATACCCCTAGCTCTTCTTATGAATTTTTGAGTTAAAGTATCCTGTTTATTATCAGAAACTAGATCTAACTCATCTAAAATAATATCATATTTTTCTAATATTTCCTTAAAAGTATGCTTCCCTTTAGCAAAATTAGAATAAATTAAATCTGAATTATTATAACCCATTTTTTCAGGATTTTTTTCAATTGTTCTAAACAACTTTACTTTTTTTATTTTTCTTAATGATTTTTCAAGTATTTCTTTTCCAAGCTCAATACTCTTGGTCTCTTCTTCTTTTTTCAAAAATCTTTTAATATGCGTTATTGCTTTTGTAGTTCTTACAACTTTGAGCCAAGCTTGGTTCGGCATATGATTTGGAGAAGTTATAATTTTTACAGTATCTCCATTTTTCAATTCCGAGTTTAAAGGAATTATCTTATCTTCTATTTTAGCTCCAGAACATTTTAATCCTATCTGAGTATGGATAGAAAAAGCAAAATCTATTGGAGTTGAACCTTTTTTTAATTGATGAACTTCACCTTTTGGTGTGAAAACAAAAATTTCATCTTCAAATAAATCAATTTTTAATAATTCAAGCAACTCATTTGGATCTTTATCCTCAGATTTAATTACTTCAACTAAATTTCTCAACCACTCAATATAAACATTCATTTTATTATTTGCTACATGCTTAACTCTATGACCTGATTCTTTATATATCCAATGTGCAGCAACACCAACCTCAGCTAATCTATCCATTGATTTTGTTCTAATTTGAACCTCAATAATATTTTCATTTTTTCCAAAAACGGTTGTATGAATAGATTGATATCCGTTACTTTTAGGGGTAGCTATATAATCTTTGAATCTCTCCTGCATTGGTGTATAAATCTGATGTACAATTCCAAGAACTGAGTAACATTCTTCAATTTTATCAACAATTATTCTTATAGCAAAAAGATCATAAAGCTCATTAAATTTTTTAGACTGTAAATTCATTTTTCTATAAATAGAATAGTAATGTTTAGCTCTACCAAAAACTTTTGCATTAATAGAAAAAGTTAACAGGTTAGATTGAATTGGTTTTATAAATTCTTCAATAAATTTATTTCTAACTTTATTTGTTGTATTAATCTTCTTTTTTATATTTTTGTAAGAATTATTATCAACATATTTAAGAACTAAATTCTCATAATCCATTTTAAGTTCATTCATTCCTAATCTATGAGCAAGTGGAGCATATAAATCTTTAGTTTCTTGAGATATTCTAATTTGTTTTTCTTTAGGTAATGAGTCTAAAGTCTTCATATTATGTAATCTATCTGAAAATTTTATAATTATAACTCTTAAATCTTTAGCAACTGCTAAGAACATTTTCATCAAGTTTTCAGCTTGTTTATGTTTATAGTCTTTAAATTTAATACCAGAAAGTTTCGATACACCTGCAACTAAGTGAGCTATATCTTTATTAAATTTTTTTTCTAAATCTATTTTTTTTACAGGTGTATCTTCAATTGTATCATGAAGAAGACCTGCAACTAAAGTATCAATATCCATATGCCAATGAATTAATTGAATACAAACTTCAACACAATGAGTAAAATAAGGTTTTCCTGATTTTCTTTTTTGACCTTTATGAGCATAATCACCGAATTTATAGGCTGACCATAGCAAATTTACATCTTGCTCATTTATTGTATATTCATCATTAAATGCTTCTAAAATTTTTTGAAATTCATTGGGATATTTATTAGAATTAACAGAAATTAAATTTTTAAGATTTTCTAAAACCATAAAAATTTATTCTTAAGATGGCATTTCGTAATCAGAATGTACAATATCTAGGTTATCAAATTTAGCATATTTATCAGTAAAAGAAACTTTTACAGTACCAGTTGGTCCATTTCTATGTTTTGATAAAATAATTTCAGCAAGACCTTCATCCTCCTCTGACTTAGAATATACATACTTTCTGTATATAAACATGACAACATCAGCATCTTGTTCAATTGCACCACTTTCTCTTAAATCTGACATTATAGGCCTATGATCTGTTCTAGACTCAACTGCTCTAGACAGCTGAGAAAGAGCCACAATTGGGATATCTAACTCTTTAGCAAGTGCTTTTAATGACCTTGAAATATATGATATTTCTTGCTGTCTACTCTCTGATTTCTGGGGTGCATGTAACAATTGGATATAATCAATAAAAAGTATATCTATATCTTTTTCAGCTTTGAGTTGTCTAGCTTTTGCTCTTAATTCCATAATATTTAAATCAGCAGAATCATCAATATATACATTTGACTCTGATAAAATAGAAGCAGCTTCAGATAATTTTCTCCATTCATTTTTAGGTAACTTTCCCGTTCTAACAAGATGACTATCTGCTTTTGCTTCAGAAGTAATTAACCTTTCAACTAATTGTTTGCTTGACATTTCTAAACTAAAAAAGCCAACTTTTAGTTTGTGGTTCACTGCTATATTTCTACCAAAATTTAAAGCAAGAGCTGTTTTACCCATAGAAGGTCTTCCAGCTAGGATTATTAAGTCTGATTTTTGAAATCCAGATAACATATTATCAAGATCAATAAAAGATGACGGAACTCCAGTTAAGCTACCCTCTTTTCTATTGCTCCAGTTATCTAAAACATCATGTAAGATAGGATTAATTTCTTTAAATCTACCTTTATCAGCATCTTTAGATAATGAAAATAAAGTTTGTTCAGCTTTATCCAGAATTTCAGTAACATCACCTTGATCTTGATAAGCTTCATTTGATATGTTACTAGCAACATTAATAATATTTCTAAGAATTGATTTTTCTTTAACAAGCTTTGCATAATACTCAACGTTTTGAGTTGATGGAGCTTGTTCTGTTAATCCTGTAATGTAGTACGCATCACCGACTTCTTTTAATTTATTATTTTTCTTTAATTGTTCAATTACACTTACATAATCTATAGTCTTATTGCTCTCAAATAGTAACAACATATTTTCATAAATAGTAGCATTTGAAGGATTATAAAAATCTTTTTCATTGACAATCTGCATCGCTTGTGACATAGATTCAGAATTTATTAATATACATCCAAGAACAGCTGCTTCAGCCTCTACAATATTTGGAGAAACTCTTAAATTTTTATTTTCTTTAATTTCAGGCATTTAAATATTTTTCTCTGATTAATTTAAAATCATTCCAAGCTCTTTTTTTAAATTCGGGTTTAGCTATTAGTTCAGATGGCGCAAAAGATTCAATAATTCCATAACTATTTGCACTAAAAATATCTTTATCTAAAAAATTTATTCTACCCATAAAAACAATAATTTTTTTTTCATATGAGCTAATAATACTTCTAATATTTTTAGTAAAATCGTAAACTCCTTCATCACTATTTTTACTTGCAGTCTTATCATATGAATTTAATAAACTATACATACAAATATCTTTTCTATTTAGACCTATCGCACTTAACATTTTATCAAAAAGTTTTCCGTTTTCACCTGTAAACTCAAATTCTATATTATTCTGAGTAGTAAAAATTGATTTACAAATAAAAATTATTTTTGAATCAGTTGATCCCAAACTAAAAAAAATATTTTTTTTTCTACTAGATAATGGAATTAGACTAAGATAACTTTCGAAAGAATTAGTTTTTTTACCTAAAAAAATTTTATTTGAAACTTCATGATTAATAGAATCAAATTGACAATTACTATCTTTATTTACTTTGAGATGAACATACTCACCATATAAATCTCTATATAATTCTAATAAATTATATATCTGATTCTTCTTCAGGTGTTCGCCAATCAAGTTCATCATTCATAAATTCAGATGTAGCAACTGAAATAGGTTTTGCTACATTGTAATCAACATCTTCTAATAATTCCTCCAATTGATCTGAATCTTCAATATCTTCTTCAATTGTGAAATCTTGAAATCTATCATCAATGATTTGTCTTGCTCTTAATGATGCTATCATAATATTTTTATATAATGAATCAGATTTCTTAAGAAACTTTTTTAACTGAATCGCTTTGATATTCATTTTTTAATTAACTCCTTAATTTTCTTTTCAATTTTATCTGTTGTCTTATTAAAATTATCATTGATGAAATGAAATTTAAACTTTTCTTTGTAACCCATTTCTAATTCAAATCTTTTTAATCTTTGATTAATCAGAGTATCTGATTGACCTCTTTTACTTAATCTATCAGTTAAAATCTCAATTTTTTCTTCGTTATTGAACCCAGGTGGTTCAATAAAAATTGAAATGACATTCTCTTCAAATTCTTCTATAATATTCATACTTCCTTTAACATCAATATCAAGTAAAATTACTTTATTGTTTTCAATAGCATTTTCTATCGGTTCTATAGGTGTTGCATACCTATTTCCATGTACAAATTCCCACTCAAGGAATTCACCAAAATTTTGTTTATGTTCAAATTGTTTAATATCCATAAATACATAATCTTGTCCATCAATCTCATTTTTTCTCTTTGGCCTTGTAGTAGCTGAAACTGAGAATTCCCAACTTTTATTCCTTGATAAAAGTTCTTTACAAATGGAAGTTTTTCCAGTTCCAGAAGGCGCAGATAATATTACTAATTTACCTTTACTCATAATATATTTTGTACTTGTTCCCTAATTTGTTCTACTTTCTCTTTTATACTCACAACTAAGTGTTTAGTTTCTAAATTATCAACTTTTGATCCAATGGTATTAACTTCTCTGTTAATTTCTTGTAATAAAAAATTACTTTTTTTACCAATGTCCTCATTACTCAAAATGAAATCTTGAAGTAATTCTAAATGACCATTTAACCTAGATAATTCTTCATTAATATCTTTTTTTTCTAGAATAATTGCAACTTCCTGTAATAATCTTTCCTCTGCTATTTCTGTATTAGAAATTAGATTTGAAATCTTTTCTTTAATTCTATTCAATTCTTTCTTTGAATTACCTGCTGATAATCTAATAATTTTTTTCATTTCTTTATTAATAATTTTTATTTTTAATAAAATATCTTTTTTAATAAAAGTACCTTCTTTAATTCTATATTTTTTAAAATTAACTAAAGCATCTTTCAAGCTATCTAAAATAATTTTCTTTTTTGGCATTTTAATTTTATTTGAATATTCAAAAACATCAGGAATTTTCAAAAAATATTCTAAGGATACCATTTCGTTAGACTTTATTTCTTTCTTAATTTTCTCAATACCTTCTAAATAAATTTTAATCTTATCCTTATTTATATTTAAGGAATCGGATTTAAAAGAGATTTTTTTGAGATTAATAGAAAAATATATTTTCCCTCTTTTGCATTCTTTTTTAATTAAATCTAAAAAATCTGTTTCATATTCTATTAAGAACTCATCTATTTTTGGAACAATTTCAATATATCTACTATTCAATGACCTGATTTCAATTTGCAAGTTAAAATCTCCTATAACTTTTTCAAGTCTACTATATCCTGTCATACTTGTAATCATTAATATAAATTTGGCTTTATTTTTAAAGGTCTACATTTTAATATATTTAAAAAATTTTTGCAAGATATTAATTTTATAATTCCTTCTGCAAATTAAAGTTAAATCCCAACCTATGAGAATCATGTAAAAAATTATTCTCATTCTTAATATATGCATAATCCAATTTAATATTTGAAAGATTAAAGCCTAAGCCAAATGAACTATTAGCATCATTTTTACCGATTCTAATAAAAATATTATTTTGAATTTTTAATTCATAACCAATTTTAAATCCATCAACAATATTTAGTTCTGTAAAAATAGTTGATAAATCGTTAATTTTTTTTTCAATTGATATAAAACCATCAATATTATTTTTTTCAAATGTTCCAGTATCCCACTTTTTAAATGATAAAATATTATCAACTGCTAACATTAATTTTAGATCATTTAAAAAAAATAAATATCTCAAATCAAAAGATGAACCAACTGCATTAATATTATCAATCTGATGAAATATTGGTTTGAAATTTAAATTAATGATAAAATTACTATTTAAAAATTTGTTATATGAAATTAACATACCAGTTTCACTGTCCGAATAACTATAAATATTATCATAATTTAGATTTTCAAGACTAGGATATACACCTTCTTGGACAAGTAACTGAGTATTAAAAATATCACTAATTTCTCTTCTAACAATACCAATTGATAAATTTGAGATATCATCATTATAAATATTAGAGGAAAAATGATAAACATTAAATAAATCACCATATTTACCTGTTGAAAAAAAGATAGTTTTATCTATTTTATTTTTAAATATTGGCCCATCAAAAATACTGCTAATATTATCAGAACTTATGTGTATACTTCCAATACCTACATTCCTTGATGAAGATATTATCCCAAATAAATTATCAGTTGATGAAATCAAATAAGAAAAAAATAAAAGAAAACAATAAAACTTAAATCTAAACATCATTTTTAATTTTTTCTTTTAAAGAGTTTAGAATGTTTAGTGCTTGAATAGGAGAAATATTTTCAACATTAATTTTACTTAACTCATCTAATAAAATATCTCCTGGTTTAAAAAGTTCCCCTTGATGAATAGAAGAATCTTTTTTTCCTTCATTTTTTGTCAAATGGGCTAATAATTCTTTAGATCTATCTATTACATGCTTGGGTAAACCAGCCATTTTTGCAACATTTATACCGTAGCTTTTACTTGCCCCTCCTTCAACGATTTTTCTTAAAAATATTATTTCTTCATTATACTCTTTTACGGATATATTTAAATTAAATGCATCAGGCAAATCATTAGCTAATTGAATTAACTCATGATAGTGAGTTGCAAATAAAGTATTGGCTTTAACTAAAGGATTATTATGAATGTATTCTGTTATAGACCACGCAAGTGATAAACCGTCATATGTTGAAGTTCCTCTACCAATTTCATCAAGTATAATTAAACTTTTGGATGTAGCATTATTTAATATATTTGCAGTTTCATTCATTTCAACTAAAAAAGTTGATTCGCCTTTTGCAAGATTATCACTTGCACCTACTCTAGTAAATAATTGATCTATTATTGGGATAAATGCCTTTTTTGCTGGAACATAAGAGCCTATTTGTGCAAGAATCGAGATTAAGCCAATTTGTCTTAAAAATGTACTTTTACCAGCCATATTTGGACCTGTTATTATAGCAATATGATTTTTTTTATTTAAATGTAAATCATTTGTTATAAATTTTTCATTATTAGGTAATATTTTTTCAATCACAGGATGCCTTGAGCCATATATCTCATATGCTGTTGATTTAGTATTTATATTTGGTTTTATGTAATTATTTTTATTTGCGTTTATTGCGTGAGAAGCAATAACATCAAATTTTGCAATAATTTTTGAATTTTCTTGAATGTCTTTTATGTAATTTAAAATGAATGAAGTGAGTTTATCGAAAATTTCATTTTCTAATTGAATAATTTTATCAGATGCAGATAATATTTTTTCTTCATAATCTTTAAGTTCTTCTGTAAAATATCTTTCGCTATTAGTTAATGTTTGCTTCCTTATGAAATATTCTGGTATTTTTTTTACGTGTGTTTTTGTTACATCTATATAATACCCAAAAACTTTATTATAACCAATTTTTAAACTTGGTATATTTGATTCGTTCTGTAAATTTAGCTGATAATTAACTAACCACTTGTTTGCATTTTCTGAAATTAGTCTTAAATCATCCAGTTCATTAGAAACTCCTAAATTAACATATCCACCTTTATTCATATTAACAGGAGCATCTGGTTTTAAAATTTTATTTATTTTACTAGTTATTATTTTGACGTTTTTAACTTCTAAAAACATTTTTTTTATTTTTTTTGTTTTTTGAGTATGTTGCTTAATTTCTAGTATTGAACTTAATGATTCAGACAAATTTATAAAGTCTCTTGGATTAGATTTTTTTGTAGAAATTTTTGAAACTATTCTAGGTATATCTGAAATATTTTTTAATTTTTTTTCAAAAAAATTTTCGTTCAAACAAAACTTTATATATTCATCTATCATTTTTAATCTATTATTGATTTTAGATGAAGATAATAATGGTTTGGCTATATGACTCGATAATAAACGAGATCCCATAGAAGTTTGCGTATAATCAATCGAATCAATAAGTGTACCTTTAACACTTTTATCAAAAAAAGATTGAAAAATTTCTAAATTTTTTAATGTAGATGAATCGATTTTCATACTTTCATCATCTTTAATTTTTGACATCGAAGTAATATGTTCTACTCTACCAAAATAATTGTTTTTAACGTATTCTAATGCACATCCAGCTGAAATTAAGGCAGAATCTTTTTTGTCAAAGCCAAAACCTTTAAGGGTTCTTGTACCAAAATGTTCCAACAAACTTTCATAGCATCTTTTGGGTTCAGCAATCCAATCATTGAAAGTAGTTACTAAAACATTATTGATTTTAAAATTATCAATGATTGGCTTTTGTTTTTCAGGAAGTATTATTTCACTAATTTTGTATTTGGTAATAATATCATATATTTCTTTATGATCAATTTGACCAGCACTAAATTCTCCCGTTGAATAATCTAAAATTGAGAATGAAATTTTATTTTTTAAAAAATTCATACTACATAAAAAATTATTTTCTTTTTGATCTAGAAATTTTTCTGCTATCGCTGTCCCTGGTGATAATACTTCAACAACCTCTCTCTTGACAATTCCCTTAGCTAACTTAGGGTCTTCAACTTGTTCACAAATTGCTACCTTATAACCATTTAAAAGTAACTTATGCAAATACTGATCTAATGAATGATACGGAAATCCTGCTAGTGGTACAGAAGAAGCAGCTCCGTTTGACCTCTTCGTTAATGCAAGGCCAAGAATATCAGATGTAATTTTTGCATCTTCATCAAAGGTTTCATAAAAATCACCCATTCTAAACAGCATTATTGAATCAGGATGAGATTTTTTTGCATCCCAAAACTGTCTCATAACAGGAGTCGATTTTTTTTCTTTATGTTCTGATTTTTCTTGCATTACCTATTCTATATGTTATTTCACTCTTATCTAAAAATTCTAATAATGGAACCGAAAATTTTCGAGATGTTTTAGTTAACTCTTTAAATGATTTAATATCTAAAGATTCATTTTTAGAAAAATATTTTTTAACACTATCAATTAATAATTCAATATGCCTTTTATCAAATAAAAATTTACTATTAATCAAAACAATTTTATTTTCAGAAATTAAAATTCCTAAAATTTTTTTTAATTCTTTTTCATCTTGATTAACTTCTTTAGCTAATTCACCAATACTTATTGCTTCTAATCCAAAATCAAAAACTATACTTATAATTTTTTCCATAAGTTTCTGATTTTTTTTGGAAACTTTTATTTCAAATTCATATTTTGACCATAAATGATTTTTACTTTTTATTAAATTTTTATTCAGAAATTGATCTAAAATAATATCTAAAAAATCATCACAAATATCTAAAGTTTTAGAGATTTGATCTTTAATTACTCCTTGCTTGTAAGGATTATTAAAATGAAATTTTTTAAAAAAATCTATAATTAATAATTGTATTTTTTTGTATTGTAAATTTGTAAGAATCCAAAAATTATCAATTATTAAGAAATTATTATTTTTTTCTAATTCAATCTTAAGTTCTACCTGAGAAATATTTAAATAATTACTTAATGTTTTTAAATTAAATGGATTTTTCCCTTTATGATTTATTATAACCTGCAATCTATCATAATAATTTTTTGTTTCAGATAAACTTTGCAAATGTTTCTTATTATCTTTCCATTTTTTAGAAACATTAAAATCAACAACCTTACCTCCTCCTATTGTAACTAATGGTGAATATTTCCTTATAATGAAATAATCATTAATTGATGCTACTATAGCATTTTCAAATCTAATAATTGCGAAATTATTATCCGAATTTAGTGCATTTTTATAAATTTGAATTCTAGCCATTACTTCTTGTGTNCCTAAATAAAATCTAATTCTTTCATTATGTTTAATTTTTTTTTGAAATTTTTNTAATANNCTNAATTTTACAATANCAGAATCNTGATTNTTAAAAAANGAATTANNAGAAATATGATNACCTCTNTTAATATTTATTTTTTCCAATGAATGAATATTAATTGCACACCTATCACCTTGANATAGTTGATTNACAGATTTATTATGAGTTTGTAAACCTCTAATTTTAATATTTTTATTTTGCGGTAAAATTTTAAGTTGATCATCAANACTNAAAGTACCTGAAATTAATGTTCCAGTTACAATAGANCCAAACCCTTTTGATTTAAANACTCTATCNACAAAAAGTCTNGNAATAGANCTGTTACTNTTATTGCTTTTATANTTATAATCTATNAAAAAATTTTTCAANTNATCTATACCATNACCATTAATTGNNGATACTTTATGNATAGTNTTATNTTNTAAAAATGAATCTTTAACAAAATCTTTTATTTCACTTTCTACTAATTCTANCCAATCATCATCTACATTATCTATNTTATTAATAATNATTGATCCATCTTTAATATTAAGTAATTTTAAAATTTCAAAATGCTCAATAGTTTGTGGCATAATNCCATCATCTGCTGCAATAACAAGTAAAGCGTAATTTATTGAATNTACTCCTGTAACCATATTTTTAATAAACTTTTCATGACCNGGAACATCAATTATTGTTATATTATCATTTAAAAATGCAAAACCTATATTTATTGTCATACCTCTACTGAGTTCTTCTTTAAGATTATCAGTATTAGTTCCAGTCAAAGCTTTTACAATAGAAGTTTTACCATGGTCTATNTGTCCAGAAATCCCTATTATATTTTGATTTAAATAAGACAATACTNTATAGATTCAATTAGGTTTTGAACTTGATTTTCAGGAATTGCTTTGAGGTCAATANAAAANTTTTGATTTTTAATGTAACCAATAGTTGGAAATTTTGATTTTCTAAATTTAAATGAAATTTCACTTGCTTTAAATTCTTCTGATTTAAATCTAAGTGCNTTGCTTTCAATATTTTTAACAGGCAATGATCCACTTCCCGCCTGAACAAAAGAATCAACTAATGAAATTTCNTATTTCTTTAANGTTTTTTTAGNTANTGAGNTTAAAATATTTTGTCCAATGACATTCAANTTNTTTCTATCTCTAGTCAATAATTTAAAAACTAAATTATCACTATTGATTTTATCTTTATCNATATATGTTCTTAAAATATTTTCCATTAAACTAATTGTNACCTTATCACATCTAAGTGCCCTATACATTGGNTTATCATGTAATTTTTTTATACTATTTTTTTTACCACAAATAAAACCAGATTGTATGCCTCCAAGAAGTTTATCNCCACTAAAAGATATTAAATCAATTCCCATCTTAATATAATCTTGAACTAATTTTTCTTTTGGTANGCCAAATTTTTCGTAGTNTATAAAAGCTCCNCTTCCTATATCAATAAAAACAGGNATTTTTTTCTTTTTNCCAAGATTAATTAAATCTTTGANNTCTACTGANTCTGTAAATCCAACTACTCTATAATTACTNGTATGAGCTATCATAATCAATCCTGTTNGATCATTNATTGCATTCTCAAAATCTTTTAAATGTGTTTTATTTGTTGTACCAACTTCTACCATTTNNCAATTTGCTTTGTTTATTACATCAGGAATTCTAAATGAACCACCAATTTCAACTAATTCACCTCTNCTTATAATAACTTCTTTCTTTTCAGCTAAAGAATTCAGAGCTAATAAAACAGCTGCNGCATTATTATTAACAATAATNGAAGAATCNGAACCTAAAATAGAATTTANTAAATATGAAAGATGATCATTTCTCTCACCTCTCTTATTTTTTTCAATATTAAATTCTANATTACTATATGGNTATATATTNTCNAAAACCCTATTTAAAATATTNTTGTCNATTGGAGCTCTTCCAAGTCCTGTATGGAGTACAATTCCTGTACCATTNATAACTGNATCTANACTATTATTTAATCGATTTNTTACTTTTNCATTAATCCTANAAAACAGTACTTCTTTCANATTTNTTGATTTTTTTTCATTTATGATTTCAGATTTTAANAATTTAATTTCANTGNTAATTATTTTTTTTAATAATGAAAAATGAAAATTTATTATATATTTCTTTTTAAAATNNTGAATAANANAATCTACAGATGGTATCTCTTTTAANAATTCTTGAGTTTTATTTTTCTTCATATTTATAANTNGAAAATAAAAATTANNTTAATAATTCTTTCTCATCAATTANATCAATTTGTTCTGAATCAAGATTTTCATGAGCATATTTCAGATATAATTTTTTAGTAATTAATAANCTAAAAAGNNTTGGATCNATTTCNCCATCATTTACCATAAATTTTAANATTTTTANAGCNTTAGAAAGTTTATAAGGTTTTTTATATGGTCTATCAGGAGCAGTCAATCCTTCAAAAACATCAGCAATAGCAATNATACGAGCCTGCAATGGAAGTTGCTCTTCTTTATATCCATTTGGATAGCCTTCTCCATTTAATTTTTCATGATGACAACCCGCATAGAAGGGTACTTGTTTTAAATGTTCTGGATAAGGAAGCTTATCAAGTAACTCATAGCTAAGTGAAACATGATTTTCCATAATCTGTCTATCCTCTTCAGACAAAGTACCTTTAGAAATAGTTAAAAAATCTACTTCTTTCTCTGATAGAATTGGTAGCAACTCATTATCTATTGTTATTTTATTTTTAGCTATTTCATGTACCTTGTCCTGTAATTCTTTGGACATATATTCACCACCTAAATTTGACTTTTCTAAAAAAATAAAATCATTTTTAACCTTATTTAGTTTATCACTAATAGTTGTCTGATCAAGCTTGCCTGATTTTTTTTCATACATGTCAATCATAATATCTCTTTTAAGAATTTCAAAACGTAACTTAACCTGGTCTATTTTATCATATAAACCTTGTAGCTTAGTAGATTTATTCATAATGTGATCTGGTGTGGCTACTTTTCCAAAATCATGCAACCATGCTGCAACGTAAAGTTCATCCATTTCATCATCTGAGAAAGAAAAATCTTTATAGATATCATCAACATCTGAGTTAATATAATCTGCAATCATCATGGATATTAAAGGCACTCTGTTACAATGCCCTCCTGTAACAGGATCTTTATTATCAAGAGCATCTACAACTAATTTTATAAATGATCTAAATAATTTTTTTTGTTCATTTATTAAAAGTTGATTTGTTAAAGCAACGGAGGCTTGAGAACTTAGGGCTTCAACTAGATCAACTAATTCTTCTGAAAAAGACACTATTTCATCTTTTTTTTGTGCATTAAGCAATTGAAGTACTCCAATAACTTTATCTTTATGATTTTTTAAAGGAACGTTCAAAAAAGACTTAGAATGATAATTATGTTTTTCATCAAAACCTTTTACACCTGAAAAATCATATTCATCATTATTATAAGCATTTTTAATATTTATTGTTTTTCCAGTTAATGCACAAACAGCAGAAACATTATTTAAATTTTTTGTACCATCATCATTATAAAGTTTTACCGGGTAAATAGATTCAGGAACTGGTATTGAAGAACCTCCGAACTTAATTCCTAGAGATTCAGTTTGCATTATTTCAAAGTTTAATTTTTTATTATCCTCAGTTAATAAATATACTGTTCCACCATCTGAATTTGAGATGATTCTAGCTTCATTTAATATCATTTCTAAAAGAATATTTATATTTTTTTCTTTTGATAATGCTATTCCTATATCAATTAATTTCTTAAGATTATTTTGTGTATTTTTCATTTTATATAAAAAAAGCTCTCATGATAAATTATTTAGACATGAAAGCTTTTAGTATTATTTAAAAAAAAGTTAACTAATTATTTCTTTAATTTTCGCTGCTTTTCCTTGTCTACCACGTAAATAGTATAATTTAGCTCTTCTAACTTTACCTTTTTTAACAACTTTAATGCTATCCAAATTTGGAGAGTGCATTGGGAAAACTCTTTCAACACCCACTCCATTTGAAACTTTTCTTAAAGTAAAAGTTTTAGCTAGTCCTGAACCAGAAGAAATAGCAATTACTACACCTTCAAACATTTGGATTCTTGACTTTTCGCCTTCAATAACTTTAACACCTACTGCAAGCGTATCTCCTGATCTAAATACAGGTATGTCATTTTTCATCAAATCCTTGGTAGATTCTAAAATTTTATTCATTTTCTTCTCCACAATTTTTGGATTTATATTTTTTATATAAATCCATTCTATTTTTTTTAGTTTTATTAATTCTCTCTTTTAAAAACCAGTTTTCTATCTCTTTGTGATTACCTGATAATAAAACATTTGGAACTTTTAAACCACAATATTCTCTTGGCCTTGTATAATGGGGCCCATCCAACAAATCAGATGAAAAAGAATCAGTTTCAGCTGATTTATAATCATTGAGAACTCCAGGCACTAAGCGCATAATTGAATCAATCATAATTATAGCTGGTAATTCACCGTTAGATAATACGTAATCTCCTATAGAAATTTCATCAGTTACAATCTCATTCCTAACTCTTTGGTCAATACCTTTATAATGACCACAAATAAAAACTAATTTTTTCTCTTTAGATAATTCATTTGCAATGTTTTGATTAAACATTTTTCCATCTGGAGAAGGAAAAATAACTCTAGAATTTTTGGAATCCAAACTTTCATATGCTTTAAAAATTGGTTCCAACTTCATTATCATACCTTCTCCTCCACCGAAAGGATAATCATCTAATCTTGACTCCATCTTTGGTAAAAAATCGAATAAATTAATAATATTATATTTAACGGAATCTCTTTCAACTGATTTTTTAAACATACTCTGATTTAAAATTGGCTTAAAAAAATCAGGAAATGGTGTTATGATAAAAATTTCTAACATTCTTCCAAAAAAACACTCGAATTTTTTACTACAATGACCTCATTGTCATAATCAAAAAGCTCAATAAATTGATCAATAATTGGAATCATTATTTCTTTATTATTACAATTTATCAATAATGCATTATTTGTGGGCAAATTAATTACATCAATTACTTTACCACAATTTTTATCAAATTCATTCTTAACAAAAAAACCTATTAAATCAACAAGATACGTACCCTTGGCACCATTTAAATCTTCTCTAAGTACATAAAGCTTTTTATCACAAATATTAAAGGCTTCATCTCTATCATCAATATCATGAAATTTTAATAAGTGATAATTTGATGTTTTATAAGACCTTTCCAATTTGTAAGAATCAAAACATTCTTTTTTACTATTAATAAAAAAATTTATATCTTCTTTAACTGAATTTGAATCTATATTATATAAAAAAACTTTTACTTCACCATTTAAACCTTTAGGCTTAATTATTTTACCTATTGGTATAAAATTATCTAAGGAGTGTTTAGAATTACTATTCAATTATTTCTAAAATAGCTCTTTTACCACCTTCTTTTGCATTAGACGCTGAAAGCAATGTTCTTATGGCATTAACATTTCTTCCTTTTTTACCAATTACCTTGCCTAAATCTCCATCTCCAACATTAAGTTCATAAACAATTGTATTTTCACTTTCATTAACTTCAACCTTAACTTCATCTGGTTTATCTACAATTGTCTTAACAATATCTTCTAGTAACTTTTCCATTTTAACTCCTAATGATTTATATCAGTTTAAATTATTTTTTCTGTTCATCTGAGATTTTACTATCATCATCTGGTTCAGTATCTGAATCTGCAGCTTCTGCAGCTGACTCTGATTCTGGAGCTGCCTCTGCTTCTGGAGCTACTTCTGGTTCAGGAGTTGCTTCTGCTTCAGGGGCTGACTCTGATTCTAGAGCCGCCTCTACTTCTGGAGCTACTTCTGGTTCAGGAGTTGCTTCTGCTTCAGGAGCTACTTCTGCCTCTGGGGCTGCTTCTGCCTCTGGGGCTGCCTCTGCTTCAGGAGCTACTTCTGCCTCTGGGGCTGCCTCTGCTTCAGGAGCTACTTCTGCCTCTGGAGCTGCCTCTGATTCTGGGGCTGCTTCTGCTTCAGGAGCTGCTTCTGCTTCAGGAGCTGCTTCTGCTTCAGGAGCTGCTTCTGCTTCAGG
>PANV01000028.1 GCA_002707765.1 Fidelibacterota bacterium
ATTCCCGTGAACTGGCAAAGACCAAAGTCTTCATGCACATAAATAGACCCAATAATTAAAGCCCCGGCCCCATCAATAGAGGGTCTTTGTCTTGCAATATCTCGACTGATGTTTTTTTCTTTAAACCACGAGGGTAAAAAAAGGTTATTTTTATAAAGAAAACCAACCTCTGAATTAAAATTAAAATAAAAGCAGTTTTTAATTTGTTTTTTTATAAACCCGTGAAAATCAACCACTTTTAAGTTAACATTTATATGTTTAAGCGGTTTTTTGCCTAAAAAGAGAGACCCAGAGCTGTATTTTGAAACTATGTGGGTTTCTTGGAGCAGATCGATAGGAGAAATTGTTTTTTCAAAGCTTTTTGGAAAAAGCGCAACCTTTTGAACTTGAGCGACAATAGTATTTGTATCTTTGTTTACCGTGTATATTTTACAGTCGCTTTCTAGAAAGCTTATTCGATAGTTTTCTTTGGTGTCAAAGGGCTTAACGTCAACAACACCACCGTTTATATAAAAAGAACCAGGTGTATCAAAAGGAAAATCTTTTTGTATAAAGCTTGTTTTTTCTAAGCCGCTGACCAGGCTGTCGTATTCACACGAACTATCTATTAAAAAAGGCCTTGTTTTTATGTTGGAAAAAAGGGGGGCTTCTTGTAGTCTTTCATCAACAAAGCAGAGCTTGGTTTTTTGTCCGGTGTTTATATATTGAATAGAAATATTTGAAAGTTTTTGGTAAAAGTTTTCAAACACATCAAACTCTTCAGCTTTGTTTAATATAAAAGAAGCCTCTTTTAAAGGCCTATCTTTTAACATTACCATAATTTCTTCTAATGTGTTTTGATTTAAAAAAATACACATGGGCTTTGTGGTCTCTGTGCAAAAATATACTAAAGCCTCTGTCGTAAGCCCCCTAACCTCAACTGGATGGTTAGCGTCAACACTGTTTAAAATCTTTAATAAGGAATCCACCGCACCTATGTTTCACGTGAAACAAGTTTTTTTAAACTTAAGCCAATTAAGGTTATGTCTGTAGGCCTAATGCCGGCAATTCGTGAGGCTTGGCCAAGCGTTTCAGGGCAAACCTTTTCCAGCCTGCTTTTTGACTCGTTTGAAAGCCCCTGCAGCGAGGAGTATTCAAACTCTTTTGGAATTTTAAGCCCCTCAAGTCCCTTTGCTACACTAATTCTTTCAAGCTCATTTTTAATATACCCTTCGTATTTAATCTTTGTCTCTACATTAAAAGCAGCTTCTTGTGCCAGGGCTCCATCGAAATAGTTTATAGGAAGAATTTCTGCTATTGATACCTCGGGTCTTTTTAAATAGTTTTTTATAGGAATTTTCTTGTTATTAATTGTTTTTTTAGATGTGTTTATCCATTTTTCAATAGACGCCTCTTTGCCGAACAAGGATCTGCACCTAAGAGCCTGTTCCTTTGTTAAAAGGTTGTGCTTAACGGCGATGTCATAAAGCCTGGAGTAACAGTTATCTGCCCTTAAAAAAAGGCGGTGTTCAGCCCTAGATGTAAACATTCTATATGGTTCATCGAGGTGGGTTGTAACAAGGTCGTCAATCATTACACCAATAAAAGAGCTTTGCCTGCTTAAAATTAAAGGGGGTTCTTTTTTTACATAAAGAAAAGCGTTTGCCCCGGCAACTAGTCCCTGGGCAGCGGCCTCCTCGTATCCTGATGTTCCGTTAATCTGGCCGGCCAAAAAAAGCCCCTTTGTTTTTTTTGACATTAGCGTGTTTTGAAGTTGATATGACGGGCAATAGTCGTACTCAATAGCATAGCCGGGCCTAATAAACTCAACCTTTTTAAGGGCCTCTATTTCTCTAAGGGCATTAATTTGAACTTTTTCAGACAAAGATGTGGAAAAGCCATTTAAGTATATTTGGTCAGATTTCGACCACTCAGGTTCCAAAAACAGCATGTGTGAAGGGTTATTTGAAAATCGAAATATTTTATCTTCTATGCTTGGGCAGTATCGCGGCCCAACACCTTTTATTTTACCTGAAAACATAGCAGAAGACTTAATGTTTTTGTTGATAACACTGTGGACATTAATGTTTGTGTTTACAATAAAGCACGGCTCTTGGCTTACTGAAAGAGGCCTTTTTGAATAAATTGAAAAAGGTTCAGGGGTGTCGTCTCCAGGGCTCGGCTTAGTCAAAGACCAGTTTATTGACGAAGCAAGAAGCCTTGGGGGCGTTCCTGTTTTTAAGCGCCCCACGACATGTCCTAGATTTTTAAGGGATTCGGTTAAACCAACAGAGGGCTTTTCTCCCATTCTCCCTGCAGGAAAAGATTTTTCTCCAATATGAATCAAACCGCTTAAGAAAGTACCACATGTAACAACTACAGAAGAACAAGAAATTTCGTCTCCCCCCCTTAAAACCACAGACGTAACCTGTGCACCCTTGGTTTTAACTTTTACTACCTCTCCCTCAACAATAGAAATTGATTTATGTTGTTTTAAAATGCGGCTAATTATTTTCGGATATTTTTTTTTGTCAACCTGTACCCTGTTAGCCCAAACAGCCCGTCCTTTTGTTTTATTTAACATTTTAAATTGGATTCCAGATGAGTCTGAGCAGTGTCCCATAACACCTCCAAGCGCATCAATTTCTTTGACAAGGTGGGACTTGCCAAGGCCTCCGACAGCCGGGTTGCACGAAAGCCTTCCAAGGGCATGTTTGTCCATTGTAACAATTGCGCATGATCCCCCCATCCTAGAAATAGCAAGTGCAGCCTCTATTCCCGCGTGCCCCCCTCCAGCAATAATAATTTTTTTATTTTCCAACGCAGAAGCCTCCAAAAATCTCGTTTAAAATCTCATTTTTTTCCACAGGCCTAATTAGTGTATTATATTCTTCCAAGGCGCCATACAAGATGGATAAACACAGGGTAAGATCTTTGTTTTTCTTTAGGTCCTCATATGCGAGCCTTAACTGCTCTTCTATTTTTAATAAAACCTTCTCTTGCCTGGCATTTAACATTAACAAATGTTGCTTCTTAAAAACACCTACTTTATTTTTTATAATTGTTGATAGCGTTGTTATTAACTTGCTTATTCCATGGTGGTTTTTGCAAGAGATTCTAATAATATCTTGGTTTTGTTTATCAACGCCACATAGGTCTATTTTATTTCTAATTAACAAGAAAGGTTTTTTGTTAATATTTTTTTTAATTTGTTCATATACAGGCTTTGGGTTTTTTTCATCAATAATAAGAATTATATCACTTTTCTCTATTTCTTGAAAAGACCTTTTTATTCCTATCTTTTCAACTTTATTTTTTGAGTCTCTTATGCCAGCTGTATCTATTATTTTTACCAGATTCTCTTGAATATATATTTCTTGATCTAAAATGTCCCTAGTAGTTCCCTCTATATTAGTAACTATTGATTTTGACCTCCCAATTAAAAGATTAAAGAGGGAAGATTTTCCTGCGTTTGGTTTTCCTATAATTGCAATTTGTGTACACGATTTTTTGCTATCTTTTGTATAGCTTGTTTTTAAGGTTTTTGTAATAGATTTTCTAATTAAGTTAATTCTTTTTAAATAATCTTCGTGGCTCGTTAAAGTTATTTCTTCCTCAGAAAAATCTAGCTCATGTTCACATAAAGTCATTAAAGNCTTAAGTTCACCNAAAGANTTTTTTATTGTTTTTGAAAAACCNCCAAANANAGAATTTANNGAGTAGTATCCATCAATATCATTATCNGATTCGATTAGTGCATTGATGGCCTCTGCCTGTAAANCATCTATTTTATTATTAATAAATGCCCTGTATGCGAACTCTCCTGGCATTGCCTCTCTTACACCAAGATCATACAGTATGTTTAAAATTTTATTTGCAACAACTGAACCGCCATGCACAGAAAACTCTAAGCAGTCTTCTCCAGTAAAACTTTTGGGTCCTTTGAAAAAAGTAACCATGGCCTGTTCAACGGGCTCTTGGTTTCTAGGGTTTTTTAAACAACAAAGCTTAACAAAGTTTGGTTTTGGGGAGGATTTAATGCCCGTTGTTTTTTTATAAATTGACATAGAAGATTTACCAGATACCCTAATAACATTTAATGCAGATCGGCCTGACAGTGTTGCCAATGCAGCTATGTCGTCATTGGTTTGATACATAGCCTAGGCCTTTTTTAAGGATTTTTGCTGCAGGTAGTTTAAAATATTATATATCAAATAATATAGGTTTAAACCAGAAGGAAAAGAATTAAAAATCAAAAAGAAAAAACCGGACATAAAATACATCATATATTTTTGTTGGCCCGGAGCTGTTCCTTGCATCCCAGACATAGACATTTTTTGTGTCAAAAACATTGAAATACCAAGAAGAATAGGAAGAAAAGCAACCTGGTCACCATAAATAGGAATATGAAAAGGAAGAGAAAAAATAGTATCAGGCAGAGAGAGGTCTTTTATCCAACCAAAAAAATATGCTCCTCGAAACTCAATAGTTGATCTAAAGACTAAAAACAAAGAAAAAAGCAAGGGCATTTGTAAAACCATGGGTAAACATCCTCCAAGAGGATTAACACCGTTGTCACGATATAATTTTACCATTTCAGCGTTTAGTTTTTGAGGATCAGACTTATATTTTTCTTGAATTTTTTTAAGCTTAGGCTGAACGGCTTGCATTTTTTGCGTTGATTGAAAACTTTTTTTAGTAAGAGGGCCAGTCACAACCCTAACCAAAAAAGCAAATAAAATTAAAATAATTCCATAGTTCAAACCAAATGAATGAAGAAACTTTAAAAGCCATAAGATTCCACGGCTAAAAGGCTGAACAATATACCATCCAAAGTTCATAATTCTATCCAGGGTAGTATCGAGAAGGTTAATTTGGTCTATATCTAAAGGGCCCAAATAGGTTTTTACGTTCATTAAATTGCCCCCTGATATCGATGCTGTATAAACAGGATAAAAATTATTTTTATTCAACTCCAAGGCACTGCCTCCCAACAAAGAACCAGTAGTAATTCCAATAGATGCGTCAGGGATCATAGCCAGCACAAAATATTTATTACGAATAGCCACCCAATCAATATTTCCATTAAAGTTAGAGTTTTCTAGCCTATCGTTTATGCTGCCAGGAGAAAAGGATACGGTTTCAATTTCTTTATTGTTTGATATGCTAATACCTGAATAAGTATTTTCATCAAAAATATTTTTTTCAGTATTTAAGAGCCCTGCATCCCAATAAAAAACCATTTTTTCATTCGGGTTAGATGTAACAATATCATGGTTAATGCTATAAGAATCAGCACTAAATATGGTTGTTTTTGTGTACCTGTTTCCTTCAGTGTCTACATGAAAACAAACAATGCTTAAATCATCATCGGTGCCTAAAACTACCTCCTGGTTGTTTTCCCAGCCCAAACTAGAAGAACAGTTGAAATTTATTTTAAGTGGCGCATCTTCTGGCCCAATACAAGGCGCACAGACATTACTGTTATTTGTTAAAAGCGAAACTCGTATAGTGTCAACATAGCTGTCGCCTTCCCATGAACCAGAAAACTGTTTTAACTCATATGTTTCAAAGGCCCCACCTCCAAAATTAGAAAAATCTGCAGAGTACAGAGGGGTTTCAATCGTAATTTTTTCATAAGCAGAACCACCCCGAAATACTTCATTAGTCTTTTCAACATTTGGGGACGGTTCCTCATTTGATGGAGGTGAAACTTTAGGACTAGTTTCAACTTTATATAAATCAGTGTTTTGCGAAGAGGCTGTGCCATCATCATATCCAATCCATGCTAAATAGTATGGAGCCAAAAGTAAAATAATTAAAATAGAAAAGCCCGTTATAAATGTTTTTTTTATTTCCTGCAAAATATTATATACCTTTATTTAAAATTTTTTGATTCAAATCATGAAAACAGTTTTTCAAATCAATAAACGAAATATTTTGTTTTAAAGGCCTAACCCTTAAAGTAACGGCATATTCAAGAGAATTCAAATTTAGCGTTTTATATAAAACTCTAATACGCCTTTTAAGGGTATTTCTTGATGGAGCATTGCCAAATTTTTTATTAACCAACATGTGTAAAAAACTCATTTCACTTTTGATTAGCGTAAACTGAACACAGTTATTACTTTTAAAAGAAAAATATGGTTTATTCATCATAACCAATATTTAATCAATAAATATAAATTAAGAGCTAACAGTTAATCGTTTTCTGCCTTTTTTTCTTCTAGAAGCAACAATAGATTGGCCAGACTTTGTTGACATTCTATTTCTAAAACCGTGTTTGTTTTTTCTTTTTCTATTACTTATATGTTTAGTAGTCTTCATAAATAATTATCCCATATTACGCCAGCTAATTTAGCAAATTCTTTTATAAATTCTTTTATTTATTTACATCTACAGATGTTTTTATTCCTCCACGAGGACTAAAGTCGCCCTTCACGCTTATTTTTTTTGGTTTACAGGCAGCAGAAAAATCATCTAATATTTTGTTTGTTACATGTTCGTGAAAGATACCAAAGTTTCTAAATTTTACAATATACAGCTTAAGGGATTTAAGTTCAACAATATGCTTGTCAGGTGTATAAGTTATATAAATTGTTCCAAAATCAGGGAGCCCCGTTTTGGGGCAAACAGCATTAAACTCAGGTATCGAAATATTAATTTCGTAATCTCTATCTGAATAGGCGTTGTCAACAACTTCTAAATCGGTAAACTGGGGTTCTTCAAAAGAATTCATAATATTATGAGTAGGCACCTGGACTCAGTAGATAAAAAACAATAATCACGAAATTAAGTTTATTTTCCCCTTTGGGGCTTTCTATTAGGAGCCTTTTTTCTTCTTTTGTGTCGCCTCTTCCATTTTAATGAATTTTCTTCATCTTCATAAGAGGAGTCGCTAGAAATAAAGGGTTTTGATGAAAAAGATTTCATGCCAAAAACTATATCTGCAGACAGGTAACTGTCTGAGACTCTTGCAAAAACAGCTGACACACAAATAGTGGCCACTGTAAATAATTTATTTAAACTTTTTATGCTCATAGTTTTCACTCCTATTTCCAATATAAGAATAGAAAATAGTATTCTCAAAGAAAAAAATTTCATAAAAAGCAATAATCTTATTCTTTATTCTCTAAGGGCACTATTTGGGAAC
This sequence comes from Fidelibacterota bacterium, assembly GCA_002707765.1. Classification (GTDB taxonomy): domain Bacteria; phylum Fidelibacterota; class Marinisomatia; order SCGC-AAA003-L08; family D37C17. The sequence continues at coordinate 7,133 of PANV01000028.1, forward strand.
ATAAAATTTCAGTAATTTTATGTGTTTTTTTTTGTGAGTCTTCCCAGGAGCGAGTTCTTAACATACCTTCTATCTGAACCATTTGTCCTTTTTCTAAAGAAGAAGATGCAAAATCTGCTAGCGTGCCCCATGCCACAATGCTGTGCCACTCAACATGTTCGCTCCATCCTCCCTTTTTATTCTTCCATTTTTCATTAGTTGCTATAGAGAAAGAACATGTTGATTGTCCTTTTTTGGTATACCTTCCTACAGGATTTGCCCCGAGCCTACCAATTAGAATAACTTTATTTAAACTATATGTTTGCATTTTAATCTTTTTTTTGATTGGCCATTCTATGAGACCAGCTAATTGTAAACAAACATCCTCCTTCTTTCATGTTTTCAATTTTTAGATTTCCATTATGAGAGTCCATAACCTTTTTACAAATTGATAAACCAAGTCCAAATCCTGGCTTTGATCGGTCTCGACCCCTTACATAAGCCTTTGTAATATTTTTTAATAATTCTTCATCTACCCCTGGTCCAAAATCTCTAACGCTAATAAAAACTTTCTCGTTTTGAATTTTAGAGTCTATCTCAACTGGCCTTTTAGTGGGCGCGTATTTTCTAGCGTTATCCAACAAATTTCTTATTACAATGGAAAGCTTAACGACATCGCACAAAACCTTTTTTTTGTTTATATTTATTATTTTTACGTTTTTATTTTTTGACAGGTCTATAGCCTGAATGACTAAATCTTCTATTGAGATAGTTTCAATGTTGAGATTTGCATATGGCGCATCAAGGGTATCTAGAACTAAAACATTTTTGATAATTGTATCCAAATAATCTACTTGCTTATCTATTTTGTTGATTTTGTCTTCTACGTCCATAGCTTCTTTCTTAATTGATTTTCCGAACCGAGGAATATTAAAAATGGCTTGCGTAATTGCTTGTTGCTTCTTTATTCTATTTTCTGGGCGAATCATTTCTAATAATAGCCTGATTTTAGCCAGAGGGGTCCGAAACTCATGGCTAACCTCAGAAAGTAAACGGTCTTTTTGCTTTAAAAGATGTTTTATTTCAGACGTAAGATTATTAAAGTTTTGAGATAGCGTAGCGAGCTCATCCCTGCCCCTAATTTTAATTTTTGAGTCCAAATCTCCTTTTTCTAGATCTGCGATTCGTTTTTGCATTATATTTATTGGCTTTAAAAATCTCCAAATAAAAAGAAATAAAATAGCCATAAAAAGTATTGAAAGAAACATTATAGGTAAAAATGTAAACCATTCTTTTGGGTATGCATAATCTACTACAAGCAATACTTGCCAGGGATCATTTTCAATTAACGTTGCAGGATAAACTTCATTTCTTATATAAAGGTCTCCAAAAGAAACATATTCTGGAATACTTATATTGTGAATAGAAGTTAAATAGTCAGAATCTTGATAGCTAATGTAATCACAAAAAGAAAAGGGCCCTTTTATATTAGACCAAAAAGTAAGATTTTTTTCTTTTTCTGGATTATGAGCATAGTTTTCTGTACAAAGGGTATCTGCGTTCAAATATAAAATGGAACCAAATATACGAAGGTTCTCTAGCTCTTTTTTAATCTGCGTTGTGTCAAGAGCATCACCCCAGCTTTGTACAAACTGATAATGATAATAAGCATCATGGGCATCTAAAATATTGTCCTTTTCCGCAACAGCCCAGTTAACAATATAATATGTTCCTAAAACCAAAACTGAAGCAGCCACAGCAAACAGCACCCCCAGTCTTCCAAAAAGAGTAGTAAACCACCAAAGAAAAGTTGACTTAAATCGGTTTGAAGTTGACATTATTTATTATTTTTTACTTCCCCTACAAAACGATACCCTATCCCATGTACAGTAATAATAAACCTTGTTTTTGAGGGAGACTCTCCCAGCTTATTTCTAAGCCTACTAACCAAAACATCAACAGACCTATCACAGGTTTGCCATTCAATACCCCTTAAGTTTTCGACTAAAAAATCTCTACTTAGCGGAACGTTAGGGTTGTCTACAAACAGCATCAGCGCCTCCATTTCAGCAGTAGATAAATTAACGACCCTTTCATCAACCAAAATTTCTTGTTTTATTTTATTAACTGAGAGACCTTCAAACTCTATGATATCAACCATTGAGTTTGACGAAGAAACCCTGCGAAGGATAGACTGAATTCTTGCAAGTAGCTCCTGGGGTTCAAAAGGTTTTGACATATAGTCATCCGCACCCAATTCAAGGCCAACAACCCTGTCTGCAACCTTTCCTTTGGCAGATAACATAATTACAGGCACATTAGAGGATTCGCGAATTTTACGCAGTACTTGGAAACCATCCATTTTGGGCATCATAATATCGAGGATTATTAAATCACAGTCAGCCTTAGGTTTTTTTAAAAAAACCTCAACAGCCTTAGCAGGATCATTAAAAGCCCTTACGCTGTAATTATGAGAGCATAAAAATTCATTTAACAAGTCAGTAAGCTCTAAGTCATCATCGATTACAAAAATATTATTAGCCATAATACATTCCTTTATCTTAATTTTTGTTTAATTATGTTAATTTGATTTGAAAAAGCAACATCTTGCCTTATTTTGTCTTCAATTGTTTTACAGGCATGAATTACAGTTGAGTGGTCCCTTCCACCAAAGTATTTACCAATACTAATTAGAGAAGATGAGGTTAGTTCTCTACATAAAAACATTCCTGTATGACGCGCATTAACTAATTCCATTTTTCTTGACTTTCCTATGATTTGCTTTATACCAACACTACATTCCTCAGCTACAGCAGCAACAATTCTTTTTAAAGAAATTTGAGAAAAAGCAGTGTTTCCAACCAGGTCGTGTATTACCTGTCGAGTAAGATCAATAGTGATATCAGCTTTTTTTAATGAAGCTAAAGCCAAAAGTTTTACAAGCGCTCCCTCCATAGAACGAATATCCTCGGTAATTGAAGATGCTATAAACTCTGTAACTTCATATGGAATATCCAATTTTTCATTTTTTGCTTTATTCATTAAAATTGCAATTCTTGTTTCTAGGTCTGGAGGCTGCATATCAACAATAAGCCCAGACTGGAATCTAGATACAAGCCGCTGTTTTAATTGAGTTAATTCATTTGGATGCCTATCTGTTGTTAAGACGATTTGTTTGCCCTGTTGAAAGAGGTCGTTAAACAAATGAAAAAACTGTTCTTGTGTTTGTTCTTTAGTTTGAAAAAATTGAACATCATCAAGCAGCAAAACATCATTGTCTCTATATGACTTGGCAAAGTCGGTTGATTTATTGTTTTGAATAGAAGAAATAAAGTCTAACATAAACTTTTCACTTGTTACATATACCACACGCGTCTCGGATGAGGTCTTTAAAATATGGTTACCAATGGCTTGCAAAAGGTGAGTTTTGCCTAGCCCTGGCTTACTATAAATTAATAAAGGGTTAAACGGAGTTTGCCCAGGCGAGTCTGCAACAGAACTAGCCGCAGCTTTTGCAAACTGATTGCCCCTACCTTCAACAAAGCGTTTAAAAGTGTAGCGTTGATTTAGTTGTGATTTTCTATGATATTTTCTAGGTATTAAGTCTTCAATTTTTTTAGGAACACTGATCGCTGAGCTGACTGCAGGCGGCTCAGTGTTTATAATAACGCTATATTTTACAGATAGTTTTTTATTGAAAGACTGTCTTAGTGAACGGTTAATAAGAGAGCTGTACTTAGAGTCTAGCCACTCATAGTGAAACCTGTTTGGAACTTCAATAGTTATTTCATTATTTTCAATGCTGAGCATATTAATAGAGTTAAACCAGGTCTGATATGCCTGCCTCGAAAGTTCTTTCTGAACAAGCTCTAAAAATAAATTCCAATTTTCTATGTAATTCATATAGTTATTAACAAATTATAAACATTATTGTTTAGTCTACTAATTTAAAATAACTTTGAATATGTATTAATACTAACTATTTATGAAAAAAAAATAAAAAAATATTTATAATATGGTTNCTTTTGANTGTTGTTTGGANTTTTGGTTTTCCTAATGCTGCNCCAGTCTACGATGTTTTAGTAGCGGTATTACTTTATCTTTTCATAAAATATTTAAACAATAAAATTATATGATAGNANTTTTTGTCTGTACAGTTTTGGNTTTTTCAGCATACATGNTTTTTCTAATTTTTTTTTGGAANTGGAGGAAAAANCCACAACCGTATTACGACAAAAAAGAACCGCTGGTTTTTGGNCACAGGGGGTCACCNNCNATTGTTACAGAAAATACTTTGCAATCATTTAAAACAGCTTTAGCTCAGGAGGTTGACGGAATTGAGCTCGACGTTAGGATGTCAAGAGACGGTCAAATAGTCATTTTTCATGATAAAGAGCTAAGTCGTCTTTCACATAGAAATGAAAATATAAAAGATCTTTCACTTGCAGAGATACAGTGCATAGAATTAAACAGACAACCAGGTCAAAGAGAAAAGGTCTATATTCCATGTCTCACTGATATAGTACCAATTCTTAATCATGTAAAGGTATTAAATATTGAGCTGAAGTCTGATTCTTTTTTTGATGGCCACGCAATGCTAAAGCCCTTGATTAACTTTTTAAATAAATATGAATTAAATGACATGTGCATCATTTCTAGCTTTAATCCAATGTTATTGATGCGCCTAAGAATTGCAAGGCCCCAAACTGTTATTGGTTTTTTATATAATCGTAACCGCATATTTCATGGTTGGGATAATATGATTTGGATTTTTAGGGTTCAGCCGGAAAACTTACACATTCATTATTCAATGTTGAATCATTGGATTGTAAGGTGGGCGCGTAAAAAAGGCATGCGAATTAACAGCTACACTATTAATGATAAAAAAGTCTTTGATAGCGTTGATATTGATGGCGTATTTACTGATAACATTGAATATCTAAAATAACGTAAATTTGTAAAAACTTTTAAATGTAAAAAATAGAAAAATGCTTAAGCGTATTCAAGAGTTAAAAGAAAAACACAATGTTGTGATTTTAGCTCATTATTATCAAGACCCAGCTATTCAAGACATGGCAGATTTTGTTGGAGATAGTTTAGAGTTGTCAAGAAAAGCATCCGCCACAGATGCTGATATAATTTTATTTTGTGGTGTTCATTTTATGGCAGAAACTGCTAAAATTGTTAATCCTACAAAAAAAGTTATTTTGCCTGATATGGATGCTGGCTGTTCACTGGCAGATAGCGCTCCGCCCGATAAATTTAAAGAATGGTTAAGAAACTACCCTGAGCATGTTGTGATTTCATATATAAACTGTTCAGCAGAAGTTAAGGCTATGTCAGATATTATTTGTACATCAGCAAATGCAAAAAAAATTATTGAATCTATACCCAAAGAAAGAAAAATTGTTTTTGCACCAGATAGGCTTTTAGGTAAGTACATGATTAAAGAAACAGGCAGAGATATGGTCCTTTGGAACGGAACCTGCCAGGTTCATGAAATTTTTTCTGAAAAAGAGCTAGTGACCTTGAAGGTTAAGCATCCCGAAGCAACTGTTTTGGCGCATCCTGAGTGCGATGAAAACATTTTAATTCATGCAGATTTTATTGGCTCTACTAGTGCTATTATTAACTATGTAAAAAAAGCAGAAGAAAAAGAGCACATTATAGTTACAGAACCAGGCGTTATTCATCAAATGCAAAAAAACAATCCCTCTAAAATATTTATTCCATTACCAAGCGACACAGGATGTTCTTGTAATGAATGCCCCCATATGAGGCTCAATACTATGGAAAAAATTTTAGATTCACTTGAAAATTTAAAACATGAAATCATATTAGATGAAGATATAAGGGCTAAGGCACTAAAGCCACTTAATAGAATGCTAGATATTGTATGACACGATTTAAACAACACAAAGAACTTCCAATAAAATATATTCAGAATAAATTAAAAGAATTTTTTAATGAAGATGATATTGATAATGACCTAACAACTCAATTAGTTTTTTCAAGAGAAAAAGAAGCTGAGGCAGTTTTTATTGCAAAAGAAAATCTTGTTTTTGCTGGAAAGGCTATTATTGAAGAGGCGTTTTTTAATTGTAAAATTATTAGTATTAAAAATGATGGAGACATGATTGCAGAAGGACAGTCTATTGCAAAAATAAAAGGAGATATTCGGTCAATTTTGAAAAAAGAAAGAGTTGTGTTAAATCTTATTCAAAGACTTAGTGCCATAGCAACAAAAGTATCCAAACTGGTTCAAATTACAAAAGAGAAAGGGATTGAACTTTTAGATACACGAAAAACAACGCCAGGGCTAAGGTTGTTTGAAAAGTTTGCAGTGGTAGTAGGCGGCGGTACAAACCACAGGTTTAGTCTGTCCTCTTCAGTAATGCTTAAAGATAATCATTTATCTCATACATCTAGTATATTAAAATCTGTTAAGCAGGTAAAAAACTTAGCAAAAGGAAAAGATATTCAGGTAGAAGCAGATACAGTGGATCTAATTAATCAAATTTTACAATCAGAAGCAAGTTCAATTTTATTAGATAATTTTAAACCTAAAAAACTTAGTGAAGTTGTAGATAAAATTAGAACACACCCCAAAGGTAAAAATATTTATATTGAGCTTTCAGGCGGCATAACAGAGCAAACACTTGAGAGTTTTTGTGTTTTGGGCGTTGATGGGATTTCAATGGGCGCGCTAACCCACAACGTAAAAAACGTAGATATAAGCCTTGATATCAAATGAAACATCAACAAACAGATATATTAATAATTGGATTAGGTTTAGCTGGAATGACAGCTGCGATTTCTGCTGCCAAAAGCGGTAAACAGATTACAATTATTACCAAAACAAAGTCTTTACAATCTGGCAATACTCCTTGGGCACAAGGAGGTATAATATATAAAGGGTTAAATGATTCACCTCAAAAACTAAAAAAAGACATATTAAATGCTGGTGCAGGCCACTGCTGGGAAGAGGCGGTCAATCAGCTGTGTCAACATGGCCCAGAATTAGTAGAAGAAATTCTTTTAGAAAAATTAAACGCTAGCTTTGATAGAAACGAAAGGGGGCTAAAGAGAGTTGCTGAAGGAGCCCATAGTGACCCCAGGGTGATTTATAGCAAAGATAAAACAGGACTAAGTATTCATCAAGCCGCATTAGAATATTTACAGAAGCTTCCAAATGTAGAGATACTAACTAGCCATACAGCAATAGATCTTTTAACCTTTTCCCATCATTCAACTGAATCAACAGATATATATAAAAAGCCGACATGTTTTGGTGCGGTAGTTTTAAATAATGATTGTGAAGTTTTGTCAATTTTAGCATCCAAAACAATATTGGCCACAGGTGGTCTTGGACAGCTGTTTTTACACACAACAAACCCCAAAGAAGCCACCGGAGATGGAATTGCGATGGCTTGGCGAGCAGGCGCACGTTGTTTCAATTTACACTATATACAGTTTCACCCAACTTCATTATATCATCCAAGCGGAAGGTTTTTAATTTCGGAAGCAGTCAGAGGTGAGGGAGGCAAGCTCATAAACGCCAAGGGCGAAGAGTTTATGCAAAAATATCATAAGCTTGGTGCTCTGGCACCAAGAGATGTAGTTTCCAGGGCTATACATACAGAGATGATTAACGAGTCTACAGATTGTATGTTTTTAGATATATCACACAAAAGTAGTTATTGGCTAAAGCGTAGGTTCCCAACAATTTTTAATCATTGTTTATCGAAAGGGCTCAATTTAAGCAAGCAGCCAGTGCCAATTGTTCCAGCGGCACATTATAGCTGTGGAGGAGTGGGCGTAAATTTAGTTGGCAAAACCTCATTAAAACGCCTTTATGCTGTAGGAGAAATATCTTGTACTGGACTACATGGCGCAAACCGCCTAGCCAGCACCTCTCTTTTAGAATGTATCGTTTGGGGACATTTTGCAGGCCTTGATGCTTCTGAAAATAAAGATGATGATTATTATTTCCCCCCTATAGTAGAATGGAAGCATGGAGATAATACAATTGATAAGTCACAATTAGCTCAGGAATGGCTAACCATTAAGAATACAATGTGGAACCTGGGCGGATTAATTAGATCACAAGACAAGCTACATTCTGCTATGAATATTTTAAGAAATTTACAGTCTGAGGTTGAGAAGGTTTATCAGACAAGCAGCATTGACCAAAATATTATTTCTCTTAGAAATGGTGCGCAAACAGCTTTAGCAATTATTGCCTCAAGCATTGAAGCCAGAGAAAGTCGAGGAACACACTATGTATCTAATTGACTATAATCAAAATTATCAATTAATCTGATGTTTTTAAAAAATATAGCAGTACTCACCAAATAGGACTTTGAAGGAATTTCTATTAATTCTTCTAGGGTTTCCATATCAGCAATAGAAATATAATCAATATTAAAATTTTTATTTTTAGATATAAACTCAATAAAGATTTTTTTTAGCACCTTGCAATTTTTTTCACCATTAATGATATTTTTTTTTATTTTTGTAAGACCTTTAAAAATTAGAGAAGCCTCTTTTTGTTGGCTCCCATTTAGATATTGATTTCTAGAGCTTAATGCAAGCCCATTAGCATCGCGCTCAGTTTCAACAGGAATCATTTTAATGGAATATTTCATTTTTTGAATCAATCGCTCAACTATGATAAGCTGCTGAGCATCTTTTTTACCAAAAAAAGTATGTGAAGGATTTATTATATTAAAAAGCTTTGCAACAATGGTTGTTACACCAAAAAAGAAATGAGGTCTTGATTTACCCTCTAGCTTTTTAAAGAGAGGGCTTTCAGGGATCTGGACACTTGCTACCCGACTGTACATTTCTTTTTCATTTGGAAGAAAGAGAACATTCACGCCTGCGCTATGCAGCAAACGAATATCAGACTCAATAGTTTTTGGGTATGATTCAAAGTCTTCATTTGGACCAAATTGTGTTGGGTTTAAAAAAATAGAGACAACTGTTTTGTTGCACATTGCCATGCTCTTTTTTACTAAAGATAGATGGCCTCTATGCAAGGCACCCATTGTTGGCACAAAGCCTACAGAAAGAGATTCTTTTTTTCGCCACTGATTAAACGCATCAGCCTGTTTAATTATAATCATTTAGATTTTTTGACGGCTTCTTTGTATTTTTTTACAGC
>PANV01000029.1 GCA_002707765.1 Fidelibacterota bacterium
GAAATTTGAAGGAATCTGCTTCTAGTACGAGAGGACCGAAGCGGACGAACCTCTAGTGTACCTGTTGTTATATCAATAGCATCGCAGGGTAGCTACGTTCGGCAGGGATAAGCGCTGAAAGCATATAAGTGCGAAACCCATCCTAAGATAAGATTTCCCTGAAGACTTCCAGAAGAATACTGGTTTGATAGGCCACAGATGTAAGTACAGTAATGTATTTAGTCGAGTGGTACTAAGTAGTCGTTCGACTTGACTTCTTTTTATATTTTCTAGTTTTTATAGATAACAATATTATTTATGATTTAACCAATCATCAGATTTTCCGGTGACTATAGTGCAAAGGATCCACCCGATCCCATTTCGAACTCGGAAGTTAAGCTTTGTTACGCCGATGGTACTTCACGGGAGACCAGTGCGGGAGAGTAGGAAGTTGCCGGTATATTAATAAAAGGGTTTAGTGTTAACATTAAACCCTTTTTTGTTTGTATAGAATAATATTATTCGCCTAACTTATGGTATGTTAAGATATATTTATATACTTGTTCACAATATTCTTCAATATTTTATTCCTTCTTTATTTCTAAGTTTTTTAATTTCTTGTAATATAACTTTTAAAGAAAACTTTTTTAATGATGATATTATTGGTTATTATCTAAGTGCAGTTGATATTAATACAGGAGAGTCCAATGTTTTACTTTTTGATTATGAATTAGATTTAGATTCTAATTGTGATTTAAATCTTCCTCAATATGTCAATATAAAATTTCAAATTGATGTAGATATTCCAGGATTTACCTCAGGTAATGTTAATCTAGCTTCAGGAAATTTCTCACTATTCCCTAATTCTAACTTATCTAATCGTTCTTTTTCTTTTCGTAATACAGATATGAGTTTGGAACAAACTTTTTTACCTGGTGGAGCTACCTTAGAAGGTGGAGATTATACATTTGATCCAATTGAAGGTTTATCTTCAGCAATAACATCTGGAGGAAGACTCCCTAATGGTACCTATTTTTTTAAATTTTCAATTAATGATTGTCCTGATGGGTATGTATGTAACTCAGAAATTAATAAAGAACTCAATTTATTTATTCCATCTTTTTTAAATTCAATTGCTCCAGGTTCTTCTTCTTTAGCAGATACATTATTTAACCAAGTTAGTATTCCTTTTCCTGTTTTTCAGTGGAATTCAGATTACTGTAGTAACTGTTCTAATTATTCCATAAGAATATGTGAATTTAAAGGTAATGTTCATTCTACTTTAGAAGATGCAATCAATGATATTTCAATCTTGCCTACTGGTTCTGGATTTTTTGATATTGGTTCTCCTACTTCTAATATTTTTCAATATCCTTCTTCAGGTTTTCAAATTTTAAATGAAGGTTCAACTTATGTTTGGAAAGTTAAAAGATCATATCAGACTACTAATGGAATTATTGAAGAATTTAGTATACCGTTTGTTTTTAAAATGATGGATAATCAACCAATTGAATCACCCAAAAATCTAATGGTAAATCAAAGTAAACTTTTAAAAATTAAAAATTTAATTGGCGACATAAAGTTTAATGAAATTTTTGATGAAAATAACGGTCTTTTAAAAGATTTTGATTTTACATCTGTCCAAATTATCTTAAATACTGTTGAAAAAAATGAAGATTATTTGGATGAATTATTAGAATTAATTAATTCATCTGAAATTGAGATAATTGAGGTAGAGGTTGAGTAATAATAAGCTATATTTATTTGTAGTTTTTATTTTTTCTAGCTGCTTAATTTCAACAGAAGTAGCTATAGTTACGAAAAATAATGGTAGTGTTAAATATAAAAAAGAAAATTCAAAAAGATTTACTAATAAAATTAACTCAGGATTTGAATTATTTAATAATGATCTATTAGTTACAGGCAATGATGGATTTATTATGTTTGCTTATTTGGATGATGGTTCATTAATTAAAGTCCATAAAGATTCAGAAGTTATTGTTGATGGAAATTTAAATAATAAGATAATAAATAAGCAGGTTCTAATAAATGACGGTTTTATAAAGTTTAATATAAAAAAACAAAAGCAAAATGAGTTTAAGATTGTAACTCCAACATCTGTTGCTTCTGTTAAAGGAACAATTTTTTATATAGATACTTCATCTGATGGAGATGTTTTTTATGGATTTGATGGTGAAGTAGAAGTACAAAATCTAGCATCTAATGAAATTTCTTCGTTGACGCAGAACAAAAAACTCACTTCTTTACAAGATGGTACAATGGAAATTGAAAATATTGTTGAAGAAGATATTGAATATATAGTTCAAGTTCAACAAGAATCAGGAATTGAACTAGATGAAATTCAAGAAATTAATGATTTTGAAGAACAACAACCTGATATTAATAATCAGCAAGGCACTGGCAATGTTGAAACAGAGGAAATCCAAAATGTTATAATTACTTTTACTGATGAAAATGGTCAGCAAAAACAAATCATAATAAAGTTTGTTGAAAAATAATTTATGTATAAAATTTTAATTATATTATTTTTTAATATTTTATTATCTCAAAGTATAAATCATGAACCAATTAAAAATATCAAAGAAAATTCAGATATTAAAATTGAAGTATTTATTGATTTACAAGCTAGTGAAATAAAAACATTTGAATTATACTATAAAAATAGCTCTCAGGATGGTTATTTTAAACAAAACTTTTTTTCAGATGATAATATTTATTTTTATTCAAATATCCCATCTAATTTTGTGATTGATAAAGATATTTACTATTATATTTTATTAGAGACTAAAACTAATATTTTAACATTACCACAAATAGATCCACAATTAAATCCATTTAGAATAAATGTTTTAAAGGAAGTTATTAATAATAATAAATATACTTATGAGAATGAAATTAGCAATATAAATATAATTTCACCAGAATATGATGAAAATGTTTTACCAGAAAACTTTATTATATCTGTATCTTATTATGAATATGATAATTTAAATATAGATTCAATCAAAGTTTTTTTAGATGATATTGATATAACTTCTAAAACTAATATTAAACAGAATTATTTAATTTACATTCCTCAGAAAAAAATTAATACAGGTTTACATAAGGTAAAAATTCTTATACCCAATAATGAAAATTCATTTTATGATCCAGTAATATGGATGTTTAATATTGTAGAAAAATATGAAAAACAAAATTTTAATTATTTTGGAAAGATATGGACAGATTTTACAGGTAATGAAATAGATGGTTTAAACTCATCATATAATACTTCAAACTTTAATTTAACAGCAAATACTGAATGGATGAATTTCAATTTGAAAAGTAGGTATAATTCACTAGATAATGATTTTGAACAAGCAAAGAATAGATATAGTTTACGAATGAAGAATAAATTTTTAGTCATTGATTATGGAGATTTTTATCCTCAATTTGACCAACTATCTCTTAATGGAAATAGGGTAAGGGGTGTTGGATTTAATTTTAAATCAAAATTCATTCAGTTAAATCTCGTAAAAGGAGAATTAAATAGAGCAATTCAAGGTAGTGCTAATGAAGCATTCGATTTAAGTTATTCAACAGAATATAGCGAAGAACAAGGACAGGATTTTAATCAACTAAATATAGCCAGAAGTGGTTATGCATTTCAAAATGAACTTTCAGGCTTACGTATGAGTTTTGGTAGAGAAGATAAATTTAATTGGGGTTTAAATTTAGTAAAAGTAAAAGACAATATTAATTCAGTTAGAAGTACCCTTAAAGGTGCAATAATTAATTTAGATGCTATAACAAATCAGTTTAGCTCTGATCAGTTTATTGATTTTAATAATAATGATTTTTTTGATCCTGATGAAGATGAACTTTATTTGGATACAAAGCTAAATGGTAATGATGGAGTTTGGGATGATGAACAATCTTTTAGTAATATCAATGAATTTTTAGTTAATGAAGTTAATACCGTTTTAGTTGGTTATTGTATAGATAATCCCGATGAGGTGGATATATGTGATAATTGTTATGAGGATTCTTGTCCAATTAAACAAAATATAATTAGTATTGAAATTTTAGAAGAAAATTTAGATTATGTTCTTACCCAGGTAAATTTGTTTAATGATCTTGATATTAATTTAAATTATTTGGATGATAATTGGTTTTCAGGTACTCCAAAAGATAATCTAGTTTTGGGAACAGATTTTAAAGTTAATTCAAATAAATTTAAAGTAAACGGAAGTATTGCATTTAGTACTTTAAATGACAATATTTGGTATCCTGTAACTACAAAAAATGAACTTGATACCATACTTGATGATTTTGAAGATTGTTATGTTGGTAGAACATATTCTAATGAATTTCCTGCTAATTATTATTGGTTAGATTGTATTGCATATGATATTAATGGCATTGAAATTCCTTTAATTTATAACGAAATTGGAGCATCATTAGAAGATTTCCCTGACCCTGAAGATTTAAGTGATTTAATGCATTTTAATCCTGTCAATATGATTCCCAATATTCCATCTTTTTTAAATGATGAATACGATAGCAAATTTTCAGATATTTTAAATTATCCTGAAGTTGCTTATGACTTTAATGTTAGACTAAATTATCCAAATCAAAATTTTTATTTTGGAATTAAAAAAGTTGGTTCTGAATTTAATTCATTTGCCAATTCGTACTTGCAAAGTGATACTCAAGAGAAATTTATAAATAATAGATTTAAGTTACTTAACAATAGAATGTATTTATCTTTAAATTGGAAGTCAATTAATAATGGACTCAGTTCTGAAATTAGCTCATCTAATTCAGATAAATATGATTTAATTATAAGTTATTATCCTAGAAAAAATTTGCCGAATCTTAATTTGAATTATGGATCGTATGATAAAAATAGTGGCTTATATTTTGAAGAAATAGATAATAACTTAGGGTTTTGTGATGACGAAGCTATTATAACTGAAAATGAATGTCCTAATAATCAATGGAATCAAAATGAAAATTATGGTTCGGTTATTAATATAACAGATAATAGAATAATTACACAAACCAACAATATGAGTTTGACTCTTAGTCAGAATTTAACTTTTTGGGATACTAATCATAATTTTTCACTATCAGTATTTAAATCCGATACAGATGATATTTTATATAGAGATAGAATATTAGAAAATATTGATTATATTTCTCCTCAATCAACTTCTAATAATACTAATTTTTCAATAAAGAGTTATATCAACTCTTTTTTAAGTACTGATTTTTATTTTTCTAATAGTGAATATACGTTTTCAAATGAAATTTCATCTGCTTTCCAAGAACAGGATGTTATTACAACAAGGTTAGGAATAAATTATAATAAAAATAAAATAATTGAAAAAATTGGTACTTCAATTGATTATGCATCAGGAGATGGTACATCTCCATATAATCAATATGGATTAAAATTATTACTTGATTTAAAATTTTCAAAAAATTTACTCTTGAATATAAATATGAGATATTACAATAGATCAATTCCAAATGATGCTGATTATAAGAATTCTATTGTAAAAGCTAATCTATCATATAATTTTTAACGAAATTTTATGAAAAGATTTAATTTTAAAATAATAGTTGTAGCATTAATATCTATTTTTATAAATCTTGCTTTACACAATTTTGGTGTGTATAGTTTACTTGAAACAAAATTATATGATTTTAGATTTAAACTTAGGGGACCATTAATTGATTCAAAAAATAAATCTGAAATAGTTTTAGTTGAAATCGATGATGAAGCCTATAGATTAATTCCTGAACCATATCCATATCCCAGAGGAAATGTTTGGGCTAGAGCTGTGAAAAATTTAACTAATGCTGGTGCAAAAGTAATAGCCTTTGATATCCAATTTGATTCTGATGATTTTTCATCAATAATTTTTGAAAAAAAAAGTTTTTCAGATTGTAACTCATGTGATTATTTAAATCAAGATGATGAGTTTAGAAAATCTATAGAATATGCTAAAGATAAGGGTACAAAGATTATTCTTGCATCAAAAATTGGTTTTGAACCTAATAGAATTCCCAGTACTTATTTAATAACCCCAAATGATTTAATCATGAAATCTAATCCAATAATCGGTTTAGTTGACCATGAAGTAGATGCAATAGATAATGTGAGTAGAAGATATTCAGTTTTTAATGTTGTACCTTCTGATCCTAAAAATAAATATTTATCTTTTGGATTACAGACTGCATTAGCTTATCTAGATTTAGATAACGAAAATAGCGAAATCATCCAAGATATTGATAATGATTTATTAAAGGTGAATGGCTTGTCAATTATAGCATATAGAAAAGAGGCATCTTTTTTGATAAACTATTATGGTCCTCCTTCTTCAACATACGAACCATCAACTTTTAGACGATATTCAATATCTCAGATTATTGATAATCATGATTATAGATTGTTGGGGGAAGTTGAAGGTGAAGATGGTAATTGGATGGATATGTACATAAATGAAGAAAATGAGTTTTATCCAATTTTTAAAAACAGAAGTCCATTTAAAGATAAAATAGTTATTATAGGGTCAGTATTAAAAGAGGATCATGATTTTAATGAAACTCCTTTTTTCAATTTTAATAATGATGAATATCCTACTCCTGGTCTTGAATTTCATGCAAATGCTACTCAACAACTTATAGATGGAAAATATATTAAAGTACCTACAAAATCACTCAATTTAACGTATGATTCTTTTTTTTATCATTTGTCATTAATTATAATATGTGTTTTTGTTACACTATTAATTTCTAATAATCCTTATATTCTTATAACAGTTCCATCTGTATTTTTTTTATGTTCATTATGGTTTTCATTTTCAATTGGTTTATTTATTGATGACCAATTATGGTTTATAAAAAAAATATTTCAATTATTTTCTGATAGCCCTGAGTATTTTCTAAAAACTTACAATGGATTAAGTCCATTATATTTAGTTCCAATATGTTTCCCTATTGGAACTATTATTATAACCTATGGTATAAATATTTCTTATAATTTATTTAATGAACAAAAAAATAAATTATTTTTAAAAGAAACATTTGGAAGATATTTATCTCCAAAATTAATTGATGACTTATATGAAAGTAAGAAAGTACCTGAATTAGGTGGCCAGAGTGGAATTAGAACTGCATTTTTTTCTGATATTGCTTCATTTTCAACAATTGCAGAACAACTTTCTGCATCTGAACTAGTTGATTTATTGAATGAATATTTATCTGAACAAACAGAAATTTTGTTATCTAATAAAGGTACGCTTGATAAATATCAAGGGGACGCAATAATTGCTTTTTTTGGTGCACCGATTTTTTCAGACGATCATGCAAAACAAGCAATAGACACAGGTATTTGCTTGCAAGATAATTTGATTTCTTTAAAACAACGTTGGAAAAATGATATTAAAAAATGGCCAGAAGATGTTTTAAAGATGAAAATTAGAATAGGAGTAAATTCAGGTGAAATGGTTACTGGCAATATGGGTTCTAAGCTAAATATGAATTATACTATGATGGGAGAGGAAGTAAATTTAGCTTCTAGATTAGAGTCTGGTGCAAAATTTTATGGTATTAAATTTCATGCAACTTATGAAACTTTGAAAAAAGCAGGTTTAAATAATTATTATTGGAGATATATAGATAGAGTTACTTTTAAAGGTTTTACAGAATGGAGACAAACTGTTGAAATATTTAGTTTTAGAGATAAAAATGATAATAATTTATCAAAATTAATCAATTTTTTTCATAAAGGCTTAAATCATTTTTATAATAGGAATTGGAATCAAGCCATAAAAGAATTTTCCAAAAGTATAGAATATGAAAAATTTTTTAATGATGAGGATATAAATCCAAGTAATATTTTTATCGAAAGATGTAATAAATTTATAAGCAATCCACCACCTGAAAAGTGGGATGGACATTTTAGATTAGAAAAAAAATAAAACAACAATTATATGGTAAGTAAAAAAATACTTTGGGCT
Source organism: Fidelibacterota bacterium (assembly GCA_002707765.1). Taxonomy (GTDB): domain Bacteria; phylum Fidelibacterota; class Marinisomatia; order SCGC-AAA003-L08; family D37C17. Next base: position 8,010 of record PANV01000029.1, read on the forward strand.
GATGATGAAATTAGTCAATTAAAACCACATATTTTATTTCTCGAAAAAAAAGGGTACAAAGTTACATCAGTCAATTCTGGTGAGGATGCGATAGAGGAATGTAAAAAAAACCATGATTTTGATTTAATCTTAATGGATGAAATGATGACAGGACTTGATGGTTTATCTACTATTTCTATTATTAAAAAAGATTGGCCAAATATTCCAATTGTGATGATTACAAAAAATGAAGAAGAGTGGTTAATGGAAGAAGCAATAGGTGCTCATATATCAAATTATTTAACAAAACCAGTAAATCCTAGCCAGATTTTAATGGTATGTAAAAATATATTTGATAATAAAAAAATTCAAACTGATAAAAATATTAAAAGTTTTATAAAATATTTTAATGATATAACAATTAATAGTGACAATGTTAAAACAGTATATGAATGGTATGAAGTTTATAGTAATATTTGTAATTGGTCAATCAACTTAGCTGATATTGAAGATAAGAATATTTATAATATGTTAAATGATCAAAAGAAAACTATGAATAGTAAATTTTGTGAATTTGTAATAAGCAACTATAGAAAATGGATTAATAATAATCAGGAAATTTTAGATAAACCTATTTTATCTCATAATATTTTTGATGATTATTTAAAGCCAATAATATCAAAAAAAAGAAAGTTAATTTTTATTATAATTGATTGTTTAAGATTGGATCAATGGAAAATGATTTCAAAATTATTTAAGAATGATTTTTCAATGAAAGAAAACTTTCACTTATCAATCTTACCAACAGCAACACCATTTGCTAGAAATGCTATCTTTAGTGGATTACTACCAAATGATTTAAAAGAAAATTATCCTGATTTATGGAAAAGGATGTATAATGAAAATAAACTAAATGGATTTGAGGATATATTTTTTGCAAGACAGCTTCTAAAAAATAATTTTAAAGAAGTAAAGCATAAGTATATAAAAATTTCAGATTTTAAAAGTGGAAAAAAATTTTTTAATAAGATAAATGATTACAAAAATATTGATGTTCTAAATATAGTAGTAAATTTTGTTGATATTCTGGGACACTCTAGATCAGAATCAAAAGTTCTATCTGAATTGATACCAAATGAGAATGCTTACAGAAAATCAATATTTAATTGGTTCGAAAATTCTTGGTTATTAGATTCTATTTCAATATTTAAGAATTGGGAAAATACAGAAATAGTCATAACGTCTGATCATGGAAATACAAGTATTAATAAACCACAACTTATTAAAGGTGATCAATCTACATCTCAAGGAGTGAGATATAAATATGGAAGAAATTTAAGATTTGAGGGGAAAAATACTTTTAAGATAGATAGACCATTAGATTATAATTTGCCTATGTTTGATATTAATACAGAGTATATTATAGCAAGAGATAATACTTTTTTTGTATATAATAATGATTATCATAAATTTGTTAGTATGTACAAAAATACATTTCAACATGGAGGAATTTCAATGGATGAAATGATTGTTCCTTTAATTAGTTTAAATAAAAAATAATAAATATGGATATAATTGTAAATAACCTGAAAGAATGCATTGATTTAGGAATTAAAATTTCTTCAATTATTAAACCTGGAGATATCCTTTCACTTGAGGGAGATTTGGGAGCAGGAAAGACTACATTTGTAAAAGGATTGCTTAAAGGATTAAATTATAAACACGATGTAACATCACCTACATTTACTTTAGTAAATGAATATTATGCTGATTTTAAAGTAATACATATTGATTTTTACAGAGAAACTGATCACAAAAGGTGGGAAATTATAGGTTTAGATGAGTATTTGTTCTCAGACAATATTGTAATTTTAGAGTGGGGTAACATTGTAAAAGATTTATTACCAAATGATATTATTAAGATTAATTTTGAACATATAGATAAAAACAAAAGAAGATTATTTAGTGAAAATGAACGTTTTGGCAATTGATACAACAACTGATATATGTAGTATTAGTTTAGCAGTAAATAATAAAATTATTGATAGTAATGAGAAGATAATAGAATCTAGTCATACAAAATATTTAGCAAAAAATATAGACTCTTTGATAAAGAAAAATACATTTTCGATTTCAAATTTAGATTATATACTTTTATCAATAGGTCCAGGTTCATATTCAGGACTTAGAGTTGGTTCTAGTTTTGTAAAGGGTTTATCATATGTAATTAAAAAACAAATTATCCCAATTAATACTTTTGAATCTATGATTGTTAATTCAAATTTAAGTGGGAATTATTATGTAGCACTTTATTCCCATAAAAATTACGTTTTTGCNCAAGAATTTTTNGATGGTNAAGCNTTAAGTGAACAANTTTGCGATAAAATATCTAATTTAAAAAAANTACCAATNTATGGCTATGCTCTTANTAAAATAGAAAANATTNAATATAATGAAGNAAAACCATCTGCAATAAAAATGATAGAATATTTTAATNAAAATTTTGAATCTTTAACAAAAAANCAAAAAGATATAAATGANATNTNTCCAATATATCTTAAAAAGAAAAATTAATATGTCAGATTGGTTNAGAAGAGATTCAAAAAATATTAAAACATTCAATAAAAGAGATACCAAGGAAGGAATGTGGTATAGNTGTCCTNAATGTNGGTCAGTAATTTANAAGAGTGTTNTNCAGNAAAATCATTANGTNTGTCATGAGTGTTCTTTNCATTTTCGNATNACNAGTAATGATTATATNAAAATAATTATTGATNANGGNAAATATNAAGAATTTGGNAANAANATAACNTCNGGAGATCCACTTAGTTTTAAAANACCAAANGACTATAAANTNCAAATTCAAGANANNNTAAAAAAAACNAATAAGAANTCTGCNGTTACNACTTTAACAGGTTTTATTAATGANATAAAAGTTGTTTTAGCTGTNATGGANTTTAGNTTTATTGGNGGNAGTATGGGATCNGTTGTNGGAGAAAAAATTTCAAAAGCTATTGTTAAAGCAGANCAAGAAAANTTNCCNTTNNTTATTNTNACATCNTCNGGTGGTGCTAGAATGCAAGAAGGAGCGTNTAGNTTNATGCAATTAGCTAANACAAGTTCNAAGTTAGCNAGNTTTTCAAANAATGGTGGACTNTATATTGTTTTAATAGCAGANCCAACNACTGGAGGTATTTCTGCNAGTATAGCAATGNTAGGTGATGTGATTTTAGCAGANCCTAATGCTCTNATATGNTTTGCTGGTCCTAGNGTNATTAAACAAACTATAGGTCANGATTTACCNGAGGGATTTCAGAAATCTGAATTTCTTTTGAAAAAAGGTTTTNTNGATGANATAGTNCANNGAAAAGATTTNAANANAAAATTAACTNTATTAATNAGATTATTATTAAAAAAAAATGAATNAAAATACANTAGCNATTATAGATTTNGGTTCTCAGTANACGCAATTAATTGCNCGNAGNNTAAGNGAATTAAATATTTATTCTATAATTTTACCNNACGATTTTAAAGATAGTCANGTTGATTTNAGNAANNTTAAAGGTATTATTTTATCAGGNGGNCCTTCAAGTGTATATANTAAANATTCTCCAAAGNTAAATAAAAGTNTAATTTNTTGTAAAGTACCTATTTTAGGAGTTTGCTANGGCTTGCAGCTTCTAATAGAANACTTTGATGGGATTGTAGAGAGTGGAAAACTAGGAGAATANGGTCCATCATCTATTTTGATTAAAAGAAAAAGTNAATTGTTTAAAAATATTTCTGAAAAAACAAATGTATGGATGAGTCATGGTGATAAAATTAAAAATATACCTNAAGATTGGTTGNTTACAAGTAAATCAGAAAATAATATTATTTCTTCTGTTGAGTGTGAGAAACAAAATATTTACGGTGTGCAATTNCACCCAGAGGTTGTTCACACAATTGAAGGTATCGAAATTATCAAAAATTTCACNTTNGNTATTTGTAATATAAATCCAGATTGGAATTCAGATAATTTTATAAAAAATNCAATTTCTGAAATTAGAGAAACNGTTAAAGATTCTAAAGTTTTGTGTGCATTAAGTGGAGGTGTGGATTCAACAGTAGTTTCTACGATGATAAAACAAGCAATTGGAGATAATGCTATTTGTGTTTTTATAGATCATGGTTTACTTAGAAAAAATGAAGCACAAGAAGTTGTTAATATGTTTAGTNAATCATTAGATTTAAATGTTAATCTTTATGATTGTTCAGANGTATTTCTTAAAAAATTAGAAAATATTAAAGATCCAGAACAAAAAAGAAAAATCATTGGATTAACTTTTATAGAGGAGTTTCAAAGAATAACATCAGATTTTGGACAAATTGATTTTTTAGCTCAGGGTACATTATACCCTGATATAATTGAATCTGGAGGATATGGCGGTTCAGCTAAAACAATTAAATCTCATCATAATGTTGGTGGTTTACCAGAAAAAATGAAATTAAAATTGATAGAACCGGTAAAAGATTTATTTAAAGATGAAGTTCGTAAAGTTGGATATGAGCTTAAAATACCATCGAATTTTATAAAAAGACATCCATTTCCTGGCCCTGGATTAGCAATTAGAATAATGGGTGAAATTAATGAAGAAAGACTAACTATTCTAAGAGAAGCTGACTCAATTTTTATGGATGTTTTACAACAAACNGGAGAATATGANAAAATTTGGCAAGCATTNTGTGTTTTATTACCAATAAGAACAGTTGGAGTCATGGGTGATAATAGAACTTATGACCATGTAATTTGTTTGAGAATGGTAACTAGCTTGGATGGAATGACAGCTGATTGGTATGATTTACCAAATGATATTTTAAAAATATGTTCAAGTAGGATTGTAAATGAAGTTGATGGTGTTAATAGGGTTGTTTTGGATGTAACTTCAAAACCTCCTGGAACAATTGAATGGGAATAGTGTTAAATAATTATTAAATTCAAAAAACATTAAATATTCATGTGTGGAATTGTCGGTTATATAGGAAATAAAAAAGCTTCAAGAATTATCATTGATGGATTAAAACGCCTCGAATATAGAGGCTATGATTCAGCTGGTGTATCTACATTCCAAAATAACAAAATTTTAACGACAAAATACAAGGGTAAGGTTCAGTATCTAAACGAAAAAATAAAGAATAAATTACACCATGGTGATATTGGAATAGGTCATACTCGATGGGCAACACATGGAAAACCGAGTGATGAAAATTCACATCCGCATAATAGTTTAAGTAACAAAATCAGTTTAGTCCATAATGGTATTATAGAAAATCATTATACCTTAAAAAAATATTTAATTAAACAAGGGTACAAATTTAAATCAGATACTGATACTGAAGTTCTCGTCCAATTAATTGATTATTTCCATAAAAAACAAGGTGGTGATTTTGTCCAATCGGTTAGAATTGCATTGCATGAAGTTGTAGGTGCGTATGGTATTGTTGTAATGTTTGAAGATGAGCCTGATAAACTTATAGCAGCTAGGCTTGGTAGTCCGTTGATAATAGGCATTGGAGATAATGAGTTTTTTGTCGCATCTGATTCTTCTCCAATTATTGAACATACTAGAAATATAGTTGTACTTGATGAAGGTGAAATAGCAATTATATCTAAAGATAAGTATGAAATTAGAAAAATAGAAACAAATGATTTAGTAAATAAAGAAATTGAAAAAATTGAACATTCTATTGATCAAATTGAAAAAGGAGATTTTGATCATTTTATGCTGAAAGAAATTTATGAACAGCCTATATCACTTTTAGATTCAGTTAGAGGAAGAATAAATTTTAAAAATTATGATTTACACTTAGGTGGTTTAAATGATTGGATTCAGAGAATAAAAGAATCAGAAATGGTTTATATAACAGCATGTGGAACTTCATGGCATTCTGCATTAATTGGTAGCTATATGTTAGAAGAAGTTTTAAATGTACCCGTTAAAGTTGAATATGCATCTGAACTTAGATATAGAGAAGTACCTATAAATTCAAAAACTGCTGTAATTGCTGTAAGTCAATCTGGTGAAACTGCAGATACTCTAGCAGCGATTAATAAGTGTAAATCTTTAGGCGCTGTAACTATTGGTATTGTAAATGTCGTTGGTAGCTCAATTGCGAGGGAAACGGATTGCGGTGTTTACATCCATGCAGTACCTGAAATTGGAGTTGCTTCTACTAAAGCATTTACTTCACAAGTAGCTGTATTAATTCTTATTACTCTATTCTTAAAATATAAGTATAATGAAAAATTTGATGATCAAAATAAAGTTATTGATTCATTTGCAAAGTTGCCTATTAATGTTAAAAGTATTTTAGACCAATCAGAAGTAATTAAGAATATTGCTAAAAAATATTCTGAAAGTCATAATTTTTTGTACTTAGGAAGGGGCTATCATTTCCCTGTGGCATTAGAAGGGGCATTAAAGTTAAAAGAAATTTCATATATTCATGCGGAGGGTTATCCTGCTGCAGAAATGAAACATGGTCCGATTGCGTTGATTGATGATAAAATGCCAGTAGTTTTTATTGTCACAAAATCAGCATATGATAAAATTGTGTCAAATATTAGAGAAGTAAAATCTAGAGGCGGACAAATAATTATTATAACGAGTCAGAATAAAGAAGAATTAAAAGAATATTCTGATGATATTATTTACATACCTGAAACTCATAAGTTTTTATC
>PANV01000030.1 GCA_002707765.1 Fidelibacterota bacterium
ACAGATTCATCGCCAGTTAAACCTTTTGTTGATATCTTATCACTAGCTCTAAGTAGAGCAAGTCCACCACCTGGAACAATGCCTTCTTTAACAGCAGCTCTTGTAGCGTGAAGTGCATCTTCTACCCTAGCTTTCTTTTCTTTCATTTCTACTTCTGTTGCAGCACCAATATTAATTACAGCAACCCCTCCTGATAATTTTGCTAACCTTTCTTGCAATTTTTCTTTATCATAGTCGGATGTAGATTTTTCAATTTGGGTTTTTATTTCGTTGACTCTAGCATCTAAATTTTTAGAATCGCCCTTCCCTTCTACAATAGTTGTATTATCCTTATCAATATTTACTTTTTTTGCTGTTCCTAAATAAGCTTCTGTAGCATTTTCTAATTTAAATCCAGTCTCTTCTGATATTACAGTAGCACCTGTCAAAATAGCAATATCTTCAAGCATAGCTTTTCTTCTATCACCAAATCCTGGTGCTTTAACGGCAACAACTTTAAAGGTACCTCTAAGTTTATTCATAACTAATGTTGCCAAAGCTTCACCTTCAATATCTTCAGCTATAATTAGTAGAGACTTGCCTGATTGAACTACCTTTTCTAAAATTGGTAACAATTCTTTCATATTACTTATTTTTTTCTCATGAATTAGTATCATTGGAGATTCTAGCTCAGCTTCCATTGTATCAGGATTGGTAATAAAATAGGGTGACAAATAACCTCTGTCAAATTGCATACCTTCTACTGTCTCTAAATAAGTATCTATACCCTTAGCTTCTTCAACAGTGATGACTCCTTCATTACCAACTTTTTCCATTGCATCACTAATAATGGTACCAATTGAATGATCATTATTAGAAGAAATTGTACCAACTTGTTTAATTTCTTCTTTATTTTTCACTTCTTTTGACATGGTTTGTAAAAAATCTACAACTTGCCGAGATGCATTATCAATCCCTCTTTTTAAATCCATGGGATTTCTACCTGCAGTTACATTTTTAAGTCCTTCTGCAGTTATTGATTGTGCTAGTACAGTTGCTGTAGTTGTTCCATCTCCTGCAACATCAGCAGTCTTTGATGCTACCTCTTTAACCATCTGTGCACCCATATTTTGAACAGAATCTTCTAATTCAATTTCTTTTGCAACAGATACACCATCTTTAGTTATAGTTGGTGCACCAAATTTTTTATCAATAACAACATTTCTACCTTTGGGTCCAAGTGTTACTTTCACAGCATCAGCTAATGAATCAACACCTTTTTTTAAATTATTTCTTGCTTTTATATCATAATCAATATTTTTTGCCATTATGTTTTCTCCTTGTAAATTAGTTATACTACTGCTAGAATATCTGATTCTCGCATGATTAATAAATCATCACCATTATGCGAAATTTCAGTACCCGAATACTTTCCATAAAGCACCTTATCGCCTTTTTTAACACTCATTTTAACTAAATTTCCAGATTCGTTTACTTTACCTGGTCCTGTTGCAACTATCTCTCCTATTTGAGGCTTTTCTTTTGCCGTGTCAGGTAAGATGATTCCAGAGGCTGTTTTTTCTTCAGCTTCCTGAGCCTTAATAACTACTCTATCTGATAAAGGTTTTATACTCATTTTCTTTTTCTCCTTAATAAAATTTTACGATATGATAGAGTACAAATTTAATGCCAAATAAGATTAACTGACAATAAGTCATAGATTATTTACCAGTACTGCCAAAACCTCCACTGCCTCTAGACGAAGTTGACAAATCAGCTGAAATACTATATGAAATTTTAGAACTATCGCATGCAACTATCTGAAACAAGCGATCTCCTTTTTTAACCTCATATTCAAAAGATTTAATATTATCGCATGAAGCCATTATTTCGCCTCTATATCCTCCATCAATTAGACCAATTGAATTTGACATTCTCAATGGTGTTTTAGATATACTAGATCTTGGAAATAGGTAATAAGCCTTTCCATCAACAGGTTCACATGATATACCAAACTTAATTAATTTTGTTTCACCTGGTTTAAAAACTATGTCATCTAATACATATAAATCTAGTCCAGCATCACCATTGTGAAAATGACCATGATTTTGATACATTTCTTTTGACTGATTATTTAAAGGTTTTATTAATAATTTCATTTTTTTCCTTCCTATGGTTCTACCCAATCTCCATATTTTTTAATTAAATTTATTAATTCTTCTACTGAATCCTTGGATGGTATACCTCGTTTTATCACATCGTGACCTTTGTATAATGATATTTTTTCTAATCCTGTTCCAACATAACCATAATCTGCATCAGCCATCTCGCCAGGACCATTTACTATACAACCCATAATAGCTATTTTTAATCCTTTTAAATGAGAAGTTTTTTCTCTAACCATCGCAGTAGTTGTCATTAAGTCGAATTGGGTTCTTCCGCAAGATGGGCAACTTATAAAATCTGTTTTAGTTATCCTAGTTCTAGTTGACTGTAATATCTCAAATGATAAATCATTAATATCTTTAACAGAATCTACTTTTGAATTTCTAATAAATAGTCCATCACCTAGTCCATCAATTAATAAGCCTCCAAAATCAATAGATGCGTCAATTTGAAAATTTTCTAAATCACTGTTATCATAATTTCTGGAAACAATTACAGGATTTGTTATTTTATTTTTAATTAGTTTACTAATAAAATTTCTTTGTTCTACCATACCATGAGAGTTATTAGTTGTAAGTATTAATACAATACTTTCATCATTTTTTATCAGCCTAATTGTATCAGGTGTAAGCTTCTCATTGGAATTAATTTCTAAAAATATCATAGAATCGCTACTGGAATTTTTTAGATATTGTTGAAAATTCATTTTAGGATAAATATTTTTTTTATTTTTAGAATCTTTCCAAATTTCAAAATCTTTAATAACCTTTAACTGTAAAGGTAATTCAATATTTAAATCGTTTTTACCAATATAAATGTAATCTGAGGCAAAATCACTTAAACTCCACTTATCAATTTTATTTAAATATGAGTATCCACATAATTCTAATAAATTACTATCAATTTTATCAAATTGTGATAAATCAGTTATTACAATAGGCACATTATCTTTACCTATGTTTAACCTTTGAAAAGTTTCTCTTTTTGAATAAGTAAATGGATTTATAATATTATCATTAAGATTATTAATTTTTTTATGATTATGTCTTTCATCATATCTAGAAACTATTTTTTTTGCAATAGGAATTTCAAATTCAGGATCTTCAGTTAATGAAACTCTAATGGTATCTCCTAAACCATCTTCTAATAATGAACCAATTCCAACAGAAGACTTAATACGCCCTTCCATACCCTCTCCTGCTTCAGTTACACCCAAGTGAAGTGGATAAAACATATTTTCTTTCATCATTTTGTTAACAAGCAATCTATATGCTTGTACCATAATAATTGGATTACTTGATTTCATTGATAAAACAATATTGTAATAATTATGATTTTCGCAAATCCTTAAAAATTCTAGTGCAGACTCTACCATTCCTAGCGGGGTATCTCCATATCTATTCATTATTCTATCAGAAAGTGAACCATGATTTGTACCAATCCTCATTGCGGTACCATTTTCTTTACAAATTTTAACTAGTGGAGAGAAACGATCATAAATTCTTTGCAACTCGTTTTCATACTCATCATCTGTAAATTCAAAAACCTTAAATTTTTTATTATCAGCGTAATTACCTGGATTTATTCTAACCTTTTCTACTATTTGAGCAGCTTCTAAAGCTGCTTTGGGAGTAAAATGTATATCTGCAATTAAGGGTGTTTTATATCCCTTTTGTCTTAAACATTTTTTAATTTCCTGAAGTGCCTTAGCTTCTTTTACGCTAGGAGCTGTAATCCTGACATAATCACTTCCTTCATTAGCGATTCTCATGGATTGCTCAACAGTAGACTTTATATCCATTGTATTTGTAGTGGTCATACTTTGAGTTCTGATAGGATGATTATATCCTAAAGGGATATCTCCAATATATACCTCTCTAGATTTAAATCTTTGATACTTATTTAAACTTTTACAATATTGATTCATATTAATATTATAATTTAAACATCTTAAAAATTTAATTATACAAAATAGATTTGATTATCAAGTATCAGTTCTATCTCACAACAGCAAGTTTTGTAACACCTATATTATTATTATTTTTATCTAAAGCAGCAACTAAATATATACCTGTACCAAGTAACTTACCTTTATCGCTTCTACCATCCCAATTCATTATAGTTGTCTGATTAACTAAATCAAATTCCTTTAAAACTGTTCCTTTCAAATTCATGATTTGTACTTTTGAATTAGCAGGCAAATTACTTATAGTAATATTTGAATGATTGTAAACAATAAATGGATTGGGAGAAACAGAAATTTTAGATACTGGCTGAGATTCTGCAAATTCAGTTTTAAAAATTGATAACCCCATATTTGTTGCAAAATATACATTACCAATGTCATCAAATTTAATATCATAAATTTCATTTGATAATAAATTAGAGTTTGAAGCATCAAATGATTCACTAGGAATGAGTACTGTACCACCGCTAGTAATAACCCTTATTCCATATCTGGAAATAACCCATGCATTATTTTGCCTATCAACACGAATCTTTGAAAATTTGTCAAAAGAATCAGAAGAAAAATAAAAATTGCAACTTATAGGTTCTACATCAATTGATAAAAACCCAAAAGAACCTGAAAAGGTATATTTAATAACATAACCCATTATACCATAATCACTCAAAGTCCATAATATTGTATTTCCATATTTATCAGATCCTATATCGATTGACCATACAGAAATGTTTTCTAAGTCTAAATCATCATTATATTGTGAGCATCCAGATTGATTTACAGTTATTAAGGGGGTTGACCACCAAGAATAATCTTCTTGTGAAATATCTCCATTTAGTCTTAATAATTTTAAACCCCCAGGTGAATAATCAGGATCATCATCTTTCTGATATGATATCCAGATATTTGAAAACTCATCAAAAGCAATTTCTTCAGGAAGATAATACAAACTACTACCATAATCTTCAATAAATTTCCATTCACTACCAGCTTTTATTACAATTGGTTTATTTATATTTTGTTCACCTTCTGATTGAGGATTTATGACCCAGTAATTATCATCTATTGAATGAAGTCCAGAAAGAGTGACATAATTATATCCATTATTTTGATAATTAATTCCAGTAAAAACTGAATCCCATCCATTTATTATTTCCAGATTTGAAGAATTAACATGAATTAAACCACTTAAAAATTGTACGTTATCTTTTATTGGATTATAAGGTGAAAATGGATGATATATATCAGGTTCCAAGTAAAGTGAATTGTTGATAAAATAAAAATTATCAAACGAATCAAATTTAACTCCTTCAGAATTTTTATCTCCAGATATATACGACAATTTTTTGGCATTATAGAAACTCATACCCTCTTGCGTATTACTTATTGGATATTTATTTTTATATGTTTCAAAATAATCATCATTATTTAAATCCATGTAGTTATCACCATCTGAGTAAAAATTTCTAACATTATGGTTATTCAAAATATCATCTATCAAAAAACCACCTTGTCCAATATCTGGGTCACCACCCAAACCAACTAATTGTTTTTTTTCGTTCAAATCAATTGCAGTTATTTTATTAGTAAAAATTGTGTTTGGAATAATATATTCATAATAATCTAAGTTAGAAATTGAAGTTTTTATTAAACCATGATTTTCTAGAGATAAATAGATGTTATCATTAATTATTTCTAAATCAGTAAAACTTGAAAAAATTTCATCAGGGATATTAAAAACTTTGTTATAGTTTGGAAAAGCTGACATATTTTCTCGTATTAGGAGCATATCACTTCTAAGAGAATAATGTAAAAACTCTCCATTTTGATTAATTATTTCTGATTTAATTATATCTTTAAGATTTTCTGGATTGATTAATTCTATTTCTAAATTATTTTCATATAATAGCCAATCATTAATTCCTGTCCCACATTGTAACTGATCTGAAGTAAGCCAAAAATCTATTGGATTAGCAAATGAAAAATCATCATAATTATATTCAAACCAATTATCAATAAATGATGAAGCAGAACATGAAGAATCATATAAATCCCAATCAAGAAGTAATAATAAATTATTCTCATAATTTGTCAAATCTACTCTTAATACTCCTTCATTAGTCGCTAAATACAACCAATTTATAGCAATATAAATATCATAAATTCTATTAACATTAATTATCTTTTCAGTATCAAAACCTGTATCAAACCATAGATTACCATTATTTTCTGCTTTAATCAGAAAATTATTGAACGTAAAATAATTTAAATATGAAGGTGAATCGCCTCTTAAGTATTGAACAATCACATCTTGATTTTGATAGGTCGCAATCGCAAAAACATAATTTTCATAAAATACGATTTCAGATATACTATTAAAAGGTAAAAAATCTATTGAACTAATTAAGCCAAAATCTCTATTAACTACCTGAATATTACCATCCTCACCTCCAAGCCAAACTTGATTAAATGATTCATCCAATGCAATGGTATTGATACCAGCATATTCTAAATTTTTTGTAAAATCATCAATACTGTGATCTGATAGGTCAATCGAATATATACCACCACTTGTTGAAACTAAGATCTGATTATCATTCACTTGCTCAACTGATGTAGAATTAAGTAACGATGAAATATTCTTTATATGTTGAATGTTATAGGAACAAAAAAGGCTAGTTATAAAAAATAAAAAAAAACTAATTTTTCTAAAAAACATCAAAATAGCTATTTCTTAATTTTATTGAATGTTTTGATTGTATCGACTGCAGCTTGCATTACTTCACCTCCCTTATCTTTATCTTTGGGATTAGAGCGTTTTAAAGCTTGTTCATAGTCAAATGTTGTTAATACACCTAAAATAATTGGTATGTTTGTCTTTTTATGAATTGATATTTGTGATATTGAATTTGTAACTGAATTTGAAATAAATTCAAAATGAGCTGTTTTACCTTTAATGACACAACCTAATGTTACAATTGCATCGTATATTGAATTATTTTTTAAAATTTGACTTACGGCTGCAGGTATCTCAAAAGCTCCAGGTACTCTAAAAATTGTCAGACTAGTATCTCCTCTGCCATAGTAGTCTTTTTCATACTCAAATTTAATTTTTTCATTTTTTAAGAAATTATTTTTAAATCTCAAAAAAGCACCATTTAATAAATTTTGTGAAATATCATTGTTAAACTCACTGATTACAATTGCTATTTTCATATTTTTGTATCTTTATTATTACCTAAAATTAAGTGACCTAATTTATCTCTTTTTGTAGTTAAGTATTTTTCATTTACATGATTTGTTTTAATTTCAATTGGTTCTCTTCCAGTAATTTTTAAATCAAATCCATCTAAGCCAATAATTTTTTTAGGATTATTAGTTAAAATTTTCATTTTTGAAACCCCACAAGCTATTAAGATTTCAGCGCCTATACCATACTCCCTTAAATCAGCTTTGAATCCTAATTTTTGATTTGCTTCTACCGTATCTAAACCCTGGTCTTGTAACTGATATGCCTTAATTTTATTTTTGAGACCAATACCTCTGCCCTCTTGCCTCAAATAAACTAAAACACCATGTCCCGAATCATTTATCTGTTCCAATGCCTTATTTAATTGTTCCCCACAATCACACCTTAATGATGCAAATAAATCGCCAGTTAAACATTGTGAATGAACACGTACAAGAGCTTCCTTATCTGCTGAAATATCACCTTTAACTACTGCAACATGGTGGTCATTATGAATTTTATCTTCGAATAATCTTAGCTCAAAATCTCCAAACTGTGATGGAAATGGAATTCTTGATATCTCTTCTACTATTTTATCATTCTCTCTTCTGTACTTAATAAGATCTGAAATACTGATTAAACTTAAATTATATTTTTTTGCTATTATTTTTAATTCTGGCATCCTAGCCATTGTACCATCATCATTAACTATCTCAACAAGTAAAGCACCGGGTTTTAAACCAGATAATATTGATAAATCCATTGCAGCTTCAGTATGTCCCGCTCTTTGAAGGACTCCACCTTCTTTTGCAATTAATGGAAACATATGTCCAGGTCTTCCTAGATCTTCAGGCTTTGAGCTATCATCCATTAAAACCTGTACCGTTTGCCATCTATCATTAGCAGAGATTCCAGTTGTTGCATCTTTTATAGCATCAACACTTACTGTAAAATTAGTTTCATGAACCGCTGTACTAGATGAAACCATTGGAGAAAGCTTTAATTTTTGAGCTCTATCATTTGAAATAGACATGCATATTAAACCTCTAGCTTCTTTCATCATAAAATTTATATCATCAGGTGTACAAAGCTCACCAGATATTATAAAATCTCCTTCGTTTTCTCTATCTTTGTCATCAACGACAATAACCATTTTACCTTTTTTAAAATCTTTAATTGCTTTTAAAATTTTATTATTTGAGTCTTTCATTATACCCTTCATTGTATTTCAATATTACTTATTCGCAATAATACTTTCAACATATTTTGCAAAAACATCTGTTTCTAAATTTAAAATATCTCCTTCATCTTTATATTTTAAAATTGTATTATTTAAAGTATGAGGAATAACTGCAACGCTTACTTCATTTTGATTTATATTTGCAATAGTTAACGAAATACCATCTAAAGCAATAGAACCTTTATAGATACAATATTTTAAAAATTCATCATCTATGAAAATTGTCAGATCTGTTTGCTCTTCTGTTTCTTTTTTATGAATAATCTTTGCTACTGATTCAACATGACCTTGTACTATATGTCCATTTAATCTAGAGGATACTAAAACAGCTCGCTCTAAATTAACAAAAGTTTTTAATTTAATATCCTTTAAACTAGTTTTATTTAATGTTTCTTCCACTACATTTACAGTAAAAGAACTCTTATTTACTTTTACGGCAGTTAAACATACGCCGTTAATAGCTACACTATCACCAATAGTGAGATTATGAGAAAATGAAGAGTTAATTTCAAGCTCTAAAAAATCTTTCCTATCATTAATTGATATTATTTGACCAATTTCTTCTATTATTCCTGTAAACATAAGTTTTTCTTTTTAGCAATTTTTAAAATATCATCATCAAGGGAAATTTGATCCTCTATGTCCCAATTTTCATCAATAATTAATGGATTATCTAATTCAGCATCATTTAAATTTTTATTTGATGTATAAATATATAATTCATCTATTAAATTTGCTTCGTTAAAGCTTTGATGAACCATTTTACCACCTTCAATTAAAATTGAAGTGATTCCTAATCGACCAAGTTTCTTTAAAATATCATTTGGGCATAAAATATTATCTTTAGATTTCGTTGGAATATATTTGCAATACGATGTTGAAGTACTACTAAAATTTTTATCCAAACACATTACAATCGTTTCAGCTTCATTATCATTAAAAACTTTAAGATTAAGAGGTAACGATCTGTTAGTATCAAGAATAATTCTTTTTGGATTGTGTCCTAAAACATCTCTAACTGTCAAACTTGGATTATCAACAAGAGCTGTATTTCTACCAATCAGAATTGCATCAGTCATTGAACGAAGATTATGACAATGCATTCTTGACTTCTCACCTGTAATCCAAGTTGATGATGAATTATTAATACCCATAAAACCATTTTTAGATTGAGCAACCTTAGAAATAACATAAGGAATTTTATTTTCAATCCACTTGAAGAAAAACTTATTTAAATCATAACACTCTTTTTCTAAAATCCCATATTCAACTTTAATTCCAGCTTTTTCTAAATCAATAATTCCTGAACCATTTACATCAGGGTTATAATCTCTCGTACCAATATACACCTCTGAAATACTACTTTCAATTATACTCTTTACGCAAGGTGGTGTCTTTCCATAAACACTACATGGTTCTAAATTAACATATAAAGAAGCGCCATTGGGAGATTCAATACAATTTTTAAGTGCAGATACTTCTGCATGATCCCCTCCAAAAACTTCATGAAATCCTTCCCCTATTACCCTACCTCCTTTTACAATAATACAACCAACAAGTGGATTAGGTGACACCCTACCTAAACCTTTTTTAGCTANANTAATAGCTTGGTTCATGTAATCTTCATGATTATTNAAATATTTGTTTTCTTGAAACATTAGTTTANAATTGTATTTAAAATTTTTATAATNTCTAATACGTTTAGANTAGAATCCTGATTTGAATCACCTGCCCAANTTTGATAATTAGAAATAAAACCATTTGATGTAATAAGATTTGATAATTCAACTATATCNAGAATATTNAATTCTGAATCTTGATTNANATCTCCNANATCATTTATCATATGAACTGTNGANATAATATTATAAGCACCTANNAGNCAATATGGAGCNGCTTCTGCATGACCACCATAAGATTCTTCNAAAGTTTCAAAAAATACGCTTTCTGAACCNTTTTCAANGAATTTATTGTATGCNACAACAGAATTTTGATAAGGAACACTCTCATCTATTATACCATGAAATAAATACATTGTTGACTGAGGANTCCAATCATATAAATCATTCTCNTGCAATGCTAACCTAAATGGGAAGTCAGGATTATTTGTNAAATCATNTACCATTTCATCAGTCATCATTTGTATNGGAATNGAAGGTANGTGAGAATTAATATATCCTCCTGAATGANTTCCATTAAATAACTCAGGTAAAATNTTAGCATATTCTNATTTAAAAAAATNTTCAATTTCTCCTAATTCATATTTTTCAATGTAAGTNAAAATAAAATATGGTAAATAATATGGATCNGGATAAACCTCTTCAGATAACATTAAATCTACCATTACTCCAGATAAATCATAGGCTCCAGCCATAGGAAATGACATTGTAATATTAAATTCATNAGATANATTTTCTTCAATTTCTTTNACTGCNGCCATNGTNACATANCCACCNTCAGAATAACCTTCTAANAATAATTGTTCATTAAATTGAATAAAATTANTTTGATTACAAAAATGNTTNACAGCTCTAAGCATNTCNATTACTGTNTANGCAGANACATCTTTCAAATGNTANGGATGAAANATATCTGATTGTCCNAATCCGAGATAATCTGGCTCCATATATATAAAACCAGAACTTGCCATNACCTGTGATAACGTATTAAAACCATTCATNGAAGGNGCACTCGNTCTTNTTACNTGGGTTCCATGCTGAAAGGATGTCAAAGGANATGCATGAGTNCTATCATCAGGAATAACAAGCATGCCTGATGCAATNGCAATATCNCCAAATTGATCAACAGTCTCATATGTTATTGAAAACATTTTCGCACCATAAGANGCAGATANTCCAAAATCTCCAATANTAGAATCTAAATAATCTTGAATTTCAACGNAACTTTTTGAATCAATAAAAAGTGATGAAACNAAATCNCCCCTTTCACAGAATGAAAGAGANATAATATAAATGGTTNAAAATAATAATTTAATCATACATTAAAATTACATATTTAATATGTTTTTTTTTATTACTTTTTAAATGATGAATATAGTCTAGAAAACTCGTATCCAGCTACACCTGTTGCAACTGAAACATTTAAGCTTTGNTTGATACCCCTCATAGGTATTTCAACATGAATTGTTGCNAGACTNGCCAATTCTTCAGAAACACCNNTTACCTCATTCCCAACTATNAANCATANTGGAAATGGATAATCTAAATCATATAAANTTTTNGATTTCATTGTTTGNTCAAGCAATACTANCTCTTGTCCATTTTTNAGGATATGCTCTGCTGCNTCAATTGGATTTTCAAAATGTTCCCAAGGNACAGAATTTTCTGCACCNAGAGCTGTTTTTGACAAATCNTCTCTAGGAGGATATGCTGTAAATCCAGAAAGANATANNTTTGAAGCTCCAAATCCATCNGCANTTCTAAAAATTGAGCCTACATTATGNACAGAACGAACATTTTCTACTAAAATTGAAATTGGNAGCCTTGGAATTTGTTTTATTTCTTCCAANGATGGTCTATCNGCTTTTAATTCATCATTCGTTCTTTTAATTTTAGAATCCATATTNTTAATTTATGTATATATTTTTTTATAAAACAATTTTAGTTTAAAATGAATAATCGTAAAAAATCNGTAACAATAATTGCAAATGGANAATTTCCATTTCANNATATNCCGCTANCTATTCTATCANATNCAGATTTTATAATATCNTGTGATGGAGCGACNGATTTACTTNTAAAAAAGGGATATAAACCNAATCTAATTATTGGTGATNTAGATTCAATTTCAGAAAAATCTAGAGAACTNTNTAAAGAAAAAATTATACTTANTAGTGACCAATCTGAAAATGATTTAAGAAAAGCTATNAATCATTCTATTGAATTAGGTTTTAAAAAAATAAATATTATTGGTGCGACAGGTTTGAGAGAAGATCATACAATAGGAAATATCTTTAGTATCATTAAATACCCAGAATCTGATATTAAAATTTATACTGATTCAGGTTTATTCAGAGTTATAAAAGACAATCAATCCGTAAAAAGTTTCCAAGGACAACAAATATCAATCTTTTCACCTGACAATACAATAAAAATTACCACAAAAGGATTAAAGTATAACATTAATAAAAATAGTATAAGTACCTTATTTAATGGAACTTTAAATGAATCAATAAAACAAAAAATTAATTTTAAACTTAGCCATGGTAATATTATTATTTTTCAAAAATTTTAACTACTATTTTACTACAACTGTTTTCATATTCACAAATTCTCTAATACCATACTTTGATAACTCTACCCCATAACCTGATTTATTTACACCACCAAATGGAAGCCGGGGATCTGATTTAGTCATATCATTTATAAAAACCGCACCTGTATTAATCTGATTTGCAATATACTTTCCCTTTTCAATATCACTTGTCCAAACACTTCCACCTAATCCATACTTACTATTGTTTGCTATACTTATAGCTTCTTCTATATCCTTAATCTTAGAAACACAAAAAACTGGTGCAAATGTTTCTTCCTGAAAAACTGACATACTTTCATTAACATCAATAAGAAGTACAGGATGAAAAAAATTATTATTAACTACTGGATTTATTACACATTTTGCACCACTTTCTAGAGATAAATCAACAATTTTTTTGATTTGATCTACAAATTCAATTTTTGCTAGAGGGCCAATCTGTGTTTTTTCATCTAAAGCATCCCCTACAATTAAATTTTTAATTCTTTCTTCTACATTACTTATAAAATCATCATAAATATTTGCATGAACTAAAAATCTTTTAGCGGCAATACAGCTTTGTCCCGAATTAAAAAAACGTGCCATAACAGCTATTTTGGAAGCTTTTTTTATATCTGCATCTTCTAAAACAATAAACGCATCAGAACCACCTAATTCAAGAACTGTTCTTTTAACTTCCTTTGCAGCATATGAAGCAACAATAGACCCAGCTCGATCACTTCCTGTTAATGAAACACCTTTAATAAATTTATTTTTAATTATAGACTCAACCTTACTCTCTTCACAAATAATTGATTTGAAAATATTTTTAAAAGGTGATTTTTTTCTAATCAAACTTTCAATTTTCAAGGAACAACCAAACACATTTGGAGCATGCTTAATAATGCAAGTATTTCCGGACATCAGAATGGGTGCTAAAAAACGTAAAACTTGCCAATATGGAAAATTCCATGGCATAACACCAAAAATTATACCAATTGGTTCATACTTTATATAACTTTCAGAATATTCAGTTTCTATATATTCGTTTTTCAAAAATTCTTCAGAATTTTCTGCATAGTATCTCAAAACCCATATTGATTTCTCAATTTCCTGTCTAGATTCATTGATAGGTTTGCCCATCTCAAGTGATATCATTCTTGCATGACTTTCTAAATCGAGCTTTAATGAATCAGCAATACCTATTAAAACCTTTGATCTTTCTTTGAATGAGGTATTTCTCCAATTTAAAAATTCATCATTAACGTCATTTATTGAACGTAAAATTTGATCTAAACTAAATGCAGTGTATTGATCTAATACTTTTCCAGTTGAAGGATTAATTGATTTAAACATAATCATAATTTAAGTTTAACAAAATATTAAATTCAAATAAACAATCAATAGCATTTAAAACATTATAGATATTAAATTATATAAATAATTTC
>PANV01000031.1 GCA_002707765.1 Fidelibacterota bacterium
AAGAAAAATAATCATCAACTGTATCATATGTAACTTTAATATTTTCGTTTAAAGAATTTGCAATTATTATCTTATCTTCATTTTCGTCATTACTAAGTTCTAAAATAAATTCCCATTCATTTAATAAAATATTGTCTGTTTTAGATTCAGTAAGCAAATCTTTATCAATAAGCTGTTGAATTTTTAAAGGCCATATTTTATTCTGTTGTTGAAAAATTTTTGATGCATTATATATATCTTTTATATAAGATTTAATATCATTAAAATTTCTTGATTCTATTGTCTTTAAAGTGAAATTTGGAGCTGATAAATCATCATTTGTTTTTTGATTTATTCTTGATTTTTGTTCATCAGTTAAGGATAGCAAAAAAGAAATGATTATTAAAAAATTAAGTATAAATTTCATTATTTATTATGTTTTTCAATAGTTTTTTCTAAAAATTCAATAAATATGTTAACATCAGTATTGTAACCTGGGAATGTAGATATAACTTCATCATCTTTATTTAGAACGACATAATATGGTAAAGCTGCAGTTTTAAATCTGTTTATTTCTAAATCGCGATATCTTTTATGTTTTTCTTCTCTTCCATCTGTATATAATTTTACTAATATAAACTCTTCAAATAATTTTATAACATCATCTTGTTCAAAAATATTAATTTCCATCCACCTACAATTTGTACAAGTATATCCTGTGAAATCTAAAAAAATCGGNTTATTACTTTCTTGNGCNTTTANATAAGCTAAATCTAAGTCTTCAATCCAATTAGAAGAGGATTTTGGNGGNGGTAAATAAGANTCAACTAANCCTGAGGTNACTNTAAAAAAAGTATTTCCCCCTGCATAAATTTTATNTGANAATANACCAGTTGATAAGTAAAAACTAAATANAATTGTNACAGTAAATAAAAATTTTCTTCTAAAACTTATAGNATTTGGTTTTGTATCATGAGGAAACAAAATTAAACCTATAGAATACATTGAAATCATAAATATTATTATTATCCATAATAATAAAACTAATTCTCTATCAAAAATATTCCAATTCCAAACTAAATCACTATTACTAATAAATTTAAATGCTGCTGCAAGTTCTAAAAATCCCATTATGACTTTTACAGAATTAAGCCATCCTCCACTTTTAGGTAATTTAGCTAAATATTGCGGGAAAAGTGCTAGAAAGAAAAATGGAGAAGCAAATGCTGTTGAAAAACTTAACATACCAATAATTGGCCAAAAGTATTCTCCTTGACTAGCTGCAACTAATAATGTTCCAACTAATGCTGCAGTACAAGTAAATGATGCCAAAGTGAAAGTCAAAGACATAAATAAAATNCCCGTAAATCCACTTTGAGATTCTTTTTTCATACTATACTGAGTTAAAAACTGAGGAGCTTGGAGCTCGTAAAAACCAAAAAGACTAAAAGCAAAGAATATAAAAAGAAAACCTATTAATAAATTTATCCAAGGATTTTGTGCAATTTGTTGTGCTCCAGACGCACCTAAAGTTAGAGCTAAAACCAAACCTAAAAGTGTAAAGATTATGATTATACCTAATGCATAAATAGAAGCTGCTGATAGCGGAGTTAAATGATTCTTATCATTTTTTTCAGATTGCTCACCCAATTTTGTGAAAAATGAAATTGTTATTGGTATCATTGGAAACACACATGGTGTTAATAATGCAAGAAATCCCATACCCAAAGAAAAAATTATAAATGGTATAAATCCCTTATCTGTTTCATTTTTTAATTCATTTTTTAATTCATTTTTAACAAAAATAAATTCACTCCTCACCTCACCATCAGAAACATTTATATCAACAAAGAAGTCTTCAACAATTCTTATACATTGAGATGGATCACATGCTGTGGCATAAACCGTTCCCTCAATTCTGTTTTTAGAGATTTGTGCTGTTTGACTAATCGATCCTATTTGATAAAGTTGAAAAATGCCTTCATGAAAAGAAGTTTCTTGATTAAAATTTTTATCAAATTTTGTTTGAGGTTTTGGCTCAATAATTGGTTGAAAATTCTCAATATTGGTAGAATCATAATATTCAAAATATGTTTCTCCACTTATAGGAGCTTTATCAACATCAACGGAATAAATTCTAAAATTATCTTTTATATCAAAGTCAAAAATTATTTTAATATCTTCACCTTTACGGTAATCTTCTCTATCAGTTGATACATTAAATTTAACCGTTTCAGTAAAATCAATAAATTCAGAAAATGAAAATGAAATAAAAATTAAGGGAATAATATTTAGAAAAAATTTTTTCATTTACTATTAACTCTTATTGAATCTACCATGATAGGTACTCCAGGTCTATAAAGATTATTAATCATACTTTTTAAAGTCTCAGAATAAGAATTTTTATCATCAGATAAAGGTACTTTAGAAAATAATTTTTTTCCAGATACTGGATCATCTATTTCAATCCAATTATCAGGATTCTCATTATCGGGAATTGCTATTCTACACAATAATAAAGCTTGTTTATACTCAGAGGGAATTTTTTCAATTCTACTTAAAACATGATCACCTTCAATTAAATCACCTATAATTGTATATTTTCCATCAAGTTTTTTATTATCAGAAAGTGATATGAAAAATTGACTACCTGCAGAATTTGGATCATTTTTTGACCTTATCATAGATAGTGTTCCCCTAGAATGAGTCAAATCACTAAATTCAGCATTTACTACCCACCCTGGTCCCCCAAAACCATCATCATCAACATCATGATTTCTAGTTAATATATCTCCTCCTTGAATTAAAAATTTTGGAACACTATGATGAAATAATGTTTTATCATAAAATCCGCTATTAGCTAATTTTTTAAAGTTTAAACAATTTATGGGAGAATCTNTATGATATAATTTGAATTTAAGCNACCCAAAATTTGTCGATAAAGAAACTTCATTATTATNAGTCAAAGGTTGTGGATTAAATTCTTTTGCAATTGTTTTGATATCATCAATTTGCGAATCAAACAAAATAGTTGATTGNTCTTTTGGAATNAAACTAGTGGGATCTTGATTTAATTTAATTTTATTCATTGAACNTCCAAAATTCCTTAANTCTAATTTTGGGATTTTTGTACCATTANTATNATCTTCACAAAAAAGCTNAGNNGTAAATAATATTATAATAAAAAAAATCTTCATTTTTTTCCAGTACTTCCNGGTTGATTAATAGGAATTTTTTTTAACCATTCAGGGCATTCNNTCTCATNCCAACTCTCAACTGGNAAATTTAATAAAGTTTCATATGGATACTTAAAGATTTTTTTCTTATCATTTCTATCNACGATGCTCACAATTCCAACTATATTNCAATCATATTGNTCAACTAATTCAATNATCTCATTNATTGAACCACCAGTAGTTACAATATCTTCAACAATTAAAACATTTTGATTCTTTTCAATATTAAATCCCCTTTTAAAACACATTTTTTTTATTAACTCTCTCACTAAAAATATGTTTAATATTAAGATGTCTTCCAACACCTCCAGCAACAAGGATGCCTCCAATTGCGGCACTTACTACTAAATCTATATCATTTTTTTCAAACAATTTTGACATTGATGAACATATCTTATCCAATGCAATAGGATTTTCTAATAATCTGAACTTTTCAATATACTGATTACTATGTTTTCCAGATGTTAATTTAAAATGACCTTTCATGATTGCTCCAGACCACTCTAATAAATCTAAAACTTCATTTGATTTCATAATATTTTTCTTATTTCATGTGTCAAATTTTCTGTAGCTAATTTAATATCTTTAATACTTCCATCGCCAGCATAAATAATACTTCTTGAGCTATTAATTAGTGCAATTGAATTATTTTTTGAACCAATTGTAATAGAATCTTTTAAAGAACCACCTTGAAAGCCTATACCAGGAATTAACCAAGGCATTCCTCCAGAAACTTCTTTTATACTATTCATTTTATCATATTTTGTTGCACCAACTACTAAACCTATATTATTATTATTATTAAGTTTTGAAGCAAGTTTTGCAACATGTATAAATAATTCATTTTTCTCTATTTTTTTATTTTGAAAATTTGAGGATCCCTGGTTTGAAGTTAAACATAATATAAAAACTCCTTTATTTTCTTTTTCACAAAAAGGTAAGATTGAATCTTCTCCCATATAAGGAGATACTGTTATTGAATCATAATTTAAGGTTGTAAATATAGCCTCAGCATAATATTTAGAAGAATTCCCTATATCACCCCTTTTAGCATCAGCAATTGTAATAGCACGATTATCAATGTATTCTGGTATCATTGAAAGTAAATCAAAACCATTTTTCCCGAGTCTTTCATAGAAAGCTAAATTAACTTTATAAACTGGACATATATCTATTGTAGCATCAATTATATCTTTAATAAATCCATTCATATAAGAAATTGAAGTATTTTGTAATTTTCTATTATCTAGATCAAGTCCTATACAAAGCCTATTATTTTTTTGGATGCATACATTAGATAAATGTTTATTAAAATTAAGCATATTTTTTTTAAATTATTAATCGTATCTTTAATTAAATTTACAATAGTAATGGGACAATTAACATTAAATATTATTGAACAATCTGAAGTAAAAGTAATTGCTTCTTCTGCATTCAACTTTAGAGTAGAAATTGTTTACCAACTTGGAAAAAGTGACATGAATGATATTTTTGAAATTTCCAAAGATCTTGCAGAGATATTTGATAATAATTTTTTGTTGAATGAAAATAATATAAATAAATATTTTAACAATAAAACTCTTCCTTTTATTGCTAGATTCAAAGGAGAAGTAATTGGGTATATAATTGGAGTACCAATTGAAAAATTTGAGACTGAATCTTGGATTAGATACGATAAAAATTTAGGTAAGCAAAATACTATTTATACCTATGCCTTTATTATGAATAAGAAATATAGAAAAATTGGGGGATATAGTAAGACTTTAAAAAGAATTTATATAAATTGGGCAAAAAAGAAAAATTTCAAGTATGTCACAGGGCATGTCAAACAAGGTTTAGCAAAAAAATTTAGTAACAGAACTGAAATTGTAAAAATATTTAATAATTGGTATCACAGTAATTCAGTTTTTGAATACTATAGGAGAGAATTATGAAGATAATACTTTTTTTATCTATATTTTCAATAGCTTTTAATTCAACTTTACAGGAAGCCTACGATAATGCTTCTTCAAATGAAGTCTATGACAAATATATAATTTTAGAACCAAATACTAATTATACAGGCGGACTTGGAATTTATGAAGGTGATGTTTATATTAATTGTCAAGGCTCCACAATTGATTTAGAGGGAGGAAACGGAATATGGGTTTATGCAGATGTTGTTTATCCAAGCTCATTAGTAATGGAATATTGTTCTGTTACTAATGGTCCTTACTACGGAATAAGTTTTGGAGGTATGTCAGAAGGAAATATAAGAAACTGCAACTTTGTTAATACAAATTTTGGATTAAAATTATTTGACGTATCAGAAGTTTCAGTAACAAATTGTATTTTTTCAAACCATTCTACTTATGGACTAGGACTTTATGGAGAAGATACATCTTTAGATATATCATTTTCTCTTTTTTGGGATAATGAAGAATCAGATTCTATGGAAAGTTGTCCTGGTTGAGGCAATATTTGGACTCCGTTGGAGCTCACACCAGGCAATGGTATTATCTATGAAAACCCTGATTTTATAAATATTAATACATATAACTTTAATCTTTTAGAAAATTCTCCTTGCATAGATAATGGTAATCCAAACTATATTGATTCAGATGGTTCAATATCAGATATTGGAGCAAAATCATTTGTGAATCAAAATTGCCAAATAAACGGTGATTTAAATAATGATACAATTGTGAATGTATTAGATGCAATTGATTTAGTAAACTGTATACTTTACAATAATGGATGTAATATTTGTTATGATATGAATTACGATTCTGATTATAATATTCTCGATATACTTAATTTAATTAATATAATAATTGATTAATTCGACTAGAAAAATAATTCTAGCAGTCCTATTTCTTTCAACAATTTTTACTGAAGAAATATGGAATAAAAAAATTCCCCCTTCAAATTATTTAAAAAAATTTTCAATTTTAAGTGAAAAAGAAAATGATAAATCTTTAAAATATATTAGTTATTCTCTTATGTTAATTGGTGCAGCAACAGTTGGTAACAAAAATTCACCAATTTATGTAGAAATCGTAGGGACTTTATCTTTTATAAGTGGCGGTATTGGTGCATTAATCACACAAATAAGATCAGATAAACCAAGAATACCAGCAGGTAAAGAATATAAAAAAATAAACAATATTAAAAATGAAAAGAATAAAGAAATTAAAGCTTATGATGCACTGGTAAAATTATCAGAAAACTCTAGATTAAAAATTAATAATTTTAAAAAACAGAAAAAACTAAATGATTATGATAAAAAAGAAAATGTTCTAAATTTTATCTTGAATAAAATCATTCAAGCAAACGAATCAAATATCTTAGAAAATGATTCAAAAAAAATAATTTTAACTAAAGAAGAGAAGTTGTTAAACTATTATTTAAATCAAGAACCGATTACTAAAATTTTTAAATAACTTCATTGCCACTTTTAATAACTTTAAAAATTTTAGTATTTGCAGAATCATGCCAATAAGGAATTTCTTTTAAATCATCTAAATCCCAAATCAAAATATCTGCATTATATCTTTCTTTAATTAAACCACTCATATGACTTATATTCAAAGATTTAGCAGCATTATAAGTAACTGCCAAGAAAGATTCAGAAAGTGACATTCCACAATTTTGCATTGCTAAAAAAATGATATTTGGCATAGATCTTATAGTACATGTACCAGGATTAAAATCAGTAGCCAAAGCAACTGAACAACCTCCATCAATCAATTTTCTTCCATCAGCATATTTTTCTTTATTGAGGAAGAATGTAGTTCCTGGGAGTAGTGTAGCAACGGTATTTGAATTTGATAATGCCTTTATACCACGTTCATTTATAACCATTAGGTGATCTGCTGATATTGCCGAAACTTCTGCAGCTAACTCAGATGCTCCAAAATATTTAAATTCATCTGCATGAAGTCTCGGTATCAAACCAAATGATTTTGCAGTATTTAAAATTTTTCTAGATTCATCTATATTAAAATATCCATCCTCACAAAAAACATCACAAAAAATAGCTAGTTTTTTTTCAGCTACCTCCGGAATCATATCATTACAGATTTTTTCTACATATTCAGAAGTTTTAAAATCTTGTGGAACTGCATGTGCACCTAAAAATGTTGGGAGGATATCTAATTCAAGGTTAATATTTATTTTTTTTATTACCTCCAATGATTTTATCTCATCTTCAAGTGTTAAACCATAACCTGATTTTGCTTCTAAAGTTGTTGTACCATATTTTAAAAATGGCTTAATATTTTTAAGAGAATTTAAATAAAGTTCTTCAAATGAAGCTTCTCTAAGATTTTTGATTGAGGAAAGTATACCACCTCCTGATTTTTTTATTTCTTCGTAAGTATATCCATTTAGTCTTTTATGAAATTCATCAGATCTATTTCCAAAAAAAATGGGATGAGTATGTGAATCTATAAATCCAGGTGTAACAATACATTGTTTTGCATCAATTATAATATTAGTAAAATCATCAATTTTTTTACTAATTTTGATAATTTTGTCATCTTTAATTAGTATTTCATGATTTTTTTTAACTTCAAGGCAATTTTTAGTGGTTTCCCAAGTATAAATTTTAGATATGTTAATTACTTTTTTTAGCAATTTTTACTTAGGAACTTTTAGTTTTCTTTCATCAGCTACTTTCTGAGCTTTTGAATAACCTGCATCATAATGTCTAGCTACACCTAAACCTGGATCATTAGTCAAAACACGATTTAATCTTTCGTCCATATCTTTTGAGCCGTCTGCAACTATTACCAAACCTGCATGAATGGATAATCCGAGTCCAACCCCCCCGCCATGATGCACAGAAGTCCAACTGGATCCTCCAGCAGTACTTAATAATGCATTTAATATTGGCCAATCAGCAACAGCATCAGAACCATCTTTCATAGCTTCAGTCTCTCTATTGGGAGATGCTACAGAGCCACAATCCAAGTGATCTCTACCAATCACTATAGGAGCATCTAATTCTCCATTTTTTACCATACTATTTATTGCTTCTGCAAAAATATTTCTTTCTCTATATCCAAGCCAACATATTCTTGATGGCAAACCCTGAAATTTAACTTTTTTCTGAGCCATTTTAATCCATCTATGAAGAGCTTCATCATCTGGAAAAAGCTCTAATACTTTTTTATCAGTTTTATAAATATCATCTGGATTACCAGATAATGCAACCCATCTAAACGGCCCCTTACCTTCACAAAATAAAGGCCTAATGTACTCAGGCACAAATCCAGGAAAATTGAATGCGTTTTTAACATTACTTTTTTCTTTTGCTTGACCTCTCAAATTATTTCCATAATCAAAGACGACAGAACCTCTTTTTTGTAACTCAAGCATATATTTACAATGCTCACCCATTGTTTGGTATGATGCAGAAATATATTTATCAGGGCTTTCATTCCTTAAATTGATAGCTTCCTCAAAAGACATATTTTTAGGATAATAGCCATTTAGCTCATCATGAGCAGATGTTTGATCAGTTAGAACATCAGGTATTATATTTTTCTCGATAAATTTTGGTAAAATATCTACAATATTACCTAGTAGACCAATAGATATTGCATCACCATTATTTTTTGCCTTCAAAGCTAAACTTACTGCTTCTTCAAAATCTAAGGATTTAATATCTAAATATCTGGTTTCTAATCTTCTATCAATTTTAGACTCATCGATTTCTACAGTTATATTAACTCCTTCATTCATTGTAACTGCTAAAGGCTGAGCTCCACCCATCCCTCCTAAACCAGCAGTCAAAGTCAAGGTCCCTTTTAGCGTTCCATTAAAATGTCTTCTGGCTACTTCTGCTAATGTTTCATAAGTACCTTGCAATATACCTTGTGTTCCTATATATATCCAACTCCCCGCTGTCATTTGACCATACATCATTAAACCTTGTTTATCTAATTCTCTAAAATGATCCCAATTAGCCCAGTTAGGAACAAGCATAGAATTTGATATTAATACTCGCGGTGAATATTGATGTGTTTTAAAAATTGCTACTGGTTTTCCTGATTGAATCAATAATGTTTCATCATCTTCTAGTTCTTTTAAGCTATTTAAAATTTTTTCAAAAGATTCCCAGTTTCTAGCAGCCTTACCAAAACCTCCATATACAATTAAATTATTAGGGTCTTCTGCTACATCAGGATCCAGGTTATTTTGTAGCATTCTAAAAGCAGCCTCCTGATGCCAGCCCTTACAATTTAATTTATTTCCTACTGGTGATTTTATAATTTTATTATTCATAATTAATTGAAAAATTTATTGTTTTAAAAATTGGTTGATACCAATTTATGTTATCTTTGTAAGATTCATAATAATACAAACTTAAATTATTAAATTTCTGAAGTCTTAATGCTAAAATTTTATTAGCGATAGTAAGATTATTATCTTGTCGTAAATTTAAATCAATAATAAGTTTATCATAATGATTACTACTGTATAATTTACTTAAATTTTTTATATTATAATTAAAATCATTAAAATCTAAATCATGATTTTTAACAATAACATAATTAACTAAATTATTTCTTAACCAAAAATCCCAATTCTGGTACCATCTACTAATTGATTCTTTATGATTACTATCATTAGCCACTACTAAAATTTCGTAATCAAGTGAATCTTCTATAATCATGCTGTTTATATTGTCAAGAAAATCAGTAATTTTACTTATTCTAAAATCATCCCACAAATTTTGTATTGAATCAATTTCAGTTTGTTCATAACCAAAATATTTAGATATTATCCCCCTATTTAAATCCAATGGATTAATTTGAAAATTTTTTTCAAAAATTTCTAAACCCCTTTTATTATATCCATAAAAAAAATTTTGATATCTTAAATAATCTAATACTAGGCCATCATAATTATTTTGACTAATAACTTGAACAACTATATTTTTAAGATATTTATTAACTTCTGGATGAAGTGGAGAAAGAAAAATACCTTCCCACTCTAGTGACTGAATTTTATCTAATTTGATTGAACTATCTGATTTACCATTTATATCGTATTCTAAGCATTCAGGACATTGATAATAAAAATGATTTTTATTTTTAGGATAAAAATTCTTATCCCAAAGTTTATAGATGTTCATCCAAGCATAAACTTTAATATTATCTAGGGCAGTCAATTTATTTAAGAAGTAATTTGTTGGATTAAAAATTGTAGTATAAAATGTATCCGACTGGGTAGGATTAAAACCTCTATTTGAAATAGTATCATTGCCTGATATATACATATCATCAAAATAACCATTTTGAGAATTAAAGACTCTTTGTTTTTTTTTATTTAATATTTCTCCATTTGAATATATTTCTAAAAATACTTTATTAATCTTATTCTCAGATAAAAAATCAATTATTTTATTAGTATTAATTGTATCAGTTATAGATTCGTGTTTTATCCAAATACAATTATGCTTAATATCATTAAGAATAAAATTTGATGAGCAGAAAATTAAATTATTTAAAACAAAAAGGGCAATGAATATCAATGCCCTTAAGAATCTTTTTAATATCATAACTACTTACTTTTACTATTCAGTTTTTTCTTGTTTTTCTTCAGCAGAATCTTCAATATCAGTATTCTTTAAATTAACAAACTCAATTATACACATTTTGGCATTATCATTTTTTCTATTATCAAGTTTTATTATTCTAGTATAACCACCATTTCTATCAGTATAATTTGGAGCAACATCATGAATGAGAATATCAGCTATTTTTTTACTATTTCTTCCTTTAATATTTTTAAGAATTAATCTTCTACCATGAAGGGAATTTTTCTTTGCATATGTAACTAATCTTTCAGCAAAAGATCTTAACTCTTTAGCTTTAGGTTCTGTAGTTACAATATGTTTATTAATTACAAAAGTAGCAGCTAAATTACTTAGTAAAGCAGATCTGTGGCTAGATGTTCTGTTTAATTTTCTTCCTCTTTTAAGATGTCTCATTTTTGATTAATCCTCCATATAGATAGAAATATCCATTCCAAATCTTAAATCAAGAGCAGTAAGTTTTTCTGTTAACTCAGTCAAAGATTTCCTACCAAAATTTTTAAACTTTAACATTTCTGATTCTTCCTTAGAAACTAATTCTGCTATCGTATAAATTCCTGCAGCTTGCAAACAATTATGACTTCTAACAGAAAGCTCCATCTCATCGATAGATTTAGATAAAATACTTTTAATTTCTAAAGCTTCATTTAATTCTTCATCATTAACAGCTCTAATATTACTAGAATCATCAAAAAGGAAAAAAGTTATATGCTGTGCCATAATTTTTGCAGCATGATTTAAAGCATCTTTTGCAGATGTAGAACCATCTGACTCAACTTCTAAAGTTAATTTTTCATGGCCATCAATTGAAGCAGGAAGAGTTTGGACATCCCAAGCAACATTAACGATAGGATTGTAAATCGAATCAATTGGTATAGTATTCAAAGTATCATCTGATCTTTTATTTTTATCAGCTGTTGAATAGCCCTTTCCTCTAGAAACTCTAATTTCAAAAGAAATTTTTTCTTTAGAATTAATCTCTGCTAAATGTTCTTCACCATTTAAAACTTTAAATTCATTCAAATAATCATTAAGCTTAGAAGCAGTGAGTGTAGTTGGACCTTCAATATCAAATGAAATTAGCTCAGAATTAGCTGATTCATCAGATAACTTAAATCTAACTTTTTTAAGATTTAAAATTAAATCACAAATATCTTCAGAAACTCCATCAATTGTAGTGAATTCGTGTGAAACACCATCAATTTTTAATGATGTTATTGCAGCTCCTGGTAGTGCTGTTAATAAAGTTCTTCTCAAACCGTTACCAATAGTAACAGCATAACCTCTCTCAAATGGCTCAGCACTAAATGTAGCTTTACTTTTTGATTCTTCATTAATTGTTACTTTGATATCTTGAAAATATTTGTTGTTCATTATTATAATATCCTTATACTTTTATTTTGAATATAACTCTACGACTAACTGTTCATTTACTGTTTCAGGTATTTCATCTCTGGTTGGTAAATTATTAAAAGTTCCATTTAGTTTACTTTTATCTATTGTCAACCATGGAGCAGGATTATCGCCTTGAATTCTTCTCATGGAATCTTGAAAAATAGAAAATCTTTTACTTTTATCTCTAACCTGAATTTCATCTCCTTCTGATAATAAAAATGAAGGAATGTTTACAACTTTGTTATTTACTAAAAAATGTTTATGATTAATCAACTGCCTAGCTGACCTTCTAGTTGGAGCTAAACCTAACCTGTAAACTGTATTGTCTAATCTAGATTCTAAAAATATTAATAAATTATGTCCTGTTTCACCTTTTCTTGATGAAGCTTTTTTAAAATAATTTCTAAATTGTTTTTCCAAGACTCCATATAAATATTTAATTCTCTGCTTCTCCCTCAACTGAATTCCATAATTTGATAATTTTGAACGTCTTTTATTTGGTCCGTGCTGCCCAGGAGGGTAATTTTTACGCATTGCTGAAAATTTAGGCGATTCAAAAACAGGATATTCTAATCTTCTGCATACTCTTGCTCTTGGTCCATTGTACCTAGCCATAATTAATTTTTCTCCATATTAATACTTAAACTCTTCTCTTTTTCGGAGGTCTACATCCATTGTGAGGTATAGGAGTAACATCCATTATTGCTGTAATATTTAAACCACAAGTTTTCAGAGCTCTTACAGCTGATTCTCTACCTCCTCCAGGTCCTTTAACTCTAACTTCCACACTAACTAAACCTCTAGAAATTGCCTCTGCTCCAGCCTTTTCAGCAGCTTGCGCTGCAGCAAAAGGAGTACTTTTTCTTGAACCTTTAAAACCAACTGAACCAGAACTAGACCACGAAATAGAATTTCCATATTTATCAGTCAAAGAAATAATAGTGTTATTAAAAGTTGACTTTATAAACGCTATTCCCTCTGGATCTACTTTAGTTTTTTTCTTTTTTCTATGTATTTTTTTTTGAGCCATTATATAAAAATTCTCCTATACTGCTTTCTTTTTATTAGCAACTGTTCTTTTTTTACCTTTTCTAGTTCTAGCATTATTTTTTGTGTTTTGACCATTAACTGGAAGGCCATTTTTGTGTCTAGAACCTCTATAAGTACCCACATCAATTAATCTTTTAATATTCCTACCAACTAGACTTCTTAATTCACCCTCTACTGTAAAATTATCATCAATTTCATTTCTAATTAATAGAATTTGCTCCTCTGATAAATCTCCAGTTTTGATACTATAATCAATTCCTATAGCATCTAAAATTTTTTTTGATTGAAACCTTCCTATTCCATAGATATATGACAATGCTATTGAAATAGATTTATTTCTTGGTAAATCAACTCCTGATATTCTAGCCAAAATTATTCTCCTTGTTTAACATACAAATTATCCTTGTCTTTGCTTATGCTTCGGATTTTCACAAATTACTCTAACTACGCCATGCCTTCTAATTATCTGGCATTTTATACATATTTTTTTTACTGATGCTCTTACTTTCATTTAATACCTAAATGTTATCCTTCCTCTAGATAAGTCATAAGGTGATAATTCTAGTTTTATTTTATCTCCTGGTAAAATTTTTATATAATGCATTCTCATTTTCCCAGATACATGAGCTAAAACTTCGTGACCATTATCCAAAACAACTTTAAACATTGCATTTGGTAATGTTTCCAAAATTTCACCATCAACTTCTATATTTTTTTCTTTAGCCATAAGTTATTTACTTAATATTTTTATTTCATTTTTCAAAACAGCAATAGAATGCTCAAAATGAGCAGAGCAAAGACCATCTTTTGTACTAATAGTCCATTTATCTGACTCTGTTAATACCTCATGAGTTCCCATATTTATCATTGGTTCTATAGCTAAGCACATACCTTCTTGTATTAATGGACCAGTATCTGCTGAACCAAAATTAGGAACTTGAGGTTCTTCATGTAAATTTTTACCGATTCCATGACCAACCAATTCTCTAACAACTCCAAAACCATGCTTTTCAGCATTTTTTTGTATGGCATTACTTATATCACCAATTTTATTATTAACTACTGCCTTTTCAATACCCTTATAAAGACATTCTTCAGTAACCCTAAGTAATTTTTCTTTATCATTATCAATTTTACCAACAGCAAATGTTTTTGCATGATCTCCAAAATAATCATTGTAAATAGAGCCGACATCAATGCTAATAATTTGACCCTCAAATAATTTATCTTTATTGGGGAGTCCATGGACAACTTGATTGTCTACTGAAGAACAAATTGTAAATGGATATCCATACATGCCTTTAAAACCTGGCTTAGATTTTTTTGATATAATGAACTCTTCAGCCATTTTATCAAGATCCAAACTTGTTACCCCAGGTACAATATGCTCTTCTAACATTAATAATGTCTCTTTAACAATTTGTCCTGCACAATATAAATTTTCTATTTCAGAATTATTTTTTAAAAAAATCATATTGCTTTAAAGAAAGGTAAGTAATTAATATCTTCTACTTCTTCCTCTTATTCTACCACTTTTCAAAAAACCATCATAATTTCTCATCAATAAATGAGATTCAATTTGTTGCAATGTATCTAAAGCAACACCAACTATAATTATTAAACTTGTTCCACCATAAAATGACATTAAAGAATAACTAACCTCCTCATTAAAAACAGAGAATAAAATAGCAGGTAAAACTGCAATCAATCCTAAAAATAATGATGCAGGTAATGTAACTCTAGTTAAAATTTTATCAATATAATCTGCAGTAGCTTTTCCTGGTCTAACTCCTGGTATGAACCCACCTTGTTTTTTCATATTATCTGCTACATCAACAGGGTTAAAAGCAATGGCAGTATAAAAATACGTAAAAATAATTATTAGAATTGCAAAGAAAATATTGTATACAGCATGGGTAGGAGAAAAAACGTTATTCATAAAGTCACTAAATCCACTATCTGGCCAAAATGAGGCTAAAGTATTAGGAACAAACATTAAAGCTTGTGCAAAAATAATTGGCATTACTCCAGTAGTTAAAATTTTTAATGGTATATGAGTCGCTTGACCTCCATAAACTTTTCTACCTACTACTCTCTTAGCATATTGAACAGGAATTTTTCTGGTACCTGTTGTAATTCCTACCACAAATAACGTAACAAAGAATACTAACACAAGTAGTGATAAATATCTATAAGGACTAGCTGACATATTTCCAGAATCCCATTCAAGTTGAAGAACAAAAGGTAAATTTGCTAAAATACCACACATTATGATTAATGAGATTCCATTACCTAATCCATAATCAGAGATTTGTTCTCCAAGCCACATTATAAAAATTGTTCCTGTTACCAATGTAATAATAGTAACGAAGTAAAATGCTAAAGGAGCAATAGTGACAATTGGTAAATCAGAATTAGGTGCAGTGAGGCTAGACAAATAAACGGATACACCAATTGATTGCATAGTAGCAATAATAACTGTTCCATACCTAGTTAGCTGTATAATTTTTCTTCTACCTAATTCGCCTTCTTTCTGTAGTCGTTGGAAATAAGGAATCACTGCTCCAAGCAATTGGATAATAATTGATGCAGAAATATAAGGCATAATTCCAAGAGTAAATATTGAGGCTTGAGAAAAGAAACCACCAACAAATGTATCATATAAACCAAGTAGAGAATTTTGACCAATTGCTCCATCCATATAAGCTTTCAATGCTGATTTATCGATTCCTGGAACAGGAACTTTTCCACCTAACCTATAAACTAATAGCAAAGAAGCAGTAAATGCTAATTTTTTTCGTAAATCAGCAACTTTAAAAATATTAATGATTTTTCTCATTAAATAAAGATAACCTTTCCACCTGATTTTTCAATTTTTTCAATTGCATTTTTACTAAACATATTGAAAGATAATTCCATTTTTTTATCAAATTTACCATTAGCTAAAATTTTTACCGGCACATCAACTTTTTTGATTATACCCTTTTCAAATAAAATTTTTGAATTTAATTTTGTTTGTTTTAAAGATGACAAAATACCAAGATTAACCGTCTGATAATTGAGTTTATGCCTATAACTTTTTGAGAAAATTTTCATACCTCTTTTTGGTAACCTTCTTGCTAAAGGAGTTTGACCACCTTCAAAATGTAATTTAGCTTTAGTACCAGATCTAGATTTATATCCTTTATGTCCTTTACCTGCAGTTCTTCCTTGACCTGAGGCGTTACCTCTACCTATTCTTTTTCTATCTTTTGTAGAACCTGGACTTGGTGTTAATTTAAAACTCATGATAACTCCTTAACTTCAACTAAATGAAAAACTTGCTTCAACATTCCATTAATAGCACTATTATTAACTTTCACTACTTTTGAATTCATTTTTCTTAAACCAAGAGCTTCCAAAGTTTTTTTCTTTTTTGAGTTATAACCTATAGCGCTTTTAATTAATTTAATTTCAATTTTATTTATTTTTTCTTTTGACATCTTAATTAAATAATTCCTGTAATTTTATTCCTCTTTGTCTAGAAACAGTCAATGGATCTCTCAGTTGCTTCAAACCAAATTCGACAGCTTTAACAACATTTACAGGATTGGTGGATCCTGTATTTTTAGTTAGAATATCAGTTACACCAATTTGCTCCATTACTGATCTTACTGATGCTCCAGCAATAATTCCTGTACCAGGTGATGCCGGTTTAATCATTAATTTTACAGAACCAAACTTAATATCAAGCCTATGCGGAATAGTGCCCTTAACTATAGGTGCTTTAAAAATATTCTTTTTAGCTGTATTTTTTGCTTTATCAACTGCAGCAGCAACTTCGTTTGCTCTACCAAATCCAATACCTAAATGACCTTGCCCATCTCCAACAACAACAATGGCTCTGAACCTCATTCTTCTTCCACCAGTGGTCGCTTTAGATACTCTTTTTATTTGAACAACAGTTTCGTCATTTAACTGCAAATCTGTTGGATTAATTATATTTTTGTTCATAACTATCCTTATATATTAAAAATTAACACCATTATCTCTTAAAGAATCAGCAACTGCTCTTACTCTACCATGATACTTGTAACCGTTTCTATCATAAACTATTTTTTTAATTTTTGTAGATTTTATTTTTTTAGCTAAGGATTCACCAATAATTTTACTTTGATCGGTTTTTGTTTTTGCTGATTTTAAATCTTTTGCTAAATCTTTATCCATAGTTGATGATGACAAAATTGTTACATGTTTATTATCGTCAACTAATTGACCATAAATATGTTTATTAGATTTAAAAACAACTAGTCTTGGATATTTTCCTAATATACCAAGCGAATTTTTTGTTCTAACTTTTTTTCTTAACCAATTTTTTCTTTTTAAATTAACTTTTGACATTTTATCCTGCTCCTGCTCCAACNGTTTTTCCTGCTTTTCTTCTAATAGTTTCATCAGAATATTTAATTCCTTTACCTTTGTANGGTTCAGGCTTTCTNATTTGTCTAATCTTAGCTGCAANATCNCCTACATTTTGTTTATTNATACCTTTNACTACAATNGATGTNGNACTAGGAACATCNATTGTAATATTATCAGGGATTTGAATAAAGACTGGATGTGAATATCCAGCATTTACCAATAAAAAATCTCCTTTTTTTTCTGCAGTGTAACCAACACCAACNAAGGTCAATTCTTTNTGAAANCCTTTNCTNACTCCTATAACCATATTTTGNATTAAAGATCTATATAAACCATGAAGTTCTTTATCTTTTTTACTATCTGATTTTCTAGAAACCATNAAATGATTAGANTCTTTTGCTAAAGAAATTCTAGAATCTAAACTAAGGTTTAATTCTCCAAGNGAACCTTTAATACCAACCTTNGAGCCATNGATATTAATATCAATACCTTCAGGTATAACAACTGGTTGTTTTCCAATATTTGACATTTAAATATTTTCCTTTAATTTTACCATACTTGACATAAAACTTCACCACCAACATTTAATTTTTTAGCTTTTTTATCAGACATGACACCTTTTGAAGTCGTCAAAATAGATATTCCCATNCCATTTAAAACTCTAAATTTATTTTTTGAAGGTAAATATTTTCTACATCCTGGCTTGCTAATTCTTCTNAGNCCATGAATAACTGGCTTATTATCATAATCATATTTTAGATATAATCGTAAAACATTTTGNTTATTATCNTTAATNAGAACATAATCTCTNATAAATTTTTCNTCTTTTAAAATATATGAGATTCTTATTTTCAAATTAGAAGATGGTACTTCNACCCATGGTTTNTTAGCCATNTGTGCATTTCTAATTCTAG
This sequence comes from Fidelibacterota bacterium, assembly GCA_002707765.1. Taxonomy (GTDB): domain Bacteria; phylum Fidelibacterota; class Marinisomatia; order SCGC-AAA003-L08; family D37C17. Next base: position 18,561 of record PANV01000031.1, read on the forward strand.
TTAAAAAATCTGATATTGGNTCACTCATACTCATAAAATTATTCCTTATAATTAAAACAAGTCTACCAACTTGCTTTTGAAACTCCTGGTATTAAACCATTATTTGCCATTTCTCTTAAACTGATTCTNGATAGACCAAATCTTCTGTANACACCTCTAGGNCTTCCAGTCAAATTACATCTATTTCTTACTCTGATAGGATTTGCATCCCTAGGCATTTTTTCTAATTTTTGATAAGCTGCTCTCTTTTCAGAAAAAGANCTCTTNGGATTTTTAGCAATNGCTAACAANTCTTTTCTTTTAGCTGCATATCTTTCAACTAATTCTTGTCTTTGAATATTTTTAACTACTTTAGATTTTTTTGCCATTATTTACCTTTTTCTTATAAATTTTCTATTGGAAAACCAAAAGCCCTTAAAAGAGTATGAGTACCTAAACTNTCTTTAGCTGATGTTACGATAGTCAAATTCATACCTTTAATACTACTTACTTTATCATAATCAATTTCAGGGAATACAATCTGTTCTGTAATTCCAAAGTTATAATTACCAAATTTNTCAAAACCCTTTGATGGCAAACCTCTGAAATCTCTAATTCTAGGNATAGCAACTGAAATTAACCTATCAAGAAATTCATACATTCTGTCACCCCTNAANGTAACTTTTACTCCTACAGGATCACCTTCCCTCAATTTAAAATTAGAAATAGCTTTNTTAGCACGAGTAATAACAGCCTGNTGNCCTGAAAGATTNGTTAATTCTTCAACTGCTTGCTTTAAGTTATTTTTGTTTTCTTTAGCATCACCTAAACCCATATTGATTGATATTTTTAAAATTTTGGGNATACTCATCTTATTNTCTATAGCNAGTNTTTTTCCNACTTCAGATACTATNTGNTNGCTATACTTAGTTTTTAATCTAGGAATATAATTTTGTTTTGACATTTTATTTTATAACGTTTTTATTTTTTCTATTNATTCTAACTTTTTTACCATCTTTACCAANTTTAAAGCCAACTTTTGTGGGAGTATTTTTTTCAACTAACATTAAGTTTGAAATNTGAATAGACATTTCTTTCTCAACTATTCCTCCTTGAGGGTTTTCTTGACTAGGTCTCATATGNTTTTTTACTTTATTCACGCCTTCTACCANTGCCCTATTATTTAAACCTATGAGNCGAAGAACTCTTCCNGTCTGACCTTTATAATTTCCAGAAATGATTTTGACTGTATCATCTTTTTTAATTTTATACATATTATATTACCTCAGGAGCTAATGATAGTATTTTCATAAACTTTTTTTCTCTTAATTCTCTAGCTACAGGACCAAAAACTCTTGTTCCTTTAGGTTCTTTATTTTCATTAACAAGAACTGCTGCATTGTCATCAAATCTGATATAAGAACCATCTTTTCTTTTTCTTTCTTTTCTTGTTCTTACAACTACAGCCTTATGGACCTCGCCTTTTTTAACATTTGATCCAGGTAATGCTTTTTTAACAGTAATAACTATTAAATCACCAGTTTTTGCATATCTTTTTCTTGAACCACCAAGAACTTTAATACATAATACTTCTTTGGCTCCCGAGTTATCTGCAACTTTTAATCTTGTTTCTTGTTGTATCATTTTTAATTAACTGCTTTTTGTTGAATTTTCTTGACTGTCCATCTTTTTAATTTACTCAAAGGTTTAGATTCTTGAATTACCACAACATCACCCTTTGAACACAAATTCTTAGTATCTTGAGCATAATATTTTTTAGACTTATTAATGTACTTTCTATAAATAGGATGTGGTTCTTTTTTCTGTACTTTTACAACAATAGTTTTATCCATTTTATCAGAATAAACTGTTCCAATTAGCTGTCTTCTTTTATTTTTATTATCCATAATTATTTAATTTTAAGTTCAAATTGTCTTATAAAAGTTTTTATTCTCGCAATTTCTTTTTTAGCTTTNCTTATATTTTCAGGCTTTTCTAACTGTTGAAGTGATCTTTGAAATCTTAAGTTAAATAAAGAATCTTTNGTATCGACAAGTTTTGATTTAAGTTCTTCTAAAGACATATCTCTAGTATTTTTTTCCTTTGCCATTTTTAGAAATCCCTCCTAGGAACAAGTTTAGTTTTTACAGGCAACTTGTGGGAGCAAGCTCTAAAGGTTTCTTTTGCTTGATCTAAATCCAAACCATCAACCTCGAAAAGTATTCTTCCTGGTTTTACAACTGATACCCAATATTCAGGAGAACCCTTACCTTTACCCATTCTCGTTTCAGCGGGTTTTTTGGTTATAGGTTTATCAGGGAAAATTCTAATCCACATTTTACCTAACTTTCTTACTCTTCTCGATATAGAAATCCTGGTAGCTTCAATCTGACGACTAGTAATCCATCCTGACTCAAGTGCTTTTAATCCATATGTTCCATAAGCAACTTTATTACTTCTGTTTGACATACCTTTCATTCTACCTTTTTGTACTTTTCTTCTTTTTACTTTTTTAGGTGATAACATAATTCTTTATACTCTTCTATATTTTATCGTTATAAATCCAAACTTTGATACCAATTATACCATAAGCTGTATTAGCTTCTACATGAGCATAGTCAATATCAGACCTTAAAGTATGCAATGGAACTCTACCTTCTCGAAAGGTTTCACTCCTAGCAATCTCAGCTCCATTTAGTCTTCCAGAAATACAAACTCTTATTCCTCCAGCACCTAATTGCATAGTACTTTGAATTGATTTTTTAACAGCTCTTCTGTAATTAACTTTTTTTTCAAGCTGTTGTGCAACATTTTGTCCAACTAGTTTTGCAACTAATGCTGGCCTTTTTATTTCTGAAACATTAACTTGAACATCATATCCTACAAGCTTCTTTAAATTTTTCTTAAGTGCATCAACTTCAACACCACCTTTACCTATTATTAAACCAGGCCTAGCAGTATTAATTGTAACTGAAGCTTTCTCAGAAGTTCTATTAATAAGAACCTTAGAAATACTAGCAGAAGGATATCTTGATAGAACATAATTTCTTATAACTAAATCTTCTTTAATTCTATCAGCAAAATTCTTTTCATCAAACCATACAGAATCCCATGATTTGTTGATACCTAATCTAAGACCTATTGGATTACTTTTTTGTCCCAAAATATATTCTCCTTAATTTGAGGAATTCTTTTTTAGTGTTAATGTTAAATGACTCGAACGTTTTAAAATAGGTGTAGCCCTTCCCATAGCTGCAGGCCTAAATCTTTTCATAACTGGACCCTGATCTACATATGCTTCAAAAATATAAAAATCGTTTTCATTTATACTGTCCTCTGAAAATGTATTAGATAAATTCGAAATAGCTGATTTTAGTGCTTTAAGAATAGAAAAAGCTGCTTTCTTATTAAGCTTTTCAAGTTTATTAATAGCATTTTTAACATTAGATCCTCTTACACTATTTAGAACGAATCTAACTTTCTTTGGTGACTGCTTTATATATTTTAATCTCACTGTAGTTTCCATAATCTACTTCTTTCTATCTCCTGAATGTAATCTAAATAATCTTGTCGGAGCAAACTCTCCTAACTTATGACCTACCATATTCTCACTTACATAGACAGGAATAAATTTATTTCCATTATGAACAGCAAAAGTATGACCTACAAAAGATGGAGGGATTGTTGATCTTCTTGCCCACGTTTTAACAACTTCTTTTTTATTAGCATTATTTAACTTTTCAACTTTTTTCTCTAACTTGAAATCAATGTAAGGGCCTTTTTTTAAAGATCTTGACATATATTATTTTCTCCTCTTAACAATAAATTTGTTAGACAATTTATTTTTCTTCCTAGTTTTGTAACCTTTAGCTGGTGTTCCCCATGGTGAGACAGGGTGTCTTCCACCAGAGGTTCTTCCTTCTCCACCACCGTGTGGATGGTCAACAGGATTCATAACAACACCCCTAACTTTTGGCCTTTTACCTAGCCATCTACTTCTTCCAGCTTTTCCTATTTTAATATTTTCATGATTTTTATTTCCAACAACACCTATAGTTGCTAAACAATCTTCATGAATCATTCTCATCTCACCAGATGGCAACTTCAAAGTTACCATGCTGCTGTCCTTGGCCATAATCTTAGCATATGTCCCTGCACTCCTAGCAAGCTGAGCACCTTTTCGGGGTTTCATTTCAATATTATGCACCAAAATTCCTTCAGGAATATATTTCAGACATGTACTATTACCAGTTTTAAAAGGTATTTTATTATCTCTAGATGAAATAACAGTATTGTTTACCTTAATTCCATCAGGAGCTAAAATATATTTTCTATCTCCGTCTTTATACTCAACCAGAGCAATTCTAGCAGATCTATTTGGATCATACTCAACTGAAATAACTTTCCCAGAAATATCAAGCTTATTTCTTTTGAAATCTATTATTCTATATCTTCTTTTATGGCCACCACCTCTTCTTCTAGAGGTAATTCTTCCTAAATTATTTCTACCACCAGTCTTTCTTAAAGCTACTGTTAACTTTCTCTCTGGCTTACTCTTTGTAATTTCCTCAAAAGAAGAAATAGACATATATCTTCTACTAGGGGTATCTGGCTTTAATTTTTTTATACTCGACATCTAGCTAAAATCTCCATCTACTAAATTTATCTTATCACCATCTTTCAATGTAACAATAGCTTTTTTCCATGACTCTCTATTTCCAGTACTTCTTAAAACATGGCCACCACTTTTAATAGTAGTATTTTTAATTTTACCTTTAAAATTCATTGTTGTAACCTTAGTAACAGAAACTTTAAATCTCTTTTCAAGAGCATTTTTAATCTGTATTTTGTTGGACTTAACATTTACTCTAAAAACATATTTATTAAGAGATTCCATAAGAGTGGAACTTTTCTCAGTTAAAATAGGATATAATATTACATCTGAATTATTCATAACTAAAAACCTTCATTTATATGTTCAACACTGGCCTGGTCAAACAGTAACATATTTGAATTAACAATGTCATAAGTTGAAACATTTTTTACAGATACTAAATTAACATCTTTTAAATTTCTACAACTCATGAACAAATTTTTATCTTCTTTTCCAACTATTAAAGTTAGTTTTAGATTTTGAACTTTAAGATTAGTCAATAAACGATTAAATTCTTTTGTTTTAAATGTATCCATTGATAAATCATCAACTACTCTGAATGAGGTAGACTTAATTTTTTGAGACAAAGCACTTTTTCTTGCAAGTGATTTAACTTTCTTATTTACTTTCTCAATGTAAGAACGAGGTTCAGGACCAAATGCTGAACCACCATGTACCCTTGAAGGATTTCTTGATGAACCAACTCTGGCACGACCAGTACCTTTTTGTTTCCATGGCTTTGCACCACCACCACTAACTTCAGATCTAGTTTTTGAACTAGAAGTTCCTTGTCTTTTGGCTGCTAACTCAGACTTAACAGATAAATAGATTGTATGCTCATTGGGTTTAATAGCAAAAACTTTATCGTTTAACGTTATCTGCGAAGTTTTCTTACCTTCTTTGTTAAATAAATCAACTTTCATAATTTGCTCTCGATATATAAATAATATTTTTGTTTGGGCCAGGAACGGCTCCACTTACATATAAAAGATTTCTATCTGCATCAACTTTTATTAACTCTAGATTTTTTATAGTAACTTTATCATTACCCATTCTACCTGCCATTCTAGTACCTTTCCATACCCTTCCAGGAGAAGTACCAGCACCTATAGAACCAGCTTTTCTCAT
>PANV01000032.1 GCA_002707765.1 Fidelibacterota bacterium
TTTAATAGAATAAGATATATACAATCATCATGATGATAACTGTGATGATTGGAAGATATTTTATTTCTTTATTTTTCATATAAATAATTTAGTACTGAATTTTGAAATTTCAATAAACAAAAAACCCCAACATTTCTGTAGGGGTTTTAAGTGGCTCGAGGCGGAATCGAACCACCGACACAAGGATTTTCAGTCCTCTGCTCTACCAACTGAGCTATCGAGCCTAATTTTATATATAAAAAAACTCGCTAAATTTATTAATTTTATTGTCAATTCATAAATAAAAATTATATTGATGACATGAAAATAGTTGTTGCAACACATAATAAAGATAAGTTTAAAGAGCTTTACCATGGTTTAAAGTCTTTAAAAATTAAATTATTAAGTCTAGATGATTTTCCTGAAATAGGTGAGATTATTGAGGATGGTAAGACTTTAGAAGAAAATGCTTTAATAAAAGCAAGAACAGTAAATCAATTAACCTCATTACCAGCAATTTCAGATGATACTGGTTTATTTGTTGATGCTTTAAATGGAGATCCAGGTATTTATTCAGCAAGATATGCAGGAGAAAATAGTACTTATTTAGATAACGTAAATAAAATGCTTCATGAAATGAAAAATATTCCTGAAGGTAAAAGACAGGCAAAATTTAGTACAGTAATGGCATATGTCGACGGAAAAAGGGAACTTATTGCTGAGGGGTTCGTTAAAGGAATTATATCTAATAAAATAAAAGGTATTGGAGGTTTTGGGTATGATTCTATATTTTATATACGTAATAAAGGAAAAACTTTTTCAGAAATGAGTATTGAAGAGAAAAATTTAATTTCACATCGTAGTAGAGCTATTGATGCCTTGAAGGCTAAGTTAGCTTCCAACTTATCTAACCTGAATATAGAGGAGAATGCCTAGCGAAAAATTGCTAAGGTGAATAATTTTTTATATAAAATTTTTTTAAATGTTTTAATCATTTTCATTTGTGTTAATGTATTATTTTCACAACAGAATTCTTCTATTGTTTTAGGATGCACTAATTCATTTGCTAATAACTTTAATCCTTTTGCTACAGATGATGATGGAACTTGTAAATTTGGATTTGAAATTGAATTTAATGATTCTACTCTAGTAGATTTTAAAAATATTTATAATCTTAATGTTGATATAAAAACAATAAACTTTATAAATCCTTTTTTCATACCTAATGATTCAAAAAATAATACGTGGGATTATATAAAGAGTAATAATATATATAATTTTATTAAAAATGATGATTATTTATTTGGTCAAAACTATTTTTTAAATCCTAAAAATATTCTAAAGAATAATCCGATAGAAACAGATATTAAATTATCATATGATAAAAATTCATTTATCTTTATTGAAAAATATAAATTTAATGAATTTGAAAATAATATGACACTCCCAGTTATTATAAAAATCAGTGATTATTTGCAAATTCTAGGTTCTCAGTTAAGAGTTATTCAATTTAGAAAGCTCATAGTCGAAAGTTTTAAGGGTAAAGCTAAGGATGCAAAAGGTTCAAGTAATATTGTTCTTTTTCAAACAGACAGATTATCAATAGAACTGTCTGGACAAATTACAATAAATGGTTCATTGAATTTTACTGATCAGGAAGATAATTTTACAAATCAAGATGGACAAAACTTCACCCTGAATATTAATCAAACTCAACAATTTAATTTAGGTGCATATATTGGAGATAAACTTTCAATTACAGCAAATCAAAACTCACAATCAGATTTTGATTGGGAAAATACATTAAAAATATTATATAAAGGATATGAAAACGAAATTGTTCAATCTTTAGAAATTGGAAATATTAATTTATCTTTAGCTCATGGAACATTAGCTTCTGTATCTATGGGCTCAAGTGGATTATTTGGAGCAAAACTTGTAAAAAAGTTTGGACCATTAGATATATCAACAGTAATTGGTAGAGAAAAATCGATAAAAAATTCAAGAAGTTATTCTGGTGGAATGAATCAAGAAGGCTTTACAATAAATGATTACAATTTTATAAAAGATAAATATTTCTTTATAGATACAAGATTTAAAGCTCAATTTTATCCATTATCAGAAAATAATACATATGCTCATGAATATGATTCGAGGTATGTGATTAAAGATTTTATATTATGGAAAAGAGACAATCAAAATGCGCCAACAAATGGGGTCCAGCCAGGTGTTGCGTACTTAGATCCTTCATTGACAGGAGAAAGTTTAATAAGTGGAATCAATGCTGAATATGGTTCATGGTATCAATTACAAGAAAATATTGATTATATCATAAACAAAAATTTAGGATATATTAGACTAATTACTCCAAGCACATCTGATATGGTGGCTGCACATTATACTATTATTGATGAAATAACTGGCGAAATTCTATATGCTGATACACAGGTTGAATTTGATGAATGTTTGATTGGAGATCCAATAGAATGTATCAATTTAGATATTAATGAAGAGGGTATATCATTTAATGAAAATAATTTAATTCCAGGATTCCAATCAAAGGATATATGCTTGTTAGATGAATGCTCAAATAATGATAACGATTTAGTTGAAGGTTTAGATTATTATAATCTTAATGGCATATCTGGTTATCAAAACATTGATTTGAGTTTAAAATTAATAAAAGATGATCAGCCTCATACTTCTACAACTAAAACATGGCCTCTAATGTTTAAAAATGTATATTCAATGGGAGCTTCTAATATTGATCCTAGTTCATTATCAATTGATATTATTTATGCAGGTGGACAATCAGGAAATGAAACCGTAAGTATTCAAGGAAATACTTTTTTAAATATTTTTGGTTTAGATTCCAGAAGTGAAAGTGGTGAAATTGTTGAAGGAGGAGATGGAAAGATTGATCTTAATGGAAATCTTTTTAATTTAGAGTATGGGGAAATTATTTTTCCATTTCATTATCCCTTTGCCTATGATAGTCAGCCTTTTGTATCAGATTATGATTCCCCACCTAGAGATGACAGATTTTGGGGTAATCCCCATCCTGATTTAGATGATATTTTTCAAGCTGATCTAGGAGGTTTACAACAAGATGAATCATTAAATTATCAAAATTATACACAAGGTCCAGCAATGTATTTTAATAATACATCAAATTCTACTCCAATGACGTCAGAGTTTAAATTTAAGTTACAGATACAACATTCATCTCAATCATCAACAATATCTTTAGGATTTATGGTAATTGAAAATAGCGAAAGAGTAATTTTAAATGGAACAACAACGCTTATAAAAGGTACAGATTATCAAATAGATTATTTTACAGGTAACTTGACTTTAATATCTGCTAGAGCTACAGATCCATCAGCTGATTTGAGAATTACCTACGATCAAAATGAATTAATATCGTTTGATCAGAAAGTTTTAGCAGGAACATATATGGTTTATGAGATTAATGATTTTACAAATATATATGGAGGTTTGTATTATTATGCTCAAACTCTATCTGAAGAAAAAGTAGATGTTGGATATGAACCAATGGAAAATTTTTTGTGGCATATTGGTGCAAATTATCAAAAAGATTTTAAGGAGTTAACTAAGAAAATTAATAAGGAAACTCATTTTGATTTTAGTAAAGATATAAGTTTTCAGTTTGGTTCAGAACTTGCACAAGTTTTCCCAAATCCTAATCCACTTGGAAAGGCATATATAGATGATTTTGAATCTTCTAAAATAACAACATACATTTCTCTAGGGTTTAGAGATTGGATTAGAGCATCCAAGCCAATGGCATCATTTAATACTTTCGATGAAAATTATAATAATATAGTAGTTGATTATAATCAATATAATAGACTAGATATGTTTTTTTATAACCCTTATGTTGAAGTAAATACAACAGAAATATGGCCTGAGGTTAATGTTACTACAACTGCTGATAACCAAACAACACGAACCCTTTGGCTCCAATTAGATTCAGAAGCAGATTATCTTGATATAGAATCAAATTCAGATAATTATAGGTACTGGGATGGTATAATTTATAAATTTAACCGAGCTGATCAAGATCAATCAAATAATAGGTATTTAGATATATGGATGAATGTAAATGGTAACTCTGAAGATTTAATTTTCAATATTGAATTAGGGACATTGAGTGAAGATATTAATGATTCAGGGGAACCATTCGACTCTGAGGATATACCCATTGAAGGTTTAACGCAAGGTAATGGGCAGCTCGATCAAGGTGAAGATGTGGGATTGGATGGATGTGCAGATGAATTCGAAGATGGATGGGGAGGTTGCCTCAGTGGTAATCAAACATATTGTGAGTTACTTCAACAAAATTCAGATCTAATAAATTCTTATATAAACTATAATGGAAATTGTATAAACTTTAATGAAGATCCAAATAGAGACAATTATTATTATACTTCAAATTCTAATGACTATAGTAGAATAAATGGTACTGAAAATAATAGTTCAATCAATAAAATACCTGATACTGAGGATGTAAATAATGATAATCAGTTAAATGTGAGTAATGAGTATTTTTCCTTATCTTTTAGTCCTATTGAAGAGATTAATAATTATTTCAGCGGTTCTTCTTATGTAGATTCTGAAAGTGGTATTGATGATGATAATGATGGAAGATCTGATTGGAAACTTTTTAGAATTCCACTAATTGATTTCGAGAATTCTTTAAAAATAGGTAATCCAAATTTTACTAAAATAGAAAAAATGAGATTATGGATTTCAGCAAGTAATTTAGATAATTCAAATTTAGTTAAAATTGCTAAAATTGAATTAGTTGGTAATGAATGGGAACACATTGGTGGTATCAATAGTTATGAAATCGGATCAATGAGTTATAATGGTACCTATTTGGATTCAAATGACTCATTGGATATTAGAGATGATATAATAATTGAAGTAATTAATAATGAAGAAAATCCAAATTATATTTCTCCCCCTGGTGTTTCAGGTGAATATAACGAATATGAAGGTCGATTTACAAAAGAGCAAGCATTATCGCTAAATTTTTCTCAAGTAAATAATAGTGGGGGTATTGATTCAGATGAAAGTTATTTTATCAATAAATCAACTGGATATGGTACTATGGATAACGATAAGAGGAATAGTTTTTTTGCATATAAAAATTTAGAAATGTTTGTTAATGGTGTTCCTCAAATTAATAGTTCAGGGAATACATGGAATACTCAAGAAGTAGAATATTGTATTAGACTCGGACGTGAAAATAATTATTACGAAATAAGGCATCCATTTTTATATAATAATTCTTTAGAGTTATGGGATTCGGTAAATGTTAATTTGGAAAATTTATCCAGATATAAATACGATAATATTTCAACTGATGTTGATAATGGAGAAAGTTTTGAAGATACAGGTATTGATGGATGTTATGATTTTTATGAAATTGGCAATGGACAATGTCTTCCTTTTGAATTTCAAAATGATCCTAATATTTTAGTTGATATATGTAACAACTATTACGATTGTGGTCAGGTCAGTTTTTCTGATTGTGAAAATGGTTTTGATTCAAACTTTAATGATATAAGTGGAATATGCTATCCAAGTGAAGATGGATATTGTGCAAATTTTAATTATAATAATTTATTTAATTCTAGTTCTGATGAATGCTTAAATCTCGATGAGGAATTTTGTTCAGGCGGTTGCTTTTGGAATGATGAAGATGAAGTATGTGATGATATATTAGTTAACCCCCAAGATGTTTGTACTAATCAATTTCCTAATCAGCAAATCATTCTTGATCCAAATAATGATAATTATTCTTCTAATAGTTTAGGTACAGAAGGAAATTTTACTTGGGATGTTTCTGAAGATGGACAATATTTAGAACCAGTTGTTAATGATGATAATTATGGTGAATTAACTGAACAAGATTGTTCACTCATTGAAAATTCTATATGGTATGAGGATTTTAATATTGATGGATTAGGTCTATGTGGAAATGGAATTTTTGATGATATTGCTGAAGGTGAATATGACTATATAAATGATGTTTGGATTTGGGATAATCCTTCAGATATAGATGATGTTTGTTATAATTGTTCACAATTAAGTATTAAAGGTGAACCCTCTGTAAGTAGAATCGATTATATTATGTTTGGAATAATAAACGATTCTGAAGAAACAATTTATGGAAAAGTATATTTAAATGAAATTAGATTGACAGGTGTTAAGAAAGAACCAGGGTCTGCTTTAAAACTAAATGCAAATTTTGATTTTGGAGATTTATTTTCTGTAGGTGGTTCTTATACTGAAACTGATGCTAATTTTCATGCTTTAGAAGAAAGAATAAAATCTTCCAAACATGTAAAAAAATATCAACTTTCATTTTCTGTTAATACTCAGGAATTTTTTAAAAAAGATTTATTTACTAATCCGATAAGTATGACCTATAATAGGGAAATAAAAGCAGATAAATATAAGCCTGGAACAGATATTTTCTTTGGTGAAATTAATAATACTCCTGACTCGCTAATTACATATTATAATAGCGCAACATTGAGTACAAGTATGCAAACTAAGCTTACAGATTTACATGAAAACTTTTTATTTGAAAATATCATCGATAAATCTAGTTTGTCTTATGTTTTAAATTGGTATACTAAAAATAATCCTTTGCAAGGATACAAAGAACAAACAAGTTATAGACACACCTGGACTTATAAGTATCTTAAAACTTTCGAAAAATCAGAACTCTATTTATTTGAAAAATTTTATAATACTGAAGATGGGAAGGATGGATTTTTTAGAAGAGAAATAAAAGATTTATATATAAGTTATTTACCAAGTAAAATTGAGTACAATTCAACATTGAAGAGAACAAATGCTATAAATCTTAAAAGCATCTCTTTTGGTGGAACGACAACTTATGATACTACTTCTACAGTTGATAGAAAATTTGTATTTTCAAATTTCAAAGTTTTTAAAGATTTTTCATTTGATTACAATCATGTAATGAATAGTAATTTGAGTATGCAGTTTTCTGATAATTCTTTTCAATCAAAAGCTCAAGCTTTATTTGATTTTATTAATGTCCCAGGCCAAGTTAATTCATTTCAAGAATCTTTTATTTTTGATTATTCACCTAAGTTTATGAGTTTAGATAAATGGCTCTCTCCAAAATTTACATATAAGCCGATTTATAAATGGAAGAGAAATTCATTGTCGCAAGATCAAGTATCTACAGCAACATTGAGTTCAAATGGAAATTTTAATACTACTTTTTCATTATCATTATCTAATTTAATTGAGAGGTTTTATACTCCTGAAAATTCAACTACTTCTCGAAGAACTAGTCGTTATTCTAGTAGGTCTAGTCAGAGTTCTTCCAACAGCAGCAATGATAAACCCTTTGAAATAAAAAATATCTATATCAAAAGTTTTTTAAAAATGATGCATCAGATGAGTAAGAAATTATCAGGTTTTAGTATAAATTATAAAAATGACGTATTTAATGAATACAGTAATATTATAGCAGATTTTGAACCAGGCTATGATTTTCGTTTAGGTCAAGAAACATATCCTGTGAATTTTGATAGTTTAAGTACAATCGTTGCTAATAATAATCAGCTGTTTTATTACAAATATCAACAAAATAATGAGTTCAGAATTTCGACAAATCTACAAGTAACTCCAAAAATTTCTATTACAAGTATTGAGTATAAGCAAAGTCAAAACAAAACATTTCCAAGTAACTCAGATTCAGTAATAACAGATAATCAAACATTTATGCCTATAGGTTTAGATGGTAATTGCGGTGTTCCAATTTTTAATTGGTCAATAAATGTTAGTAGTTTGCAAGAGTTTTGGAATTTAAATAATACGTTTAAAAGTATTATTATGAGTCATCAATTTAATGGAGAAAAGAAAGAGACTTATAAAAATGAAGAATTGCAAACAATAGTTTATACTAGAAACTTTAATCCATTTGTTGGCTTAACTTTCAGTTTTAGAAAGCCTACTGGTATGTCCATGAGTTTATATAACAATAGAACTTTAACAATTAATAATCAAAAATTAACTACAAATGAATTTCAGGTTGATAGGTTAGTAACAGAGCAATTAACATTATCAATTGATTGGAATAAAAGAAAAAATCAAGACGTTAAATTTTTTAACAGAAATATTGAAATTGAAGAAGAAATAAGATTAAGTTTAGACATTACTAAAGATAATAACTATACTGAAGTGTCAACAGGGAATCCAGAAAATCCATTTGTAAGATCTATTCCATGGTCAAAATCATTTACGATAAAACCAATGATGACATATAGTTTTAATGACTGGGTTACAGGAGATTTTTTTGTAAGTTATAAGTCGAGTGAAACACATACAACTAACCAAAAATCAGATTATAATATTGGTTTTGATATAAGGATACGTTTTGAATCTAGCAATTAAATTATTAATAGTTTTTTTCACTGTTATATTTTCACAGTCAATACCATACTTTGATAGCGAAAAAGCTTTTAGCTATATTGTAAAGCAATGTGATATGGGACCTCGTTATCCTGGAAGCGACGGTCAGATAAAATTTGCAAATTATTTAGAAAACTTTTTAAAAAAACAAGATGGAGATACTCTAATTATTTATAAACATGATTTAAAACACCCTTATGAGGAAAAAGAAATAACTCTAATAAATTTTTTATATAGATTTAATAAAAATCTTGAAAATAGAATGATGTTTATGGCTCATTGGGATACAAGAGAAATTGCAGATATGGATAAGAACCCCGAAAACAGAGACAAGCCAATTTTAGGAGCAAATGATGGTGGCAGTGGTGTTTCTATTCTAATGGTATTATCTGAAATTTTATCAGAATTTCCATTAGAAAATATAGGTGTAGATTTATTGTTTGTTGATGGAGAAGATATGGGTAGAAATGGAGAACTAGAAAATTTTTGTATTGGAACAACAAAATTTTGTGAGGTTATACCTGATCCTTATCCCAGATACGCAATTTGTCTAGATATGGTGGCTGATAAAGATCCATCATTCCCTATAGAATATTTCTCATATATTCAAGCTCCATGGTTGGTTAATGAAATATGGAGTTTAGCAAATGAATTAGGTTACGAAGAATTTAAAACTAATATAGTAGGACCTATTTATGATGATCATAGAGCACTTTATTTAAATTCATATATACCTGCAATAGATATAATAGATTTTGATTATCCCTATTGGCATACTATCCAAGATACTCCAAAAAATTGTTCAGCAAAAACTTTAAAAATAGTAGGCAATGTTGTTACAGAATACATCTATAGAAAAGACTATGCAGGTAGATAGTCAAATTTGGTATTGTTTAGAAGTTTTTGGAGAAAAAGAAAGAATAGAGATTTTTATTTCTCTTTTGGATGAAGAAATATCTGGAATTACTGAAAATAATGACAATTCATTAATTTTTTTTAAAAAAAATTATGAAAAGAGCATTAATAAAAAACTTAATGAAAATAATCATATCACTAATTGGAATTGGAGTATTGTTAAGGAAGAAAATTGGAATAAATCTTGTGAAGATTTTTTTAAGCCTGTTACTATTTCGAATAAGGTACAAATTATACCAAAATGGTACCCCGAAAATAATAATTATATGAATATTATAATTAACCCTGCTTTGGCATTTGGTACCGGTCATCATGAAACTACATTTTTAATGATTGAAGAAATAATTAAAAAAGATTTAGTTAATAAAACAGTGATCGATATTGGGACAGGATCTGGAATTTTATCAATTTTAGCAAAAAAAATGAATGCGAAATCAGTTTATGCCATTGATAATGACTTGCTAACAAATAATAATTTTTATGAAAATTTAGAATTAAATACAATTAGTGATATTGATTTTGAAATTAAAGATTGTTTTGATTTGGTAGCAATTGAATTTGATTATATTTTTGCAAACATAAATTTTAATGTTTTGAAAAAACTTATTCCAATGATTAAAAAAAATGGAACAACCTTAATTATTTCAGGTGTTTTATTATCTGATAAAAGTAATGTAGTTAATACATTAGAAAAATCAGGGAAAAAAATAAAAAATATTTCAAGAAAGAAAGAATGGATATGTATTACTGCAGAAATTTAATATTCATTACTTTATTTAATTATATCTTATCTGGTCTACCTTTTTCTCCAAGTATCAATAATGAATCTTATCGATCAAGAGAATTAGTAGTAGGTTGGCCTAGCTTAGGAATAGTTGATATTAGATCTGGACCCAATAATTCAATAATTGCTGGTACAGGGTCAGGCGTTGGGCTAATACAAAATTCATCTAATCTTAATGAAATAGAAAATAATATATATTATATTTCAGATTCTAATTTACCTTTGGGTTCTAATCCTTCATTGAAAACCTATGATAATGGAAATTTTATTGTTGTTTCTGGAGTAATAGGTACATCTGAAGAACCTGAGGGAACTGGAATTGGATGGTCTCTAGATGGTGGAAATACATGGAATTATATTAATCAGCCAGTAGATCAATCAGATGAACAATACGTAACAAAGTATTGGAATGGTTATGCTTTTAATCAATTATCAATAACAACTGCAGTTAAAAATGTATCATATGATGTTGATGTTGATTTAGAATACGAATATATTTATGCTACAAGTTGGGCAGGAATGCTTCAACGTTTTAAGTATACTGATTTAAATCCATCATGGGAATTAGTACCACTTCCAATGGATGGTCAAGATAATTTATCGTGTGATTTTACATGTGATCAAAGCGAAAATCAATCTTGTTGTTTTTATACTGCTAATCAAAGTCCTAATCAAAATTGTGATAATATTCCATCAGATTATTTTGCGAATCCAGTTGATATAACTGGATTTGATAACCATAAAGCTTTTTCAGTATATATTGATGAATTTTTTAACTATATATGGGTTGGAACTGCATTTGGTATTAATAGGGGAGAAATTGTATCAGAGGATTGTATTAATTGGGTTCACTTTACTAGAGAAAATACTAATACTTCAATCCCTTCAAATTGGGTCACTGGATTTGAAAGACAGTTTTTTCAGGATGGTTCTTCTAGATTATGGGCTGTTACTTGGGATACAAATAATAGTACTCCACATAAACTTACCTATACTGATGATAATGGTGAAACATGGTTCAGTGATGATGGATTACAACAGGGTATTGGAGCAGTGACATATAGCATGAATGCCACTGATGATGTAATATACGCATCTACATCTAAAGGTTTATTTGAAATTAATCCTTTCATTTACGGATGTACTGATTTTGCTGCTGATAATTATGATTTTAATGCAACAATAGATAGTGGGAATTGTGAATATTTAAATTCAGATGAGATAAATGATGGCTGTGATTTAGAACTTAATTACTTATTTTTTAATGATATTGGAAATAATCAGTATCAGGTTTTGTATAATTCAATAAATACTATTCAAGCTATAAATTTTGATATTATTGGTGCAGATATTTTAAGGGATGAAAATAATTTTTTATTAATAGAAGGGGATGGGTTTTTACCATTTTGGATATGGAATCAGTTTCAGCCAAATAATTCTGATTATTATGGTGGCAATTTAGATGCTTCAGCAGGTCTTCCTGGAATTGAACCAGGTTGTGGAGTTCTTCTAACTTTGACTTTAAGTAATCCGCCTTTAGGAATTTCTGACATTTCAGTAGATATTTCAGTAAATAATTCTGAATGCTATAATTATTATACATTTGGTTCTGAATGTTTTGAAGAATCACAATGGGAAAAAATTGAAATTCCACAATGGATTTTTGATAATTTATTTATTGAAAATGAACAAAATAGCGAATTTAAAGTTTATACATCACATGTTAATGATTCAAATGGATTATTTATAGGTACAACCAAAGGCTTGATCATAGCTGATATAACAAATAATTATAATTTTTATCAACCTCCATTATTTAATTATGATGATTTTACTATCTTCCCAAATCCTTATTATATTGACAATGAATCACCTGTTATTTTTAAATTGGAATCTAATTCTTTAAATCCAAAATTAGAAATTTTTGATTTTAATATGATGAGAATAACAACATTATCCACAAACGATTGTGATGCAGATGGAGAATTGGTAACATGTGGCTGGGATGGAAGAACAAGAGATGGTAGAAGAGTTAATAATGGAGTCTATTTTTGTAAATTAAGTCTTAATGGTAATGTTTACTGGCAAAAGCTTGGAGTTTTAAATTCTAATTGAAAGCTAAACTAATCATATTATTTATATTTTTTGGTTTATCTTATGCATCAATAGGTGGGATTACAGGTAATTCTTATCAGTATGGAACAAATGCAAGATCTATAAGTCTTTCAAACGCACTTACTGCAAATTATAATAATGGGTATAATCCTTTAACAAATCCTGCTTTACTAGGTTTAGTTAAAAAAACTGAATTTGGTTTTTCTTATTTTAACTTATCCTTGGATAGATACATACAAAGTTTTTCTATTGTAATCCCATCTCCACCAATTGCTTCAATAGGTATATCTTCACATACTCTAGGAACAAAAAATATACCTGGGATGACTTCTGGTAATGTTTCAACTGGTTTTTATGATGCATGGGAAGGTTATATTATGCTTTCTTTTGGATTAAATTTGGGTGATTTCCTATCAGGTATTAATTTTAAGATTTTGAAGAATGAAATTTCAAGCAATAGTGCTAATGGTATTGGTTTAGACTTTGGTTTATTATTTACACATTTATCAAATGTTAAATTTGGCATTATGTTTGAAAATTTATATTCGAAATATTCTTGGGATATTAAAAATGGAGATGATAATATATCTTATGATGAAGATTTTCCACTAATTGTAAAATTAGGCTTAGAAAGTGTTTTTTTAAAAAACTGCTTAATTTTGTATCAATTAGATTTTTTACCCGATTATGATGAAATTTTAAACAAAACTGGTTTAGAGCTAACATTAAGTAATATGAAATACAGATTAGGTTTAAATGATAAAAATAATCAATTAAATTATTCAATTGGATTTGGTACAAATATTTTTAAAACAAAAAATGACTTAAATATTTCTTTGGACTATGCACTAGATATGGGTTTAGTTGACGAAGGGACAAGTCATTTATTTACATTTATATTTAAAAAATGAGAAGATTAATAATTTATACTTTTATAGCGATGTTAAATAACCTATGGAGCGTAGGAGTAGATGCTTTACTAATTCCACAAAAAGCAAATATTTTAGCTTTATCTGGAGCAGGCATTGGAGGAAACGTTGATATTGGGATAAATCCTTCTACTTATGAACAGCCGTATTTTGGATTTTCTAATAATACTTGGTTAGGAGGCGTTAAAGGTCAAAAGTCGACTTGGATTTTTGAGGGTGAATCAAATCGCTTTATCTCTTTTGAATCAATGGGAGTAGACGACATAGAATTTCATACAGATAATGATTTTAATCCTGAAGGATATATTTCAGCAAATTGGTTTTCATTTGATTTTGGAAGCAAGTTTGACATATCAAATAATCAAAAATTTAATTTAGGCATGAACATAAAATTAAATTATTCTAAACTTTATACTGATAATTCATGGGGTTATGCTTTAGATTTAGGAGCAACTCATAAAATTTATAATGATTTAAGTATTGGCTATGTAATTAAAAACTTAGGAAGTCAGTATTATTCTTCAAATGAAAAAGAAAAAATTGAACCTCTTTTCGGCATTGGCATTTCGGATAAAATGAAAATTTTAAGTTCAGATATATTTTTTATGAATTTATCTTATTATATAGATTTTATAAATCATCAAAATAATAATATTTATAAATTTGGTTTACAAACTAGCTTCCCGTTTATTAATTTTATGTTTGGCACCAGTCGTTCTAATGATTATAATGATTATTCTTATGGATTTAGCTTTAAATTAAATGATTTTATGCTAATATTTGGAAATATTAATCATGAGAATAATGCGTTAGGCAATCCTCAGTCAATTGAGTTAAGAAGATATTTTTAATTTTCTATAACAAAATAATAAACCTTCAATAATCATCCAGAAAATTAAAGTTATTAAAAAGGCGTTAATTGACTTTAGCAAAATTGTTGTAGATGAATTAAATTTAATTATTAATGCAGAAATTGTTATTGCTTTAATCACAATCATTGGAATAATTAATGGAATAATATTTTTACCCTTTTTAAAAAAGTAAATTGATATTATCATTAATGTTAATGCAGCAAGCATTTGATTACTGGCTCCAAAAGTTTGCCATAATTCATTTCTTAGGCTGTCATTAGTAGCAATAAAATAAGCTGGAACAATTGAAAGAAGAGTTGCTATTATTTTATTTTTTAAAAAAAATAATTTAGATGCATCACCAAATTCTACAATGATATATCTTTGAATTCTAGTGGCAGAATCTAGAGTAGTTGCAGCAAAAGATACAACTAGAACAACAATTAAGGTTGTTGATATACCCCCAGGTAGGCCAATTTGTTGAAGTAGTCCACTGCTGCCTTCGATAAATACATTTAAAGCATTGGATTTAGCGCTATTGAAATCACATTCCCATGGAAGACACATTTGTTGATTTACAAACGATAATCCTGCTACAGCAGCTATTGTTGCAGCTAGTGCTAGTGAACCTTCTCCAAGTGTTGCTCCATAGCCAATAATTCTTGCATCTTTCATTTTATTTACTTGTTTTGATGTAGTTCCTGATGAAACTAAGCCATGAAAGCCACTTATTGCACCACACGCTATCGTAACAAAAAGAAATGGTATAATTGGAGGCCCTTTATCGATATTTGTTATTGCTGGTGCATTTATTTCAGGTTGAATGATTAATATTGATAAAAAAATTAGGCTTAATCCAACAATTAATTGGTGGCTATTAATGTAATCTCTCGGTTGTAGTAAAATCCATACTGGGATTAAACTAGCAAAGCTTGAATAGATAAAAAGTATTATAATCCATGAATACTTAACGTTTTCTGGATTTACACCAAATACCTCTAAATTAATTGGATTATTTGATCCTATCCATACAAAAATATACAATGTTATTAAAGCAACAACTGATGGTATAAATGCATTTTTATTTTTTTTATGTATGAAGTAACCAATTATTATAGCAATTATAATTTCAATATTAACCGGTAAAACGGCAGTAGAATATTTCGTAAAAAGCCCAGCAATAGCATTTGCAAAAACAGCTAGAACTAGCCAGGTTAAGCACATAACAAAAATTAAAAACATAATTCTTATTCTATTATTTAGTGTTGTTGACGATATATCTGCTATTGATTTGCCTTTTTCTTTTAAACTGATAACTAATGCACTAAAATCATGAGTGGCTCCCATAAATACAGTACCTAAAACAACCCATAAAATTGCTGGTAGCCAGCCCCAGTACACTGCTATGCATGGCCCAATTATTGGAGCGGCACCTGCTATGGATGTAAAATGATGTCCAAATAAAATATGTTTATTTGTTGGCACGTAGTCAATATTATCTCTATAATCATGCGCAGGTGTTTTCTCATCATTGCTTAGTTCAAAAATTTTTTCGGATAAATATTTACTGTAAAACTTATATCCTGTTAAGAAAAATAATAAGCATGAAATTGTTAATATTGCTGAATTCATAGATTAACTTTTATAACTATTAAAATTTATTAAAAATGGTTTTTTATTGCTATCCCATAACTCAAATTTATGCATGACTGAATTAAATAAACTTGAATCTATAAATTCATTTAACCAATCACTTAGGTGATTATAATTACAATTAAACCATTTTACATCTGAAAAGGCAAACTGTCTTACAAAAGGGAAAATTGCTAAATCCGTTATTTTTATCGAATCACCAAAAAGATATTTATTTTTACTTAAAATTTTTTCATACTTATCCAAGTGATAGCAGCATTTTTCTCTATAAAATTCTTTTGTTTTATCAGGAAATCTTACATGATATTTATATTTATCTAGCCATTGTTTGAATTCAAAATCATTACTACTTATTAGTTCAAGTTCATTTTTATTATTAAGTAAATTTTGTTTTTTGTTCTTATTAATAGCCCAAATCATTATATCTAAACTTTCATCAATAATTTTTTTATTTTTAGTAATTAAAACTGGGACAGTTCCTTTGGCTGATACTTCATACATTTCTTTCGGCCTGTTTTTAAGAGATATCTCTCTTAGTTCTACTTCTACATTAGAATATGAAATTGCCATTCTTGCTCTAATTGCATAAGGGCATCTTCTGAATGAATATAAAATATGATTTTGCATACAGATTTAATTAAAATTTAGAATACGTTACTAAAAATACTTTTAAAACTAATAATTTTAAATAAAAATACTAATAAAATTATCTTTTATTTTTGGTTCTTGAAATGTAAATTTTTGTACTAACCTTGCGTGTGAAAAAAAGATTTTCGAAAGTTATTTTAACTAATACTTAAATAGGAGGAAATAATGTTAAAACCAGCCCGTTTTACGTTAATTTTTGCAATAATTTTATCTTTTAGCTTTTCATCAGATTTATTTTTTTCAGAATATGCTGAAGGATCCAGTAATAATAAATATATAGAGATTTATAATCCAACAGACCAAGTAGTATACCTATATGATTATGCTTATCCAACTGTAAGTAATGCTCCAACTAATATCGGCGTATATGAATATTGGAATAATTTTGAAGTTGGTGCATCAGTAGAACCTGGAGATGTTTATGTTGTCTGTCATACTTCTTCTGATGAATTAATCTTGGCAGAATGCGATGAAACCTACACATATATGAGCAATGGAGATGATGGAATGTGTTTAGCTAAAGGCTCTCAAGATAGTTATGAATGTATAGACTGGATTGGAGATTTTAATGGTGACCCAGGTTCAGCATGGGATGTTTGTGGTTTGGGAGATACAAAAGATAATACNTTAGTNAGAAANCCTAATATATCAGAAGGNAATGATTGGGNTTTTTCNTCTGCAGCTGAAACGTGTGAATGGTCAGTTTATGATTCTAANACATGGGACTATTTGGGCTATCATAGNATAGAGGANCCTGNTGCAGACTACGTTGTTAANTCAGGTTCTTATTACTATACTCCAAATACATTAGGGATTGAAGTTGGTGAAACAGTTGAATGGGTTAACGATGGTGGTTTTCATGATGTTGTGGTTACATCTGGGCCAGATATTTTTTCACTTCCTGCTTGTTCAGGACCTTGTACAATTGGAAGCTATACATTTTCAGTTCCAGGAACATATGAATATATTTGTAGTATAGGAGCTCATGCAGCAAATGGAATGGTTGGGACTGTGGTAGTTAACGCAGCATGTGATGATGTAGATACTGATGGTATCTGTGACGATGTAGATGATTGCATTGGAGCTTTAGATGATTGTGGTGTATGCAATGGAAGTGGTATTCCTGATGGTTATTGTGATTGCAGTGGAAGTGTACTTGATTGCGCGGGTGATTGCGGAGGAACAGCTACCATTGATGAGAATGGAAATTGCTCCGGTACTTACAGCGTACTTTTTAATTTAGATTTGAGTAATAAATTTGCCGAACAAATGATTAATTATTATCAAGATGGCGATGCGATGCTTAGAATAGTGACTATTGATGGAGAGTATATTCCAGGTTCAGCAAATTATTGGTATGGAATGCAAGATAATCCTGTTGACCCAGGAATAGGGCAAGTATATGTTGTAGTAGAAAATCTTTTACCTGGCGTTACATATGGTTATAATTTTAACTATAGCGGATATGAATCAAACGATAATTTAGCTGATTGCGCGGGTGGACAGTACGGAAACGATAGGTATATTTCAATGCCTGAGCTCAATGAGGTTGATGGAGGATCAATGATTAGCACAGAGATGGTATGCTGGAATTCATGTGAAGAATGTGCAGAAGATGTAGATATACCAGGCTGTATGGATGGAACGGCTTTTAATTATAATCCTAACGCTACTGTAGATGATCAATCATGCATTTATCTGCCAACAGAAGTTGCTAATTTGTTTTTCTCAGAATATGCAGAGGGTTCATCAAATAATAAATATTTAGAAATTTATAATGCAACTGACCAAGATGTAGATTTAAGTGGCTATTCTTTATCAAGTTGTTCAAATGGATGTGATAACGGTACAAACTGGGATTATGCTGATAATGTAACATTTGAATCAGGAACAATCGTTTCAGCAGGTGATGTCTATGTTGTATGTCATGGAAGTGCCGATGATAGTATTCAAGCTGAATGTGATCAAACATTTACTTACTTAAGTAATGGTGATGATGTTTTTGGTTTAACTCAAATTGAAACTGGTTCGATTTTAGATATGATTGGAATACTTGGTGATGATCCAGGAAATGGCTGGGATGTTTGCGGAACCCCTGATGCTACTAAAGATCATACTCTGGTTAGAAAATCTGAAATTACTGTTGGTAATACAGGAAACTGGGAAGCTTCTGCTGGTGATGCAGATGAATGTGAATGGATTGTTTTAGAGCAAAACAGTTGGACTTATTTAGGTAGCCATCCTCATGATTTTAGCATGGCTGGATGCACAGATATGACTGCATGCAATTATGATTCTGGTGCCTCTTCTGATGATGGTAGTTGTTTATATCTTGACTGTTTGGGAGAATGTGGTGGTAGTGCCGTTGAGGATAGTTGTGGTACTTGTGAGGGTGATGGCAGTTCTTGCGTTGTGAATGTTTTAGTCACTGTAGATATGTCATTATCCAATGTTGGAGGTTTGGGAATGAGTACTCGAATAGCTACAATTGATGGTTCTTATAATCCTTCTGAATGGTTTGAAATGGAAGATAATTTAGATGGTACATATTCATTTAGCTTTGGTATGTCTGCTGGGGTAACATATGGATATAATTTTAATAATAGCATTGGTTCTGGCTATGAATCAGGTATTAGTTTAGGTGATTGTGCATCAGGTACTTATGGAAATGATAGATTTATATCGGTTCCTGCTGATGCTGCTGCGGGCTCAGAAATTGTAGTACCCGTAGTTTGCTGGGAATCATGTAATCCATGTCCAACAGATATAGAGGGTTGTATGGATGAAACAGCTGAGAATTATAATCCTAATGCTACAATAGATAACCAATCATGTATTTACGAATGGTCAGAAGTTGCTAATTTATTTTTCTCAGAATATGCAGAGGGATCATCAAACAATAAATACTTAGAAATTTATAATGCAACTGATCAAAATGTAGATTTAAGTGGTTACTCTTTATCAAGTTGTTCAAATGGATGTAACGAT
>PANV01000033.1 GCA_002707765.1 Fidelibacterota bacterium
AATAAAATGATATTATTAAAATAACATTTTATAACATATAAATTAGATAAGAAAGCGGGGTTTATTTAACCCCGCTTTTTTATTATAAATTCTTATATTTTGGTGTAAATTTTAATCATAATTATTAAAAATTATTTCATGCCAGAAGGAATTCAAAAAAAATTAGCTGCAATTATGTTTTCTTATTTAAACGAGTATGATGAATACTTGAAAAAAGATGAGAAACACGCATTTAGCGTACTTAATGAATCTAAAAAAATTCTTAAAAAAAATATTGAAGAGTATAATGGGAAAATTATTAAGTACCTAGATAATATGTCTTTTATGCAATTTTATTCTGCAACAGATGCGGTTAATTGTGCTATTGCTATACATAAAAATTTTATAACTGAAAACTCACAAAATCCAGAAACATTTCAAATGAATCTTAAAATTGGAATTCATATGGGTGAGGTTTATGAAAAAGATAATGATTTATTTGGTGAAGGTGTGAATCTAGCTGCGAGAGTTCAAGCAATAGCCAAGCCAGGAGGTACGGTTACTACTCAAGCAATTTATAATTCTATAAGAAGCGAAGACCATATTTTTGTTAGAGATATGGGGAGAGTAAATCTCAAAAATATTAAAGAACCCGAAAGAGTTTTTAAAATTTATAATGATGAGATTGAATATAATAAGGAAACGCAAGAAGAATTAACTCAGAAATTAATAAGAAAAGATATTCAACTTGTTGATAGAAAAATTGAAACTAATAAGGAATTATCAATTGCTATAACATATATAAAAAATTTAGGTTCACCTGAAGATGATTTTTTTTGTTATGGTATCACACAAGATTTAATTGTTGAGGCTACCAAGATTTCTAATATTCAAGTTTCTCAAATTAGTCAAATATTGAAACATAAAGATGAAGAATTAGAGCTTACTAAATTAGGTGAAAAAATTAATGTAGATTTTATATTAGGTGGTAATATAATGAAAATTGGAGATAATTTCAGATTATCTCTAGAGTTAAAGGATGTCAATAAAAAATCTGATTTATGGATAGAAACCTGGGAAGGTAATAATGATGTTTTACAGGACATAAAAAGCAAAGTTTTGTATAAATTACTCGAATCTTTGAAAATTGAAATACCTGCCCATATTAAAAAAGTACTAGATACAACTAAACAAGTTAATCCTGAAGCTTATGAGTTTTTTATAAAAGCACAATACTTATCTACAACTGTTAAAAATAGGGCAGATTTAGAAGTAATTCAAAATTTATATCAAAAATCAATTGAAATAGATCCAGATTATATGAATCCTAGATACTTCTATGCATTTGAATTATTAAGAATTAATGAAATAGATAAAGCAGTAAATATCTTAAATGATGCATTAATTATTGCAAAGAAAAATAATGATAAACCTGGAATTGCAGGTATTAATATTGTTTATGGTGCGATATACAAAAGTTGGGGAAAGTATGAAAAAGCAATTGAATATTATGAAGAATCATTAGTTATTAGAGTTGAAGAGAAAAACCTTCAAGATGAGGCAAAAGTGTTAAATGGACTTGCACAATGTTATCAGAATTTAAATTATACTGAAAAAGCTTTTGATTGCTATAATAGGTCGATTGAGATTAAAAAAAGTTTAGATGATAAACAGGGTGCTGCTGCAAGTTTATCTAATTTATCTATTTATTATAAAGTACTATCAGAGTATGGAAAAGCAATTGAAACTGCAAAAGAGGCAGCTGAATTGTTTAAAGAAATTGAAAATCCTAGAGCTGAATTTACAAATAAATATTTTCTAGGAATGTATCAAAGCATTGTTGGTTATTTTGATGATGCAAAGAAAAATTTAGATGATGCCTTATCATTTATGGAAAGTGTTAATGATTATAAAAATTTAGGAATGGTAAGAAGGTTTTTAGGGTTAGTTGAATTAAACAAGCAAAATTGGGAAGCTGCACAGAATCATTTTATTAAAGCATTAGAATTTCACCAAAAAGCTGAGTGGAGACCTGCATTAGAGGTTACAACTCGATTCCTCGGATTAGCTTATTTATATGATGAAAAATATGATTTAGCTGAAAAATTCATTACTAAAGCCGTAAAGATTACAGAAAGAAGAACAAATACTGGATTTTATGGAATTACTGAAAAATTAATAGAACTTTTATTAAAATCAAAATTGAATAAATGTTCAGAAGAAGATGTAGACACATTTGCAAAGCTTATAGAAAAAGAAAATTTAAATAATTTAACTTCATTCAATGTAGAATATTCAGCTATTAAAAGGGAGTTTTGGTATTTAAGTCAATGTTATTCAAATATTGGCTCAGTTGATAAATCTGATAAATTTAAAAAATTAGCTTTAGATGATCTTATCAAATGTTCAGAATATATTGAAGATGAAAAAGTTAGAAATGACTATTTAACTCTACCTTTACTTCATAAAAAAATTAGGGGTGAAGATATTGATGAATTAAGTGAGCCAATTGAAGAAGTAGTCGTTAAACCAAAGGGAAAAACTAATATATTTATGTTTTGTCCAGGTTGTGGTTTCAATAATGAAAAACAATTTAAATTTTGTCCTCAATGTGGGACTAATCTTTCACCATAATTTATATCTATGAGTAAAACATCGATAATGTATACTGATGTAGTAGGTTATTCTAAGCTTACAGGAGATAATCAGGAAATTGCTCTAAAAATTCTAGAAGAGCATAATCAAATTCTTAACAAGAATACAAAATCATTTTCAGGTAAAATAGTAAAATTGACAGGAGATGGTTTGTGTGCCTTATTTGAAGATCCACTTGATGCTATAAATTGTGCTATTAACATTCAAAAAGATTTAAAGAAGAGAAATCAAATTAATATTGAGGAAAGAAAAATTCAAATTAGAATTGGTTTACATTATGGAAGTTATTTAGAAAAAGATAATGATGTTTTTGGTGATGGAGTAAATTTAGCAAAATCAATTGAGCCTATTGCACCTCATGGTGGAATTGCTATTAGCTCAGTACTTAATGAAATGATTAATAATGAGAAAGATATTTATATAAGAGAATATATTTTAATGGATTTTGATTCAAAGAAAATTCAAACTTATCAAGTTTATCTTAGTTTAACTGACTGGTTTCATAATAGTGATAAAAAAAATACTCAAATTGTAGATTCTAAGATTTTTTACGATGAAGCTCATAATCTATTTCATAATGGAGATTATAGTGCTGCAATAAAGTTTGCTACGTTAGCTCTTAATAATGAAAAGTTGGAATCTAAAAATGAAATCTTATCTTTTATATGTCATAATTTTATTTCACTTGGAGAATTCGATTATGCAGAAAAGCTTATTTTAGAAATTGATAATTTTTATAAATCAAAAAAATCAAATGCTAATGAAGAAGATTATGCTCATTTATTAAAAATGAAAGCAGGGATAAAATTTAATTTAAAAAAATATGATTCAGCTATTGAACTATTTGATCATTCATTAAAATTAATGATAAAATCAAATCCTGAGTATGTTAATGAAGTCATTTATCATTTATGCTTGGCTTTGAATATTAAAAATGAAAACAATCTTATTAAAAAATATGTGGATTTAAAAAATAATTATAATATTGATTATGAAATATTAGTTAATGGTATTGATTTATTAATTAATGAAAATATTAAAAGTATTGAAATCGATAATTTTATTAAAGAAGCTGAAATTATAAAAAAATCTTATCTTAAAATGTTGTCATATAGGTTAATATCAATGATTTACTTCAATAATAGTGATTATGATAATTCTCAAAAGTATATTTCAAATTGTCAACATCTTTTAACTAGAAGTAATGATAGTATTTCAGATAAAGAGCAAAAAAATAAATTTATTGAAAATATTTTAATCCATAAGCACATAATGGAATTTTCAGATAAAATTTCAGATTATCATTTAAAGAAAACTATGGTAGAAATAAAAAAAACTAATTCACCAATTGAAAATTCTATTGAATCTCAAGAATTTTATAAATTTTGTACAAATTGTGGTACTGAAAACACTAATAATTTCAAATTTTGTGTTAACTGTGGAAATAATCTGGAAATTAATTAAAGAACTATGAAAAAAAATTACAAGTTAAATAAAATTTACGATGGAAGTTCTTTCTTTGGTTGGCAAGTTCAAAAGAGTGAGAGGACTGTGCAAGGTGAAATTGAAAGAGAATTAAAAAATATTTTTAAAAATGATAAAATTAATTTAATTGGATCTGGCAGAACAGATTCAGGCGTTCATGCAAATTGCCAGGTTGCTAATTTTCACTTTGATACAAAAATGGATACAGAGCAAATAAAGAAAGCATTGAATAGAAAATTATCAAACGATATATATATTAAAGATTGTATTAAAGTGAATACTGATTTCAACTCTAGATTCTCTGCAGTAAGGAGAGAATATATTTATCAAATAACTGAAGATTTTAATCCATTGAACAGAATGTACTATTGGCACTGTAAATGGCCTATTAATCAGAAAAAATTAAATGAATGTTCTAACTTATTACTTGGTGAACATGATTTTAGTTCATTTAGTAAAGCTTCATCAGAAACAAAAAATAAAATTTGTAAAATATATGATTCTAAATGGTCCTTTAATAAAACAGAATTAAATTATAAAATCGTTGGAGATAGATTCCTGCAACACATGGTTAGATTGCTTGTAGGAACTATGATTGAAGTTTCTAGAGAAAAAATAAAATTAAAAGATTTTAAAAATATTTTAGAAAATAAAGATTCTAAAATTTCTGCTGTAAGGGCACCTGCACAGGGCTTATTTTTAAATAAGGTATATTATGATTAAACTATTAATATTAATTATATGTAGTATCATTTTTTGTGATCCTAGAAAAATAATTAATGAAGAAATAAGTATCTCTAGAAATAATGCTATAACATATGCAATTGATAAAGTTTCCGATTCAGTAGTTGGTATAAATGTCACTCAAATTAAAAAGCAGTCTATTGATCCATTCTTTGATCCATTCTTTGATCCTTTTTTCCATCCATTTTTTAATCAAAATAGATCTTATAAAGTTGAAAATTTAGGTTCAGGAGTTATTATTTCTGAGGATGGATTTATCATAACTAATTCTCATGTAGTGGAAAACTCAAATGAAATTTTAGTTTCTTTGTCAAATGGTAATTCATATGATGCTAATATAATTGGAATGGATGAATTAACTGATGTAGCATTAATTAAAATTGAATCTGATTCTAAATTACCATTTGCTGAAGTAGGTGATTCAGATAGTTTAATCGTAGGAGAATGGGCAATTGCATTAGGTAACCCTCTTGGCTTATTTGATGTTTCAAGTAAACCAACTGCAACAGTAGGTATAATAAGTGGAATTGGGTTGAATTTTGGCCAAAAACAGTCAGGTAAAGTATATCAAGATATGCTCCAAACTGATGCATCAATAAATCCAGGTAATAGTGGAGGACCTCTAATAGACGTTTTAGGAAATATAATTGGTATAAATACATTTATAATGACTAATTCGTCATATAGTGAAGGTTCAATAGGAATAGGTTTTGCAATTCCAATTAATAGGGTTATGGAAATTATTAATCAGTTAAAACTTTATGGTAAAATTGATAGAAAATTTGAGACAGGCATTCATGTACAAAAACTAAATAAAACCATGAAAAAAATTTTAAAAATCAATGACAAAACAGGTGTAATTATTACTAATATAGATAAAGGATCTAGTGGTGAAAAAGCAGGTTTAATGATAGGAGATGTTATTTTATCAGTAGATGATAAAAATATTTCAAATATTTCAGACATTTTAAAGGTAATTGATGAAGGTCTGAGAAAAGCTGGTGATTTTGTTTCATTGAAAATATTAAGAAATAATAAAAAAATAATAATTAACTTAGAACTTAAAGCAATAAAAAATAATGGAGTTACAAACTAATGATTAAAAGATATTCAACTGAAGATATGACAAGAATATGGTCAGATCAAAATAAATTCAACACTTGGAAAATTGTTGAACTTGCTGTTGTTGAGGTTATGGCTGAAAAAAATATAATTCCTAAAGAAGCATCAAGAGTTATTCATGAAAAAGCAGATTTTGATGTAAATAGAGTTTTAGAAATTGAAAAAACTACGAGACATGATGTGATCGCCTTTTTAACCAATATGGCTGAATATATTGGACCTGATTCTAGGTTTGTACATATGGGTATGACTTCATCAGATTTACTTGATACTTCTTTAGCTTTACAATGCAAGGAAGCAGGTGAAGTTATTTTAAAAAAGTTAAATCAATTTAAAGACATTTTGAAAGGAAATGCATTAAAGTATAAAGACACTTTTCAAATAGGAAGATCTCATGGTATTCATGCTGAACCTATTACATTTGGTTTAAAAAATGCACTTTGGTATGAAGAAATTAAAAGAAATATTGAGAGATGGGAAAGATCTTTAGAAATGATTTCAGTTGGACAGATCTCTGGAGCAGTTGGAACATATCAGCACATTGATCCGGAAATAGAAATTCTTGTTTGTGAAAAGTTAGGTTTAGAAGCTGAAACTGTATCAAATCAAGTAATTCAAAGAGATAGACATGCTGATTATTTACTTAATCTATCACTCATTGGTGCTACAATTGAAAAAATATCAATCGAAATTAGACATTTACAAAGAACAGAAGTGTTAGAAGTTGAAGAGGATTTTTTAAAGGGTCAGAAAGGTTCATCTGCTATGCCTCATAAAAGGAATCCGATTGTTACTGAAAGAATGACCGGTTTTGCAAGATTGCTTAGATCCAATGCATTAGCATCATTAGAAAATGTTGCTTTATGGCATGAGAGGGATATTTCTCATTCTTCAGTTGAAAGAATTATTTTACCAGATTCTACAAC
This sequence comes from Fidelibacterota bacterium, assembly GCA_002707765.1. Classification (GTDB taxonomy): domain Bacteria; phylum Fidelibacterota; class Marinisomatia; order SCGC-AAA003-L08; family D37C17. Next base: position 6,912 of record PANV01000033.1, read on the forward strand.
ATTGATGGATTATATGTTAAATAAAATGTGTTTTTTAATGGAAAATCTTTATGTTTATCCAGATAATATGATGAAAAATATCAATTTAACAGGGGGATTAATTTTCAGTCAAGAAGTTTTACTGGCATTAGTTAAATCTGGTATTACTAGAGAAGATGCATATGAAATAGTTCAAAAAAATGCTATGCAGGTTTGGAAAGAAAAAAAAGATTTTAAAGAATTATTGAAGCAAGATAACATTATTACTAATAAATTATCAAATGATGAAATCGATGAATTATTTGATTTAGAAAAAATTTTAATTAACATTAACAAAATATATAAAAGGATAGGGATAATAAAGTGAATGAAATAAAAGAACAATTAAATTTTACACTTAACGATTTAAAAATTGAAAAAAAAATTGGAGAACATTATAAAGGTAAAGTAAGAGATAATTTTCATATGGATGATAAAATTCTAATGGTAACCTCTGATAGAGTTTCTGCTTTTGACCATGTTTTAGGCACAATCCCATTTAAGGGTCAAATTTTGACAGAAATTGCTAATTTTTGGTTTGAGAAAACTAAAGATATTGTACCAAATCATATAATTTCTTCTCCTGACCCACAAGTTTTGATTGCAAAAAAAGCAAAAACATTACCAGTTGAAATTATTATTAGGCAATACATTACAGGTAGTTTATGGAGAGAATATTCAGATGGTATAAATGGTCAATATGGTTTCGATATTGAAGATGGACTCAAGCAAAATCAAAAGTTTGATCAATGTATTATCACGCCATCAACCAAAGCTGAATATGGGCAACACGATGAACCTATATCTAGGGAGAAAATAATTTCTGAACTAGTTCCTGAGGATGTTTATTCAAAAGCTGAAGATTATGCTCTCAAGCTGTTTAAAGCTGGACAAGAATGGGCTGATAAAATGGGACTTATTTTAGTTGACACAAAGTATGAATTTGGTATGTATAATGGAGAATTGATAGTCATTGATGAAATACATACACCCGATTCAAGTAGATATTGGATTAAAGAATCATATGATGAGAATTTCAAAAAAGGTTTACCTCAAAATATGCTTGATAAAGAAAATATTAGACAATGGCTTATTGAACAAGGTTTTAAAGGAGAAGGTACACCTCCTAAACTTAGTGATGATATAAGAATTCTATTATCAGAAAAGTATATGGAACTATACAAGAAAATTACGGGTAATGATTTTAAGCCCTTTAGTGGTGATGTCAAAAAAAGAATAATAAATAATCTGGAGAAAGCATCAATCTTATAGAAACAAATAGTATAAAGGTTTTATTAAAAAAATCAATTGCGAACCTAATAACCATAATAAATTTAATTTTAGGTTTTTCATCGTTGGTATTAATTGGATTAAGTTTATCTGGAATCAAAAATTATATTGAAATTGCTTGTATTTTAATTTTTATAGCAACATTTGTTGACGTATGTGATGGTAAAGTAGCAAGGAAATTAGGTACCTCTGGAGATTTTGGTAAACAAATAGATTCACTCGCAGATATTGTTTCATTTTGTTTGGTTCCATCATTTTTGATTTTTTATTATTCATATGAATTGATACGTTTAGATTTGCTTAGTCTAATTTTAATTAGCTCATTACCTTTAATATTTGGTGCAATTAGACTAGCTAAATTCAATGCTTATTCTGCTCAATCTGATGGATCACATTATTTAGGATTACCTACACCAGCAAATGCAATTTTTATTTGCTCATCTATTTTATTTTATTACCAACTTTCAAATATTCTATTAGTAGAGGGCTTATATTCAAGTTTATTTATTTTTGATTTTTTAAAAAAAATTTTCTTTAAATTTTATATTTCATCTGAAAATGTAGTCATAATTGTATGCTCCATATCATCCTTTTTATTAGTTTCAAATATCAAATATTCAAAATTTCCTAAAGTCTCGTTTAGTAGTAATAAAGATAATATTAAAAATATTTTTGGTTTATTAATATTTAGTGTTTTTCTTTTCATTGGAATAATTATTAAAGAATATCAAATTGTAATGTTATTTTTTATAAGTTATTATATTATTTCTGGTATCTTAAAAGCATTAATCTGTAAAATAAGTGGAGGGGTATGAAAGCAAAGATTTATATTAAATATAAAGAGGGTATACTTGATCCTCAGGGTACAGTAACCAACAAGGCTTTAAAGTCAATTGATATTAAAGGCATAGAATCAATTGGTATTGGGAAATATATTGAAATGGAATTTGATAAAAATATATCCAAAGATGATGCAAAAAAAATTGCTGAAGAATCTTGTAAAAAAATGCTAGCAAATCCAAATACAGAAACTTACTCTTATATAATTGAGGACTAGGCTATGAAATTTGCAGTAATAGTTTTTCCAGGTTCAAATTGTGATTATGATGCATATTATGCATTAAAGAATATTGGTTTTGATGTAGAATTTGTATGGCATAGAAATACAACTTCATTATCAAATTTTGATGGAATTTTTATTCCTGGTGGATTTTCTTATGGAGATTATTTAAGGACAGGTGCCATCGCAAAGTTTTCACCTGTCATGAAATCTATTAAGGAAGAGTCAAAAAAAGGTAAAATTATCATTGGAGTTTGTAACGGATTTCAAATTCTTGTTGAATCAGAATTATTACCAGGTTCACTAATTAATAATAAGAATATTAAATTTTTAAGTAAACAGGTAAAATTAAGAGTAAAAACTGTTAACTCGATTTTTACTAAAAATATTAAAAAAGAGTATTTGGAAATGCCAATTGCACATAAACAAGGAAATTATATAGCAGATTCAGATACATTACAAACATTAAAAGATAATGATCAAATTCTATTTGAATATGATATTAATCCCAACGGGTCAATGCTAAATATTGCAGGTATTACAAATAAAAAAAGAAATATTTTGGGTATGATGCCTCATCCAGAACGTGCTTCAAATAGTTTACTAGGTTCTGAAGATGGAAATTATATTTTTGAATCTTTAATAAAAAATTATGTATAAAAAATCTATATTTTTACTGTTATCAATTATTTTAATAGGGTGTATTATTGGTACAGCCTTATCAATGCTGATTGGATTTATAATGCCAGATGGCGTTGTTAAAGATTTTTTCATTTTATCTCATTCATTTGGCTTTGGACATAGTCCAAACAATTGGATTAATCTTGGACCACTTAGATTTAAATTAGGTTTGTTTTTTGATGTCAGTATCTTAAGTATTATTGGAATTTTTGTTTCTTGGTATATTTTGAGATATTTTAAGTAAAATTAAGGAGAATACATGGGTATAGGACCAATGCAAATAATTATAATTCTCATTGTAATTTTGTTATTATTTGGTGGAAAAAAAATTCCAGAACTTGCTAGAGGTTTGGCGCAAGGTCTTAAAGAATTTAAAAAAGCTTCTAAAGAAGTTGAAGATGAAATTAATAAATAATTTATTTTAGTTTATGTCAGGTCATAGTAAATGGTCAACAATAAAGAGAAAAAAAGGTGCTGCTGATGCTAAAAGAGGAGCTGCTTTCACTCGTCTTTCAAAAGATATAACTCTAGCAGCCAGAGAAGGAGGAGGCTCAGTAGAAATGAATCCTGCTTTGAGATTAGCGGTAAAAAAAGCTAAATCATCTAATATGCCTTCAGCAAATATTGATAGAGCCATTAAAAAAGGTACAGGTGAATTACCTGGAATCAAATACGATGATTTTGAATTTGAAGGTTACGGACCTCATTCTGTCGCCATACTTATAGAGGTTATGACCGATAATAAAAACAGGACCTTACCTGAAATCAGAAGCATAATGGCTAAAAATGGTGGAAATTTAGGTGAATCAGGTTGCGTAAATTGGATTTTTTTAAAAAAAGCTATTTTTACAATTCAAATTGATAAAATTACTGAAGATCATTTAATGGAATTACTTGAAGATTCAAATGTAGAAGATATTATTTTTGAAGAAGGTTTTTTTGAAGTGATAGTGCCTTCTGACGATTTTAAAATTATAAGTGATATTTTTGATAAAAATAGTATCGAATACGATGGAGAAATATCTTTAGTACCTCAAAATTTTGTAGAGTTAGAATCAAATCAGGCTGATAAGATAATAAAATTGTTAGAACTTATTGAAAATCATGAGGATGTTCAGAAAGTTCATACAAATTTTAAAATAAATTAATTATGATTATTTTAGGTATTGATCCAGGTTTAACTAGAACTGGATACAGTATTTTATCAATAATTAAGGATAGACCGAAACTAATTGATTATGGTGTTATTGAACCAGATAAAAATGATAATTTATCAAAAAGATTATTATCTATTTATACTGATATTAATGAATTAATTGAGATTTACAGTCCAAATATATTATCAATAGAAGATATATTTTATGGTCGAAATGTAAAATCTGCTTTACTTCTAGGGCAAGCGAGAGGAGTTGCTTTTTTGTGTGCAGCAAAAGTTGATATACCTGTATATGAATTTTCAGCTAAAAAAGTAAAACAAGCTGTAACTGGAAATGGAAATGCTGATAAAACACAATTACAATATATGATAAAACAAATTTTTAAATTAGAATATCTACCTAGTCCTTTGGATGCTTCGGATGCAATAGGAATTGCTTTATGTTATATATATCAGAATAAGATAAATGAGTTATGATTGAATATATCAGTGGTAAATTAATCAGTAAGAATCAATCTTTAGCTATCATTGACGTAAATGGATTAGGTTACAGAGTCAATATAACTAATAATACTTTAGAAAAATTACCCAGTCCAGAAAACTTAGTTAAGTTATTAATATTTTTCCATGTTTATGAAAACGGTCAAGAACTTTATGGATTTTTCGATGAAAAAGAAAGATTTTTATTTACAAAACTTATTACAATATCAGGTATAGGCCCCAAAACTGCTATTAATATGTTATCTGTCCTTCCACCTGAGGAATTTAGAAATAGATTAATATCAGGCGAGGTTAAATTATTAACTTCATTACCTGGAATAGGTCCCAAAACTGCTAAACGAATTATAATTGAATTAAAAGATGATTTAGGTTCATCTGATAGTTCAGAATTAGGAATTAAAGAAACTTCTAAAGTTAATGATGCATCATCTGCATTAAAGAATTTAGGTTTTTCTCCCATTTTGATTAGGGAAGCCGTTACTAAAGTTTTAAAAGATAATAAAGAATTAAGCACTGAAAAAATAATAACAGAGTCTCTTAGAATATTAAAATGAATTATAAGAAAACATCACTATATGAGGAACATGAAAAGTTAAGTGCCAAAATAGTTCCATTTGCTGGTTTTTTAATGCCTGTTTCATATAAAGAAGGTTTAGTTGGTGAGTATAAAGCAGTTAGAAATTCTGTTGGCATGTTTGATGTCTCGCATATGGGTAAAATATCTTTAGAAGGTGAAAATATTTCAAAATTGCTTAATTACGTTACAGTTAATAATGTTGATAATTTAAATGATGGTGATGCTCAATATAACATGTTCTGTGATCATGAAGGCAATGTAATAGATGATATAATAGTATACAGACATAGCAAAAATCATTTTTTTTTAATAATCAATGCATCAAATATAGATAAAGATTACGACTGGCTAATGAGTTTTAATAAGGATTTAAATCTTAAAATAAAAAATCAATCAAATGATTTTTCAATCATAGCTTTACAAGGAAAAGATAGTAGAAAAGTTATGAAAGAAATTTTTAGTATAGATTTAAAACACATACAGTTTTACACATTTGAAACTTATAATATATTTGATAATGATGTTATTATAAGTAGAACAGGATATACTGGTGAATTAGGCTTTGAATTGATTGCTAATCATAAAGTGATTATTGAAATTTGGAAAAAATTAGTTGAAAAAAATGTACAGCCTTGTGGTTTAGCATCAAGGGATGTTCTTAGAATAGAAATGAAATATTGTTTGTATGGAAATGATTTAACTGATTCAATTAATCCTATCCAGGCAGGATTAAAATGGGTTGTAGATTTAACAAAAAAAAATTTTATTGGTAAAAAACATTTAGAAAATGAATTAGAAAATGTTACAAAGAGATTAATTTGTTTTGAAATGGTAGAGAAATCTATTCCAAGAAAGAATTATGAAGTATATGATGATGAAGAAAAGATAGGTATTGTTAGCAGTGGGACTTTTTCTATTTCTTTAAATAAAGGAATCGGTATGGCTTTTATAAATTCTAAAAGTTTAAATAATAAGAATATAAATATCAAAATTCGGAATAAAATGTATAAAGCAATAGTTGTAAAACCACCATTTATAAAAAATAATTCTCTACATTCATAAAATGAAGATTTTGAAAAAAGAAATGATAGGACTTTTTTTAATGGTATTAGGCTTACTAATTAGTTTAAGTATTATTGGATATGATTATACTGAACAACCTGGTGGTTTTACTAATCCTCCTGAAAGTTGGTTAGGACATTTTGGAGTATACGTGGGTTATTATTCTCATATTCGTGGTTTGGGCTATCTATCCCTTATCTTACCTTTAACTTTATTNATTGCTGGATATACTTTTTTTTCAAGTAAATCNTTTAAAGAATATTATAAATTTTTAACATATTGCTTNTCATTNTGTATATGGNTATCTATTTTTTTTTCNATTCTAAAAATTGAATATTTATCAGGATTAATTGGNTATTCATTGTCTCTTTTTCTTNTTGAGATTTTTGGTTNTTTAGGAAGANTTTTGATAATGATATTATTAGCCNTGTTNTTTGTGATTTTAGTTTTCAAANTTTCCATCTATGAAAAAATTTCACTTTTTAAAAATTTTATTTCAAAAAAGATTCAGNTTATTTTTAANAAGATTAAAAATTTTTTTAAAGGTGTAAAAGAAAAGTTTTTAAAAATTAAAAATAAATANTCTTCCCAAACAGATTATGATGATTCAAATGAAAAAAATAGTGAAAATATTATTCAAGCAAATAGCTTAGANATTACTAANANTGAAAAAATAAGTTTAGATGAATCACAAGAAGTACNAATTTTAAATAATGAATCTGAACTAGATGAAATTAATNATNTAGATAATAATAATATNGATGAAGACANTNAAACAGAANANNAAAATATTGAAGAAAATTCTGATGATAATAATGATAATTTAGTTATTGATGAAGAAATGTATATTGAAGAAGGNGATCTGGATGAAAAAATAAATGAAGAAAATAANTATCTAAATTATAAGCTNCCTGAACTTAAGTTTCTTGATGAACCNTTAGATATTATTACCCATAATGAAGATATTCTNAANGAAAAAGGNGANCAATTATCATATGCTTTNAATTCTTTTGGTGTGTCTGGTAAAATTGTTCGGATTTCTCCAGGACCAGTAATAACCTTATTTGAAATAGAACCAGCAGAAGGAGTAAGAGTTAATAAATTTACAAATTTATCTGAAGATTTATCTAGAATAATGGGTGGAAAAAGAGTGAGAATTATAGCTCCAATCCCTGGTTCAAGATCGGTTGGTATTGAGTTGCCAAATGATTCTCCTTCAATAGTTTATTTAAAAAGTATTTTAAATTCAAAAAAGTATGTTGAGAATAAATCAAAACTTAAAATAGCATTGGGAAAAACTACAACTGGAGATGCATTCTTTTTTGAATTGAATAAAATGCCNCANTTACTTGTTGCAGGNGCAACAGGNGCAGGAAAGTCAGTATGTATAAATACAATTATTATATCAATTTTATATAATGCNAAACCTGATGAAGTTAAATTTATTTTAATGGATCCNAAAAAAGTTGAGTTAACAACATATAAGTCTTTAGTTGGTTATCATTTAATAACAGCAAAAAATCTAGATGAATANGTAATGACAACTTCNGAAAATTCTGTTTCAATATTAAATTCTGCAATTAATGAAATGGAAAGAAGATTTCAAGTTTTTTCAGATGTTAGAGTTAGAAATCTTGATGAATATAATACAAAAAGNAATAGAGATTCTTCNCTTGAAAATATTCCNCATGTTGTAGTAATTATTGATGAGTTAGCNGACTTAATGATGACATCAGGAAGAGCAATTGAAGAACCNATNACTAGGTTAGCACAAAAAGCACGAGCAGTTGGAATGCACNTAATTGTNGCTACTCAAAGACCATCTGTAGATGTTATTACTGGCCTTATTAAGTCAAATTTNCCTGCAAGAATTTCATTNCAAGTATCNTCNAAAATTGATTCTAGNACTATAATNGATCAAATGGGAGCAGAAAAATTACTTGGAAGAGGNGATATGTTATTTTTNCTNCCAGGTTCTGCATCACCAATAAGAGTNCATAATGCATATNTTACTTTAGATGAAATTGAACAAATTATGAATCATATTAGTNGTCANCCNAAACCAGATGANGTAAAACTTCCTGAGATNAANAAAATNGAATCCTCAAATGAATTTGATATATCTGANAATCAAGATGAATTANTNAAAGATGCTGCAATNCTTGTTGTTGATGCACAGCAAGCATCAGTTTCNCTNTTNCAAAGAAAATTTAGAATCGGTTATAGTAGAGCAGGTAGAATNGTTGATGANCTAGAATCTTTAGGTATTGTAAGTGGATANAGTGGAAGCAAGGCAAGAGAAGTTTTAGTTGACCATACGTATATAAATGAAATTTTTGGCGATTAAATTTTTAATAATAATTACTTTTTTTTCATTTAATACTTTATCTGCAGACACATTACAATGTATAGAAAATTGGATTGACAAAAATTATATTTTAGATGAAAGGAAAGTAATAAATATTGATGCTTATGTTTCTATTGATAGCTCAGAATCATTTTTAGTTAATATTTTATTGGATAGAAAACTAAGAAAAGTCAAAATAAGCTTTAAAAATCAAATTCTTATTTTTGAAGATGATAAAAGTATTAAAGTTTTTACTGATACTAACCAGCTCTTCATAGATAATCCAGATTTGAATTTGATTAAAATTATTTTTTCAATCTTTCCTGAAAGTCCCTCATTATTTTTTAAAAATCATAAATTTAATTTTAAAAGTAATAATTATAGTGTTATAAATTTTTATGATTTAGAAAATTTAAATTTATTATATAATGATGATTGTTCAGGAATAAATCATATAAAATTCAAAAAGAAGGAATTTAATATATATGTTGATAAAATTAGTTTCTCATCATTAACTCAAAGTAAAAGTTATTTTGAGTTTGATGATAATTATTTTATATATGATTTAAGATATGAAGATTAATAATATTAAATTTAATTTTTTAAATTGGAAATTCATCTTAAGTATAGTTATAAGTATTGTTTTTTCATATTATGCATTTCAAGAATTTGAATTATCAAAAATCATAAAAGTATTAATAGATATTCAATACTCATACATACTGTTAGCAGCCATTTTATTGATTTTTTCTGTTTATATAAGAGCACTTAGATGGCAATCTTTTTTTAGTGAAATAAAACCTTCAACATATGATTTGTTTGGTTCTCAGATGATTGGATACTTTGGTAATAATACATTACCTTTAAGAGCTGGAGAATTTTTAAAGTGTATTTTTTTATCAAATACATACAAAGTACCTAAATCAATAATCTTTGGTACGGTGCTTTTAGAAAGATTTTTAGATTTTATGAGTATCCTCATAATCGCTCTTGTATCTATTTTTTTTATATCAATAAATTTTTTTGACCAATCTTTTAGAATATCCTTAATAGTAATGATATTTTTATTATCAATAACTTTTATTTTGATTTATAAATTTAAATTTAGATATAATGGGCATAATAGATTTTTAGAAATTATGTTAAATATAATAAAAGGTTTTAGGAGTCTAAAAATAAAGCAATTTTTTTTGATTTTAATATATACTCTATTAATTTGGTTCATTTACATCGTTGTAGTTTATGCAGCTCAGTACTCAATGAATATGAATTTAACTTATAATGATGTAATAATAATTTTAATAATTAGTTCTTTAGCTTTATCTATACCTTCTGCTCCTGCTAACATAGGTGCATTTGAGTATAGCGTAGTTTTTTCCATGGAACTTTTAGGTTATTATTCAAATGCTATTGAATTTGCAATTATTCTTCATTTAGTAAGTTTCATTCCATATACAATTCTTGGTGGATTATTTTTTATTTATTACAATTATACACTCATAGATGAAAAATAAGTATTAAATTATATTTATCATTAATTGCTTATTAAAACAATTAAAAATTCAATTACAATTGAGAAAAATATGAGAAAAAAAATTGGTATTGTAGGTTTAGGATATGTTGGTGTGCCTTTAGCAGTAGAATTTGGTAAAAAGTTTATAACAGTTGGTTATGATACTAATACTAATCGAATCAATGAGTTAAGGAAAGGTATAGATTCAACAGGAGAGGTTTCAAAGCGTAATTTACAATCCTCAATCAAGTTAAGTCTGACTTCAGAATTAGAAAGTATAAAAAATTGTAATTATTATATTATTGCTGTACCTACACCAATTGATAAAAATAAAAAACCAGATTTAAAAATATTACTTAAAGCGACTAAATCTGTCGGGTCAATATTAAAAAAAGGCGATATTGTTATTTATGAGTCGACAGTTTATCCTGGTTGTACTGAAGATGATTGTGTTCCTATCCTTGAAAAAGAATCTGGTCTAAAGTTTAATAAAGATTTTTTTTGCGGTTATAGTCCTGAAAGAATTAATCCTGGAGATAAAAAAAGAACTTTAACGAAAATAATGAAAATTACGAGTGGTTCAAATCTTGAGGTTGCAAAGAAAGTTGATAGGTTATATTCATCAATTATTAGTGCGGGTACCTTTCTAGCAAATAGTATTAGAGTTGCAGAAGCTGCTAAAGTAATAGAAAATTGTCAAAGAGATATTAATATTGCTTTCATTAATGAACTTTCAATTATTTTTGATAAGATGAATTTAGATACTAAAGAAGTTTTGGAAGCAGCTGGAACAAAATGGAATTTTTTAAATTTCACTCCAGGTTTAGTTGGAGGTCATTGCATAGGAGTAGATCCTCATTATCTTATTCACAAAGCAGAACAATTAGGCTATAAATCAAGTATAATGTCTGCTGGTAGAAAATTGAATGAATCACTTGTTGATTATATTAGTAAAAATATTTTAGATTTTTTAAAACAGCCATCTTGTGAAAAATCTAATATTCTCATTCTAGGTGTTACATTTAAGGAGAATTGTCCTGATACGAGAAATAGTAAAGTATTTGAAGTTTATAATAATCTTAAAAAGAATGGTTTAAATATTGATGCTTATGATCCATTTGCATCTAGAGAAGAAGTTCTTAAACATTATGGATTAGGTTTAATCGATTATGACGAAATAAAGAAAAATTTTTACGATTGTATTTTAGTAGCTGTTGGTCATGAACAGTTTATCAATTTAGATTTAAATCAGTTTACTAAAACAAAGCAAAGTTTGATTTACGATTTAAAGGGTATTTATAATAATAAAGAATTTAGGAGATTATAATTAAGTTTATTGATTTAAAAAAACAGTATGATTTAATAAAAAATGATATAAAAAAAGATATATCAGATATATTAAATAGAACTGATTTTATTTTAGGTAAAGAAGTTGGAGAGTTGGAGTCTAAACTTGCAAAGTATGTAGGTGTGAAAGAATGTATTTCGTGTGCATCAGGAACAGATGCTTTATTAATTCCACTTATGGCTGAAAACATAAGAAAAGGAGATGCAGTTTTTACAACGAATTTTTCTTATTTTGCTACAACTGAGGTTATATCACACCTTGGTGCAACACCTATTTTTATTGATATAGAGCAAGATACATTTAATTTAAATCCAAATTTATTAGAAATTGAAATAAAAAAGGTAATTGAAGAAGGGAAATTAGTTCCAAAAGCTATAATTGCAGTTGATTTATTTGGACACCTTGCAGATTATTCAAAAATATCAATAATTGCAAACAAATATAATCTTTTATTAATAGAGGACGCAGCACAATCTTTTGGAGCTTCTTATGATAATAAAAAATCATGTTCTTATGGTCATGTTTCAGCAACATCATTTTTTCCTGCAAAACCATTTGGAGGTTATGGAGATGGTGGAGCAATATTTACAAATGATTCTAAAAAAGCAGACATTTACCGATCTATAAGAGTTCATGGACAAGGAATTGATAAATATGATAATATAAGAGTCGGTTTAAATAGTAGATTAGATACCATTCAGGCTGCTGTTTTGTTAAATAAATTAAAAATATTTGACTCTGAATTAGATTTAAGAAATAATGTAGCTAATTATTACTCAGATAAGTTATATAATTCTTTAATTATACCAGTAGTAAGAAATAACTATACTTCATCATGGGCACAATATTCTGTTTTAGCAAATGATAATAAGGAAAGAGAGGAGCTAATGAAATTTTTAAATAATAATAAAATACCAGCTGTTATTTACTACAGAAAGCCATTTAATGAATTAGATATATATAAAAATGATTTAAGCGATGTGTATCCAGTCAGTAAAGAGTGTAGTTCACGTATTTTCAGCATCCCTATGTATCCTTATTTAAATCGAAAGAATCAGGATATTATCATAGATAAAATAATAAAATTTTATAAATAATCTTTTTTATGATTGATTTTCATAATCACGTTCTACCAAATGTAGATGATGGTCCTAAAACTATCAATGAGAGTCTTGATATGCTAAAAACTGCTTATTCTCAGGGCATTAGCGAAGTGGTTAATACAATCCATTTTCAACATCCTAAAATGCATGATAAAAATGTAAATATTGATTTTTTAAAAGATAAAGTAAATCTATTAAATCAAAAATTAAGAGATGAAAAGATTAATATTAAAATACATTTAGCTGCAGAGGTTTTTTATTTACCTAATTTATCTGAAATATCTTCAAATCCATTATTAACAATTGGTAATGGTAAGTACATGTTAGTAGAGTTTACGAATAATATTTATCCAAATGATTATGAAAAGATTTTTTTTGATTTACAAATGAAAGATATTTCTCCAATAATTGCACATCCTGAAAGATATAGATTCATTCAAAATAATGTAGATATTTTAGAAGATTGGATTAAAAAAGGTTTTATTATACAAATTGATGCAGGNAGTTTATTAGGATATTTTGATAAAAAAACTAAAAAAATTGNTGAATNGATAGTTGAAAAAANTTATTTNCATTTANTTGGTTCAGATGCACATAATAATAAAAAAAGAAACTTTTGTTTANAACCAGCATATAANCTTTTNAAAAAAAAATATGGNGTTAAAATTATTGATACTTTNAAAAAGAATGCNGAANTATTATTAATTGGNGAAAAACTAGAAGAATTAAACATAAAACAAAGTGATAGTATGTTAAGTAAAATTAAAAGTAAATTCTTAAATAGATTAAAATAAATGAAAATGAAAAATAAATTAATATTAATATTATTTNGTNCAATNTTTTACAATACTTTACTTATTAGTAATACNTCGCATGTTAATAGCTATTTATCNGANCAAGAATTTATTACTGGTGAAGATGGNNTTATTAGAATGTATGTAAATGTACTNGGACATGTAAATCGACCAGGTACNTATTTAGTATATGATGGAATAGATTTTATTAGTTTNCTATCATTAGCAGGNGGNGCNTCTAGAGGTGCCGATTTGACTGATNTAAAAATTATTAATGATGAAACATATATTNTTAATTTNAAAGACTATTTAAAGAATGGNAANATNAATCAANATGTAAAGATTTTACCTAGAACTACAATTTANATTGAAGAAANAATGGTTTCAAAGTTATTTAGAGGTACAAATGTTATCAGTAGCTTACTTCAATTATTAAACATNGNAATTACNATAGATAGAACTTCTAATTAAAAAANATGTCAANTNCTGATAATCAAAAGNAAGATTTAACTTTAAAAGAAATATATTTTTTAATTCTAAANTATTANAAAATATTTTNTTNATCAATTTTTTCTTGTNTTATAATATCACTTTTTTATGTTTTTACNNTTGATCCTANATATGAGTCTTATGGTTCTATTTTAATAGAAGATCCTCAAAATGACGTATCAAATATATTTCAAGTTGGTTTAGGAAAAACNAANAATTTTTTAGAAAATGAAACAGAAATTCTTAATTCAAGAACTAATTCTGAAGAAGTTATAAAGCAGATTTATNATTCTGGAGAAAAATTTTTTATTTTACAGAANAANCAAGTTAATCATAGTTTTATAAANTCTNTTATTAATAAACATTATTANATTGAAAATATGGTTTTAACTGANTCTTTATTATCTGAATTTTCAGAATATTTAAGNAAGTCCATGAGAATAGAAAANTCAAATGAAACTGATGTTTTAAAAATTTCAATTCAAAGTAAAAATCCNGAAGAAGCAGCTCTACTAGTAAATACAATTATAGATGTTTATAAACAAAGTGATTTGAANTGGGCTACAGGNGANATGCAACATTTAAANCAATTTTTAAAAGAACAACTTTCAATTAAAGAGATTGAGCTTAATANCATAGAANATAAGCTNAAAGATTTTCAAGAAAATCAAAAAGTTTTTTCNATTAGTGANAATTATACTCTTTTGCTAAAAGAATTAAGNAACTTAGAATCAAATTATTATAATTTTGAAGCTGAGATAAATATTCTTGAAAGTCGTAAAAAGTTCATGTACGATCAATTATCTAAAGATGAAAAAAATCTTGCAAAATCTTTAGCTAANACAATGAATGCTAGATTAGATGCTTTGAGATCTGAAATAGCAATNAANGAGGCTGAATTAATAAAAACTGTTAATCAAAGAGGTGAAACGCATGAAGCTGTANTATCTATTAAAGATAAAATTGAAAGGCTNAAAGNTAAATTNCAAATTGAAACTAATGACTTAATAAGCAAAGGNATTTCTGTNTCNGATCCTTTNTTGTACAGACAAGAGGTAATGGATAGTTTGATAAAAGTAGAGTCAATTATACCAAATTTAGAATCTAAGAAATATGAATATAAAAATTTGATTGATGAATATGAAAAGCAATTATCAGNTCTCCCAGAAAAAGTTTTAGAGTATACTAGATTAGAGAGAATTAGAAATATTCAGTCTGAAACATATAGTTTTATGAGNCAGAAATTAGAAGAAGCTAGAATAAATGAAGCNTCTAAAATAGGTAAAATTAGAGTTGTTGATAGTGCAATACCTGAATATATTCCANTNAAACCGAATAAAAAATTATATGTTTTATTAAGTCTNGTTTTGGGAACNATCNTAGGNATAGCAATTATTGGAATAAAAGAATTTTTTGATAATACNATTAAATCTATTGAACAAATTGAAAGAAGAGGNTTTTCATTNTTAGCTGTNATACCATCTATTGGTAAAAAAACAGATAAAAGAAAAACAAAAAGATATATTAGTCAGAATAAAAATTTAGAAAAAATAGAAAGAAGATTAATTACACACGAAGATCCTAAATCTCCAATTTCTGAGGCATATAGAGGTTTGAGAACTAGTTTGATGTATACAAAAGTAAATGATAATTGTAGGGTTATCTTAGTTAGTAGTGCAGGTCCAGGAGAAGGTAAGACTACTACAATAGCAAATCTTGCAATAACATATGCCAATCTTGGTAAGAAAACATTACTAATCGATTCAGATTTAAGAAAGCCTGTAATACACAATATTTTTAAATTTGATAAAAGTCCTGGTTTGACTTCTTATTTATCAGGGAATGAATCCGATGAAAAAAAATTGATTAATTCAACTGATACTAAAAATTTAGATATTATAACATCTGGAGTAATACCTCCTAATCCATCAGAATTGTTGGAATCGTCAAAATTAGAAGAATTATTATTAAAACTCAAAAATAAATATGAGGTTATTTTATTTGATACCCCTCCTTTAATAGCAGTTACAGATGCATTCGTTCTAATGAAACACTCATCACAATTTATATTAGTAGTAAGGGCTGGTGTAACTGAAAGATTGGCACTTGATAGAGTAATGACAAATGTTCATCAATCAGGGTTTAAAGAAACTGGTGTTGTATTAAATGCTCTTGAGGAATCTCATGCTTATGGTGCTGGTTATTATTACAATTATTATCAATATTATTACGCTGAGAATTCTGAATAAATCAAATTAAATCTCTTAAGATTGATAAATTCAAACAAAATTAATCCTTACCTAAGTAATCTTTCAATAACAAGTATATGGAGTATAGGATCTTTTTTTGTTAATCTTTTACCCATTTATTTTCTTCAAAATAATCTTTATGCAGAACTAATTGTTTGTACAACAACAATATTTTTATTGAATCAGGTATTAACCTTCGGTTTGAGTGATTCAATTTTAAAATATGGTAATTCAATCCTATATTTAACGCTATTATTAATAGTCATTAATTCATTTTTAGTTAATTTTTTTTTAGATTATAAAATAGTATTGGGTAGTCTGGGTTTGTCATCTATGATTACAATCAGAAACTATTTTGTGAAAAATAATTTAGAACACAAATTAATCAAAATTACTTTTTTCATTGTTTTAGGTAGAATTTTGGCTTCTTATTTCATATTAAAAAATAATTTTTCAATTGAAAGTTATATAATTTTTCTTTTTTTAATACCTGGATTATTTATATCAATATCAGGGTTATTTTTAGTTCGTTCAAAACAAAATAATTTTAATTTAGTAATTAAAAAAGAAATTTTAATTTTTGCAATTTCTACATTAATATCTAGATTTTTATTTAATTACTCTACTCGGATAAGTATTTTTATCTTAGATAATCAAAAATCTTATGATGAATTAAAGATTTTTGGGTTTTTGCTATCTTTTTTAGGTGTCATTTCAATAATTAATCAATCGATACGCAGTGTATTAATTGGTAAGACATCATCAGATATTTCAATTGCAAAAGAAAAATTCTATTTATTAGTAAAAAAAATAAAATTGTTTATACCTGTTAATTTTATTATTTCAGTTGTTTTATCTTCAGTTGTTTATTTTTCGTTTTCTAAGATAACATTAGAAAGTATTGTATGGAATGTAGAAATAATAGTTTTGATTTTCTTATTTTTTACTATTCATGGATTCATAATTTATTCCGGATTATTTAATATTTTTTTGAGAACTATCAATAAAATAGAAATAGAAATAATTATGAATTTAATAAGATTATTACTTATATATTTAGTTGGAACTATTTTGTATGGTATTCAATTTTTAATTGTATACTTATTTATATTATTTTTCGTTGAATTAATTTTAGCTAAAATTTCATCTCATCTATTATTAAATTGGAAAAAATAAAATCTATAATATTATTTTTATTAATTTTCATTATATTTAATGACACTTTTGTTGCAGGTCAAATAGGTCTTTTTTCAATGAGAATCATTTATGCCTTATTTCTAGTATTCTTCTCAACTGATATAATTAATAGCATAAAAAATTTAAGAGGTATAGTTAATATAAGTATTTTTTCATTTTTAATATTCCTTATTCTGTCGTCACTTATTTATTTAATTTCGGTAAAAAATTACCCATATGAAAATTTTTATAATATGTTAATTATTACTTCAATTTTTTTAGCTTTTTCTAAATACAAA
>PANV01000034.1 GCA_002707765.1 Fidelibacterota bacterium
GTCATCACAGAAATTCCAAATCCCCTGTAGAAGTATATTACACCTAAAATAAATCCCCCGATAAATCTAATAATAAATGTATTAAATTGAAATATATCAGCATTATTTCCTATATAGTGAAAAAGAGAAAATAGTAAAGAAGAAAAAATTAAAGATAAATAAATTTTCAGAATAGCTTTATCCTTAAAAATTGAACCTACTATAGCAAATAGAATTGAAAAAATAAATAATCTAAATAATATTTCTTCCCAAATACCTGCACCAATACAAAGATATAAATTCAAAAGTAAATTATCTTGGTATAAATATTTTGGAGTATTAAAAATACTTGAATTATTTAATAAAATAAGCATTAAAAAACCTAACAAGATACCTTCGATAAGCATTATTATTAAAAAATTATATTTAATTGGAAATTTATTTTTTTCAGACTTATTAACAAAAAAAATAAAAAATAAAACTGCCAATAATGTTAATGCATAGAATTGATCAGCAATTGGTCCAAAGATATTGAAGAAATCACGAATGATAACATCAGCTGAATTTCTTATTTGGTAATTTTCACCAACAAAATAAAAAAAACAAATCATTTCATATAAAACTAAAAAAGGAATAATAAATACTAGACTAACTATTACATTTTTTGAATTATTGAAGTAGTTATTTTTATTAATTGTCATTATCACTTTTTAGAATTGCAAGAAATGCTGATTGTGGAATTTCAACATTTCCAATCTGCTTCATTCTTTTCTTACCTTTCTTCTGTTTTTCAAGAAGTTTTCTTTTTCGAGATATATCACCACCATAGCATTTAGCTGTAACATTTTTTCTTACAGCTTTAACGGTTTCTCTTGCAATTACTTTATTACCAATAACGGCTTGTATAGGAATTTCAAATTGTTGTCTATGGATTTCTTTTTTTAACCTTTTACACAATTTTGAACCTTGGGAATAAGCATGTTCAAAGTGGACGATGATACTTAATGCATCAACAATCTCTCCAGAAACTTTCATATCAAGTTTTAATAATTTTGCAATTCTTTCTTCAATAATTTCATAGTCTAGCGATGCATACCCTTTGGTAATTGATTTTAAACTTTCAAAAAACTCAAAAATAATTTCAGCTAGAGGTAATTCAAAAATCATTTGAACTTTTTCAGTTGATAAATAGTTTGTCGATAAATATATTCCTCTGTGCGAATTACATAAATTCATCAATGGACCAATATAAGTTTTAGGTGTTATAATTTCAGCTTTTATGAATGGTTCATATATAGATTCAATGTACTGAGATTCAGGCATATCGGAAGGATTACTTACCCTTACTTTTTCACCATTTTTTAAAATAATGTTGTAAATTACATTAGGTGATGTTGATATTAAATTTAAGTTGAATTCTCTCTCGAGTCTTTCCTGTATAATTTCCATATGAAGTGGTCCCAAAAATCCACACCTAAAACCAAAACCTAAAGCTAATGATGTATTAGGTTCGTATGATAAGGAGGAATCATTGAGTTTTAGCTTATCTAAACTTACTCTTAATTCTTCAAAATCTTTAGACTCAACTGGATATAATCCACTAAAAACCATTGGTTTAATAGGTTTATATCCAGATAAAGGTTTAGAAATTGGATTTGACTTATCTGTAATTGTGTCACCGACTTTAATTTTAGATACATCCTTAATATTAAGAATAACATAACCCACATCGCCAGATTTTAAGAATTTTGTTGATTTTTTATCTAATTCTAATATACCAACATCAATTACCTCACAAAAATTCTCATACTTAAAAAACTTTATGATAGTTCCTTTTTTAATTTGACCGCTGATTATTTTTACATATATGACTACACCTCTATATTGATCAAAATAGGAGTCAAAAATTAAACCGCTCAATTTATCTGTCCTTGGTTCTGGAGGAGGAGGTATTAATTCGATAATTTTTGAGAAAATATTTTTAACCCCTTCGCCTGATTTAGCACTAATAGCTAAAATTTCATTTTCATCTACACCTAAAAGTTCTTTTACTTGAAACTTTGTCTCATCAATATTAGAATTTGGCATATCTATTTTGTTGAGAATAGGAATAATTTCTAAGTTTGAATCAATGGCTAAATATGTATTTGATACTGTTTGCGCCTCTACTCCTTGTGTTGCATCAATTAAAAGTAATGCTCCCTCACATGCAGCCATGCTCCTAGATACTTCATAAGTAAAATCAACATGGCCAGGTGTATCTATAAGATTAAAAATATAATTTTCATTTGAATTGACTACCTCCATTTGAATTGGATGAGATTTAATTGTAATGCCTCTTTCTTTTTCTAAATCCATATCATCTAAAACCTGAGTATCGAGACCTTTTGTATCGATTGTTCCTGCTATTTCTAGCATCCTATCAGCAAGTGTAGACTTTCCATGATCAATATGTGCAATAATACAAAAATTTCTTATTTTTTTAATATCTCTTATCATATTAGTTACTTGAATTCAGGTTTCTCTTTTCTTAGAAAAGCTGATAAACCAATACTTGAATCTTCGTGTTTAAAAGAATCACGGAATAAATTTGATTCTTTTTTATAAGGATCATCATTGTTAAAACTATTAATTGATAATAAAGTATTTTTTATAGCATTAGGAGAATTTTTACAAAAACTTTTTACTTCTTTGATTACTGATTGCAGAAAATTTTCCAATGGGAAAACCATATTAACTAAACCTACTTTAAGGGCTTCATCACTGTTTATAGTATCACCTGAAATTAAAAGCTTAGTTGCATTACCTAATCCGATTACCCTTTTAAGATTAACCGTTCCTCCCCAACCTGCAATTATTCCAAGTTTTACTTCTGGTTGTCCAAAAATTGAATTTTCTGATGCGTATCTTAAGTGACAAGCAGTTGCTATTTCACATCCACCACCTAAAGCGTAACCGTTTATTGCTGCAATAACTGGCTTGTCAAAAGAATTTATTAATTTTACTAAATCTTGTCCCAAAACGGAATACTTGTATGCATCTTCAGGATGATAAGTATTCATTGATTTAATATCAGCGCCTGCAATAAAAGCTTTATTTCCTGCTCCAGTTAAAATAATGGATAAAATATTACTATCATTTTCAACATGTTTTAAAATATTTATAAGTGATTTCAATATATCAATATTAACGGCATTTAAAGATTTTTCTCTGTTAATAATAATAATTAAAATTTGTTTATTTTTAAAACCTAGATTAAATGTTTTTAATAACAGATAATCATTTTTAGGTAAAAATTCATAGTTATTTAAATTTTCAGTCATTGTCTATGCTCTCCAAAAAGTTTTACTAAATAAAATCATCACAGTAAATATTTCTAATCTACCTAACAACATACAAAATGATGACATCCACTTTGCTAACGATGGAAGATGTCCCCAACTATCAGTAGGACCGATATCACCTAATCCTGGACCAATATTTCCTATTGAGGATGCTGCAATACTTAAAGATGTAACCATATCAAATTCAAAAAAAGAAAAAATTATTGCGGTAAAGACAAAAATAAAAATATAAAACAAATAGAAACCCAAGGTATTTTTCACAACGTCATCTGAAACAACAGATTTACCAATTTTAATAGAATAAACACCTTGGGGATGTATTAATTTTTTTAATTCATAGGATAGATATTTAAATATAAGCATTGTTCTTATAATTTTTATTGCACCAGTAGTAGAACCTGCTGTTCCACCAAGAAAAAATAAAAAGAAAATACACATTTTTGAAAGGCTAGGAAATGATTCAAAATCTGCAGTAGAAAAACCTGTAGTAGTAACAAGTGATGTTGTAGTAAAAATTGCATCTTTTATAGAATTTGGTGACCAATTGTAAGTACCATTTAAATTAATATCTAAAAAAAGAGTTAAACTAATCAAAATGATTATATAAAAAAATATTTTAAATTCTTCATCCTTAAAATAATCAAATCTACCTTTAGCTAAAAATAAATAATGGAGAGAAAAATTTGTTGCGGCTATAATCATAAATACTATAATAGTTAACTCAATAGTTGTTGAATTAAATGCTGCAATGCTAGCATTTTTAGTAGAAAATCCAGCAGTTGCAATTGTTGTAAATGAATGACAAAGAGAATCAAATAAAGTCATACCCTCAAATTTTAATATCAATGTTTGAAACAATACTAATCCAACATAAATACCCCAAAGTAGCTTTGCTGTTTGCTTTACCCTAGGAGTGATTTTCTCTGCAACTGGGCCAGCAACTTCAGCTCTAAAAAGCTGTACTCCCCCAATACCTAGAATTGGTAAAATTGCTATACTAAATACTATTATACCCATTCCACCAATAAATTGTGTAAAACTACGCCAAAATAGTATTCCAATAGATAA
This sequence comes from Fidelibacterota bacterium, assembly GCA_002707765.1. Taxonomy (GTDB): domain Bacteria; phylum Fidelibacterota; class Marinisomatia; order SCGC-AAA003-L08; family D37C17. Next base: position 4,392 of record PANV01000034.1, read on the forward strand.
TTGTTCAATCTGAAAAGTAGAGCTATGTCCTAAAATCGTAGCACCAGTAGTCGTTAAGCCTGACATGGATTCAAAAAAAGAATTTGTAAAAGAAAGTGGAGTACTACAAAAATAAAAAGGAAGTGAGGAAAATAATACGCAAAATAGCCATCCTAATGTAACAATTATAAAACCATCTTTTTCCTTTAAATCATTTTTTTTATTTTTCCCCAAAAACCTAGTTATAAAATATAAAAGAGCTCCAGAAACGCAGGTAATAGAAGATGATTTTATAATAGCAATAAAATCAAAGAAATTTCTATCTGAATAATTAAAAAATGAAGCAGATGATAAGGACCATAGTGAGCTAGGCAACATTGAAAGACCCAAAAAAAATATAAGAAAGCTTATTATATTTAAATTTTTGGCTTTAAGCATCTAATGAAAAATATTTTCTACTTTGGAAATATATTGAGGTTTTAAAAAAACTAAAATTTTATCATTTTCTAAAATTTTTGACTGGGAATTTGGAATAATAACTTTCGAATCTCTTATAACTGCTCCAAGACAAATTGAATCAGGTAAATCATCAATAGTATATTTTTTTCTTAGATATTTGCAATTTGGCGTTACATTCAATTCTATAGAATCTATATCAATATCTTCAAATCGTGATATTTCTATTTCTTGTTGATCTGTATGTATAAACTTAAAAACTTCGTTAACTGCAGAAACATTTTTACTTACTATAGCATCTATACCCATTCTTCTGATGGGTTTAATATAGTTTGTTGTTGAGATATGAACAACTACTTGCTTTACACCATAATCTTTGGCAAGTAAACATGACATAATATTTGTTTGCTCATCTTCAGTAGCAGCAATAAAACAATCCATTTCAAAAATATTTTCAGATTCTAATAATTCTGGGTCTAGCGCATTTCCTACTAGCATTAATGTATTAGATAAAGAAGGGTTATATTTTTCAGCTTTATTTTTTGACTTTTCAATTAATCTAATATTATAATCATATTGAAGGGATTTTGATAGTAGTCTACCAAGTTTACCTGCTCCAACTATCATTATATTATTAACATCAAAGGATGGCTTGCCAGATAATTGTTGTATTAGTTCAACATCTTCTGTTCTAGTAACAAAATAAACAACATCATCCTTGTTGTAAATTGTATCAGAATGAGGTACAAAACTTTCATCATTCCTAAATATTACTGCAGTTTGATGATTAATAAATGGATTTGCTAATTTCACATTTGAAACAGAGCGTCCAACTAAGGGAGAGGAGTTTTCTAACTTAATTCCTAATAAAGTAATTTTATCATTATGAAAGTTAACCACCTCAACCGCAGAAGTTCTCCTTATTAGTTTTTCTATTTCTTCATGTGCCGCTTTTTCTGGGTGACATACATGATCAATAAGAAAGTCTTCTGGACTTAAAATGGAATTCTTATGGCTAAATTCAGTACTACGTAATCTAGCTATAACCTTTTTTGCGCCTAAAGATTTTGCTGTTTTGGATGCAATTAAATTAATTTCATCTAGGGAGGTTAATGCTAAAAAATAATCAACTTCGGTCATATCAATTTTTTGAAGAGTTCTTTGCGAAGCACCATTACCTAACACAACTTTTGCATCAATTGCATTTTTAACTTTTAGACATTTATTTTCATCATTATCAACAACAGTTAAAGAATAATCTTCTTTTGCTAAGGATTTAGATAAATTGTAGCCAACTTGGCCAGCTCCAACGATAACAATTCTTAATGACATTTATTTACCTTTAAGTATAAAAAAAGCCCCTGCTAATAAAAGCAGGGGCTCTGTTAAAGAAGTACTAAATCAAAATTGACTATTTAATTAGAGTCATATTGACTGTATCGGTAAAACCGTTTGGAGCAGATATTACTGCAAAATATTTACCACTAGCGACTGAACTTGCGTCCCAAGAAAACTCATAACCAGAACCTGCGTCTAACCATCCATTGTGTAAAACATCTACTTTTCTACCTTGGATATCATAGACAGCAATTTCTACATTACCAGCATTAAGTTCAGCTAAATCAAAAACTATATTAGTAACAGGATTGAAAGGATTCGGATAATTTCCTTTGATTTTACTCTGCTGAGGAAGCTCAGTAATTGAAGTTGTACTTGTAGATTGTAGAGAAACACCATGCTCACCAGCAACAACAACATTATCACATACGCAATTATCACCTTTGACTTTCATATTTAAAACCTCTTCAACATTATTTGAAGAAACTATTGGCTGACCAGATAAATCGAACATAATAACTCTAACTGAACCATCGGCTCTAAGTCTGCTATATACACTCATATTAGATCTTACATCATTACTTGAAAAAGAATGACTAACAGACTCTTCAGTAATTTTGTTATCACATATTAAATCAAACTGTAAACCAAAAACATCTTTTTTTGAATCTAAAGCAACACTAAAATCGCTATTGCTTTGTTTAGCTAATTTTAAAACGGCATCAGAAGCAGTCACTAAGGACAACATTAATGCACTTGATATTAAAATAATTACTTTTTTCATTTTGTACTCCTTTTTTTTATAGTCAAATAACTCAATAATAAGTTATGAGAATTTTTTATTAATTACAAATAAATTATGTGTGATATTTGTAACAAAATATTTCAAATCACTCAAGAAGAAATACGACTAATTTCCACACCTAAACCTTTTAATTTACTTTCAAAATTTTCATAACCTCTATCAACATGATAAATTCTACTAACATTTGTTATCCCTTCTGCTGCAAGAGCAGCTAATATTAAAGCAGCTCCAGCCCTTAGGTCAGTACACATTACATCTGCAGCTTTTAGTTTATCTACACCATTTATAGTCACTACATTTTTATTTAATTTAATATTTGCTCCCAGCCTTATTAGTTCTGGTATATGTGAAAATCTATCTTGATATATTGTATCTTCCATCATAGATTCTCCATTTGATAAACACATTACAGAAGTCCACTGCGGCTGCATATCTGTTGGGAAACCAGGAAAAACATTAGTAGTTACATTTAATTTTTTAATTTCACCAGAAAAATCAATAGTCATTGAGTTTTCTGTTGAATCTAATATTTTTAATCCAATATCAATAAAACTATCCAAAACCTTTTTTATATCAGATATAATTATATTTTTAAGGGTCAATCGACTTTTTGTAATTACAGTAGCGGCAATAAAAGTTCCAGCTTCTATTCTATCAGGAATGATTGTATGTTTTATATTTATTGATGATTTGCTATCATTTGGATAAATAATGAGATTTTTTGTACCAATTCCATCAATTTTTAATCCCATTTTTACCAAAAAGTGACATAAATCTGTTATTTCTGGCTCCATTGCAGCGTTTTTTATTCTTAGCTGAGAATTTAAATTAAAGCATCCCATAAGAACATTCCCTGTTGCTCCAACACTTGAAACTTTAAAAATTATATCTGTTCCAGATAATTTTCCAGTAGCTTGAATATATCCATTTTTAAGAACAACCTCTGCTCCCATTTGTTCAAATGCTTTTAAATGAAAATCTACAGGCCTAGGTCCCCAGGCACATCCACCAGGTAATGAAACTGAGGCTTTTTGAAACCTTGATAAAAGTGGACCCAATACATAAAACGATGCTCTCATAGTTTTTACCAAATCATATGGAGCATTTGGATTATTACAAGACCTGGTATCAATTTTTAAAGTATTATTAGATGATGAGATAATTCCACCAATTATCTCTATGAGCTTAATCATTGTCCTTGTGTCTCTTAAATCTGGAACATTAGAAACCTCATATACACCAGGCCTGGCTATTGTAGCAACCATGATAGGAAGAGCAGCATTTTTAGATCCACTTATTTCAACTGTTCCACTAATTTTTGATGGGCCTGTTATTTTAAAACTATCCATTTTTAATTTTCTTGTATATGTACATTATAATTAACGATGTAAATCCACCTAATATGTTAATACTAAAGTCATTTAAAGTCAAAGTCCTAGTAGCTGAAAATACTTGTATACCTTCATCGAAAACAGATAAGACTATTAGGTAAAAAAAAATTATAAAAAAAAATAACGAATCAAGTTTATCATAAAAATATAGAGATAATAAAAATCCTAATACTAGAAATTCTAAAAAATGTACATATTTAGAGTAAACCCATAAATGTGGACTGAAAGACAATTCAGCAAGTGATGTAAATATCATTATTAATAAATATAAAATTAATAAAATGAAATTATTTTTTTTAGATATTCTCATATACTATCTTAATTTATATCAGCATGAACAAAGGCAATAGCATAATTCTTTTCGTGCGATACTGAAATATAAAAAACAATATTTTGATAAAAACCAGTTATATCAATTTCTACGAAAGGAGAAAAATCTTTCTTATTTAGTATTTGTATAGATTTAAAAGTTGGAATATATTTAATTCTGCCCGATGAATATAAAGCTTTTTTAACGGCTTCTTTACCAGCAAATTTTCCGCTAAATGAAAGTTCAGGATAAGGTCGTGATAAACAATAATCGATTTCTTTTTTTGAATAAACCCTATGGATAAATCTTTCATTATTAAGTAATTTTTTTATTCTAGAAACTTTCACAATATCTGTTCCCACAGAAATCATAAAATACTATTCTCACTTTTAACTATTTCAATTAATTCATGAATAGTATCTAATTCGTAATCTGCTCCAGAATTTTCAATAATTTCTATTGCACCGTATTTAGCATATGCAGTTTTCATTCCTAATTGATTTGCACCTTTAATATCTCTCTCTGGCCAATCTCCAACCATAAGGCAATCCGAAAAGTCAACATTTAATAATTTTTTAATTTTTTTAAATGGTTCTTTTGCAGGTTTATGAAAACCTGTGTCATCAAAAGTGACGACTTCATGAAACATTTTATGAATTTTTAATATATATAATCTTATCCATGCTTCTCTACTAGGCGCATCTGATAAAATACCCAGCTTTAATCCAAAATTAGATAAATTAACTAATGTATCTTTAACTCCAGGATATAAGGATAAAGATGCTTCCTTGGCAATTTTATACTCAACAATCCCTGAAGCAAGCATTTTATAATCAATTTTTCCTACTTCATTAATAATAAATTCATTTAAAACTTTTTGGTGTTCGTAGCCTTTAGAATTATAAATATTAAATATTTTTTCAATGGCTACATCTTTTTCTAAATCTAGGCCATTCTTCTTCATCCCATCAACAGCAGCAGAAATTGCGTTTGACTTCATTGTCATGAAATCTAGCAAAGTGTTATCAATATCAAATATTATAGCCTTAATCATTTCAAGCTTCTAATTGCAAGCAGGAGATTTGAAATGTTGAGCAGCCCAATCCTGTAACTGCTTAACTTGTCTTCTATCATATCTTTTAGCTTTTTTTAATGCATCATCTGCAGCAATTTTATTACATAAGTATACATTTGCAGTAGCTAGTGAAATCAAAGCTGGTCCATAATTTCTTTTTAAAGATAGAGCTTGATTTGAATTACTTATAGCAGATTCAAACTTTTTTTCTTCATTGTCAAGAAATGCCAATTGTGAATAAAGGAAAAAAGATTTAGGATCAATAGATATTCCATCATTTGCATATTTCCTTGCACTAAAGTAATCTTTTTCATCTAGGTATATATTTACAATCAATTCATAGGCTTTGATATACGATGAGTTAATTTTCAATAAATCAAAAATTTCATTTTTCGATTTTGAAAAATTTTGTTTCTTATAAAATAAGTTTGCCAAAGCAAATCTTGCCTTTATATACGTTGGTTCATTTTTAATTGATAGATTAAAAAATTTCTCAGCATCATCAAATGAATTATTTTTTTGATAACAACTAGCAAGTAAATATAAAATTTTATAATTACCTTTTTCAAAATCATTACCTAAACCAAGTTTAAAACTTTCTATTGCAAGATCATAGTCTTGAATCTTCATATAAAGCTGGCCTAAATAAAAATGTGCTACATTATAATTGTCATCATATTCAGTAGCTTTTTTATAGTAAGATAAAGCATTACTTAGCTCGTCATTAGATGCGCTAGTTTTACCTAGATTTGTTAAATATTTAGCTATGTTATTAATTTCAGAATCATATTTATTCCGTAATTCATTTGCAGCAATATAGCTGGAGATGGCTAAATCTAATACAGTAAAATCTAATGAATCAATATCTGAGGAATTCATATATTTTTTTTTATAAGCGTGACCAAGTCCACCGTAAAACAAAGATATTTTGCTAAGCTCATCATCTTCTAATATTTTTTTGTATTCTGATATTGCTTCATCGACATCTATTTTTTCTAATGTATATTTAGCAGATTTATAATTTTGTAAAACTTTGGTAAGACTAACTGATAAATTTTGATAAGTGTCTCCTCTATCAATTTGTAAAAGTTTATCAAGATAATTTTTGGCTTCATTAAAATTTTCTAGTTTAAATAAAATATTGTATGATAATAGAAGACATTCCTCTGAAGACAATTCAATTCCACCTATACTTAGAATTTCTAACAATGCATCATCATATAATTTATCATTGAAAAGTGAATTTGCTTTTGAACAATCTTCAGCTAGAGAAATACCTAAAAATGATAAAGTTATTAATAGTTTAGCTAATAGCATATATGTATCCTTTCTGATTTACTTTGGTGCTGAAGGCGGGATTTGAACCCGCATGGGACTAATCCCACTGCCCCCTCAAGACAGCGTGTATACCAATTCCACCACTTCAGCTAAAACTTTATTTAATCGTATCTTGAACGGAAGATTCAAATGATTCGACTTCTCCTTGAATAACTGAATTACTTGAGACTGAAGAGTTTGTTTCATTAGGTCGGGACATTACATTCAAAATAATAGCCATAACCATAAACAAAGTTGCTAAAACAGTTGTTACTTTGACTAGTAGCTTATCGGCTCCTTCACCTCCAAACGCAGCATCAAGACCAGCGTTGCCTGCAATACCTGAACCCATTCCTCCAGTTTTACTTGATTGCATCAAAATAATTCCAACTAGTAATAAACAAATTAAAACAAAAATAAAAATAACTATATAGTATAAATATCCCAAATTTTTCTCCTTAAAGTTGTTTAAATATTTTATAAAAAGAATTTACTTCTAAAGAAGCACTGCCAATTAGAAAACCATCAACATTATCAATATTTATGATTTCTGAAGCATTGTTTTCATTAACACTTCCACCATACAATAAGTATATATTACAATTATTTGTATAAATATTATTAATAATTTTTTTTATTAATTTCATATTTTGTTTAATTTCATTGTGTCCTGCTGCTTGACCTGTCCCTATTGCCCAAACTGGTTCATATGCTATCAAAACATCTTTTTCTGATTTGAAGTTAATTTTTGAAAATGCTTTTGTAATTTGCTTTTCTAATACTTTATAAGTTAACTTACCCAATTTTTCATCTAATTTCTCACCTATACATAAAATTGGAATTATTTGTGAGTTATAAATCTCTTTCATTTTTAATGAAACAGATTCATTTGTCTCATTAAGGGATTCTCTTCTTTCAGAATGACCAATAATTACATATTTACAATTATGCGAAGTTAACATATCTACTGAAATTTCTCCAGTTGATGAGGGACTATTTAAATATGAAACATCTTGAGCACCTAAACTCAATTGAGGATTTAACTTATTAAATAAAAATAAAGAATCATATGATGGACAAATTACTAATTCACAGCTATTAGATGATAAATCTTTTTGCGTGATTTTTTTTAAAAAATCATTTGATTCAATAAAATTTTTGTTCATCTTCCAATTTGCAACACATATTTTTTTTCTAATCATTGCCACCCCATGATTGTATAAGTTCAAGTTTTTCTCCACTCAAAAGCTTTAAAGAAGCTCCTCCTCCTGTTGAAACATGTTTAAAATTGCTACTTAAACCAAGTTCAATTATTGCACTTGCAGTGTCTCCACCTCCAACAATAGAAGTCAAATTATTGATTGAAGATAGTTGTGATATAGTTTCAGCTAATTTAGCAGTACCATTTTTATATAAATCTATTTCAAAAACTCCCATTGGACCATTCCAAATTATTTTTTCCAAGGATTTTATTTCATTTAAAAATAAATCTATTGTTTTACTACCAATATCAAGACCAATATCATCCTGGGCAAAATTATTTATACTTTTTTCCTCAATATTTGATGAACTACTAATTTCTTTTGCGCAAACAAAATCTTCAGGAAGAAAAATTTTTGTTTTTGTATTTATTGACTTTTCAAGTATTTCTTTAGCAATACCTAACATTTTTTTTTCAAATAAACTATTTCCAATTTTCTTATTCATTGATTTAAGAAAAGTAAAAGACATTCCTCCCCCAATGAATATAGAATCAGCTTTATCTAAGAAGTGATTTATCATACCTAGCTTTGTAGAAACTTTAGCACCACCTAAAATAACACCAAATTTTTTATTCAATTTTATATTAGTCAGATAATTCAATTCTTTATCCATCAGAAAACCAAAACATTTTTTTTTAAAAAAATTAAGAATTGACGAATTAGAGGCGTGAGATCTATGTGACGTTCCAAAAGCATCATTTACATAAATTTCAGCATGTTGTGATAATTTAAATGCAAAAGTATCTGAATTATTTAACTCGCCTGAATGAAATCTTAAATTTTCTAATAGATGTATTTCTTTAGGATTCAAGTTTTTTGAAATATTTATTGATTTTTTTGAAATACAATCTTCTGAAAAAATAACATTATTTTTATCAAAATATTTTTTTAAATAAAGATAGATTGGATATAGAGATAGATTACTTTTTTTAGACTTAGGCCTACCTAAATGAGACATAATTATAATTTTTGCTTTTTCTTTAATGCAGTACTTTATTGTTTCCATAGAAGCCTTCAATCTAAAGTCGCTTGAAATTTCCTTTCCAATCATTGGAACATTGAAATCTGCCCTAATAAGTACACTTTTGCCTCTAAGATTTGTTTGATTTATTTTTTTAATTGTTTTCAATCAATTTCCTCATAATCGACATCTATAATATCACTATTTTTTTTGTCTTTAGATTGTTTTTTAAAATAAGGTAAAATAAAAATATTTATGAAAGATCTGAAAACCAAAAAAATAAAAACTAACAGTAAAAATTTAAACATTTATAATTTTAAACTTTTATTAGGATTATAGTATTTAGTGCCATTAATAGGTTTTTGAATAATATTTAAAATTTCGTTCAAATCATTTTTATCATTTACAAAATCTATATCATTGGTATTTATAATTAGTAAAGGTGATTTGTCATATCTGAAAAAAAACTCATTATAAATTTGATTTAAGGCATCAATATAATTCCAATCCATGTTTGACTCATAATTTCTACCTCTATTTTTGATATTTTTCATTAGCCTATCTGTATCTGATTGAAGAAAAATAATTAAATCAGGATTAATCATATTTTTTTCTAAAATGAGTGCCACATTATCATATAAATTCATCTCTTTTTCACTTAAGTTTAATGAAGCAAAGATTCTATCTTTCATAAACATGTAATCAGAAACAATTGATTTAGTAAATATATCTATTTGTTGAAATTCTAATTGTTGTTTATACCTAGATAGCAGAAAAAAAAGCTGAGTTTGAAAAGCATATCTTTCGGAATCTTTATAAAATTCAGATAGAAATGGATTATCTTCAAACTCTTCTAAAATAAGCTTGCACTGAAGTTTCGCAGCAAGAATTTTAGATAAGCTTGTTTTTCCAACGCCAATACTTCCTTCAACAGCTATATGGTATGCTTTCTTCATATATTTTTTTTATATAATTTAATATCATTTTTTTTGCCTTCTAGTAATGATAACAATGATGAAATTGTTTTTTCATTACCTGGTAATTTATAATTAGGCCGTATATCAGTCCAAGGTTTTAATACAAAAATCCTTTCTGGAGACCTAGGGTGAGGAATTCTTAATTCATCAAATGATATAATTTCATTACCATAAGTCAAAATATCAATATCAATTTCTCTGGGTTTATTATGTGAATTTTTTATCGATCTTCCAAGATAAGATTCAATTTTTTTTAATTCATTTAAAAGTTGAAGAGGTTTAATATTTGATTCTATTAAAACTACTGCATTTAGAAAATTTGGTTGATTGGTGTTATACATTGGCTTAGATTCATAAATACTAGATGTATCAATTAAAATTAATTCTGAATTTTTTTTTATTAAATTAATGCATTCTATGATATTATTTAATCTAGAACCTAAATTCGAACCCAATGATAAAAAAATATGCTTCAATTAAAATATTTTTTCTACATTAATTTTTTGTTTTCTTCCATTAATATTAACAATTTTTGTAATAGATAAAAGAATACACTTAAAATCGTAATCCTTAAATTCTTGATTTAAGTAAGAATGTAAATCTTCAACTAATTTTTCAAGCAAAAAGTACTTTTTGAAACCACTATCTTTGGCCTCAATAAATTTTNTTANAATTTTTATTACATGNATATAATCTAAAACATAATTNATANTATCAGANGATGGTTNAATGAATTTATTTTTTTTACAAGTATATGATAAGTCAATAAAAAAATTTTGTCCAAATTTTCTTTCNTCTTCATAAACACCATGATNACCAAAAGNTTTAATATCTTTTAAGTTAATTTTTATCATTTTTTCCTCATTAAAACAAATACTTCATTNTCAANTCTCGNTTTTATGCTTAAGTCTGATTTTTCACATTCAATTATATCATAATATTTTTNAAAATCTNTTANNGTTTTAGCAAGATTCACTCCNAANGGAGGACCNTCATCATTTAAAATCTTNTTTATTGGAAGTAGAATTGCNACAAANAGACCNTCAGTTTTTAAAAGCTCTGATGATTTNTGAATGTATTTTATTCTTTTNTTAGGATTAATNGCACAAAAAAAAGTGTATTCAAGAATNATATCTATTTTACCATTNAGATTGTTTAACTTAAAAAAATCTTCACANATTAAATTNAGTGNAGTATTTNNCTCCAATGCNTTCTTCTTTATATGTGATATTGCTTNCATAGAAAAATCAACAGCANATACATTATGATTTTTTTTTGATAAAAATAAAGCATCGTGGCCNTTTCCTGCNCCAGGAATTAANATATTTTTTTNTGANTTAAACTTTTTAAAAAAATTTACAAATATNGGNGTNGGAGTTCCNATATCCCATCCTATTTCATTNTTGCTNTANCTATCATTCCAATAGTCAGGATTCTCAGAATTATNTTTTAATGNTTTCAANTCTATTTAAATTAGGCTAACATTTTCTGCTTCNTCACCTTTTTGTGTNTGAGTAATATCAAACTTTACTCTCNTTCCAACACTAACCTTAATACCTNTTCTTAAATTAGAAATATTCAAAAAATAATCGTAACCATCATCACCTTCTATNAATCCCCAACCTCCATTAGAATTCCAATTTTTTATTGTNCCAAAGTTCATTGTTAATCTTTATTTTTTAAATCCAATATCCANATCAAANTCNGATGGNAAATCNTAGCCTTCTCTATCTGGATAGTGCATNACTGAAATTATATATTCCCANCTCAATAAGAAATTAGCATCAACTTTTTCTCTTTTAATNTTATTTTCTGGGAGNGGCTTGCCNTTTTCATCTTCAGTCTTAGATAGAATTATACCAGGATGNTTCAACCATAATCCTAATCTATCNATNCCTGTTATCAAAAAATGACCNACGGTATCTTTAATNCCTAATTCTTCNAGTTGATTTGAACTCTTGAAAGATATNAATACGANNTCACCNATAGCATCTTCAATTTTAAACATATTCAGCTATTCTAACTGCTCATTTATTTCTTTAATNGCATCTTTTATATCNGAAATTTCTTTTTTAATAGCTCTCGAATCTCTTTTAGTCTGAGTTTTTACTCCACTTATTTCNTCTTCAAGTTCTTCAAGTTGATCTTGAACNTCTGNAAATTTATCTTTCATATCTCTGATAATTTTATTNATTGATAAATCTACTTTNGTAAATGCATTATTTACAGAATCAACTTTTGAATCATANGCNTTTAAATGGGAATCAAATTCATCTCTTANAATTTGNAGATGTTTTTTTGTACCAATTAATTTCTTATCAATTCTATCAATCAGCTCATTAGTTTCTGTAACATCAGCTATTCTTTCATCNTCTCTCTCAACGATATTATCCATTTTATCAACTCTACTAGGATCTACTATAACCATGTACATAGCACCAGCAATAAACATAACGACAACAACAATCCATATAGCTCTATCTTTTAAAATATCCATATTNAATTCCTTTTATTTTTGGGATTCTATTTCTTCAATTTTCTTTTGCCAAATTGAATTATCAGGTTCAACTTCAGATTNNTTNGANGGGATACTACCTTCTTTAATCATTGAATACATTTTTTGACGATTATTTTCNTTATTTTTCAACTCATCAAAAGCTGCTACNATTTCTGCATTAAATTCTTCAATGGTTCTTTTAATTCTAGAATTTAATTCATCCATTAATATTGGACCATAAGAGTTGTTNATNCCTTCTAATAGNCCAGATAAGGACTCTTCAATAAATTTATTTTGNCCATCTTTAGTTTTTAAATCAATATCCATAATAAATAGTAATAATTTTTAATTAATTTACATTTCTTCATCATTTAAATCTAATTCATTTTTNTATTCANCTTCATTTTTGCTATTTTTAGATGAAATTAAATCAGAAATGATATCNTAATTATTAACAATATAGCTAAAGANTAAAGTTATTAAAATAGCATGAAAAATAAAACCTAAACCTACNAGNAAACCACATATNGATGAAAAAATTAATTTAAACTTATCTANNANNTTATCATTAAAAAAGTTTGCTAANAATGCATGATTTANACTAAGAAAAATTATTGCNGGNACAATATTATTATCNTCNAANGAGAATATAGCAATTACNGATGTCATNAGTANAGAATTAACCGANGTATAAAACTGAAGAGAAGATGTAGATTNCTTATCAGAATTATATCCTATTACATAACCAGCTCCAAGTGAAATAATTATTTTAAATATATATGATATTAATGTAAACATAATATAATCTAATTTAATTTGACTTTAATAATATAACTATTTTACAGTTTTCAATCTTAAACTTAATTTTGAAATATTAATTAGCGCGTATGCTGGAGTTCCTAAAATATTATAATCAGGTACAAAACCCCAAAACCTAGAATCATAACTATTGTTACGATTATCTCCAACCATGAAATAATAGTCATTATTTAATACAATAAATTCATCATCTTTAATTTTATTACCATTTAATAGTAAATTTTGCTTAATAAAATCTTTATTTCTAGATAGTTCATCTTTAATTTCCTTTGACCATGGGTTCACCAAATTATTTCTTTTTCTTTCAGCTTCAAGCTTTCTCTTATAAATGAGTTGTTCTTTTTCCTGCTTATCAGGTATACGATTATCATTTAAATCTTCATATGATATAATAGAACCTAAAATTTTATATTTAACTAATCCTTTTAATCTGCTAATTTGAAGAGGATCATTTAAGTCAATTTTATATTTACCTATACTCAAATCATAACCATCCATTAGTAATAAAGTTAAAAAAGACTCCCAGTTTATTATTTTATTCAAATCAATTTTCATACCTTTAAAAGGAACGACAAATTCTTTAATATTATCAGAATTTCCATAATCCCATTTATCATTACTATTTAAATCGTGAGTACTTTCAAACTTATCAATAAGTTGATCATATTCTAAATTTCTATTTACGTCAATAAAGTCTTCAGATCTAAAATCTGGATAAATAGTTGATGAAAACCATGATTGATTAGATTTATAAATTTTAATCGTATCAGCTTGTGGAGGAAAATTATTTTGTCTCAAAAACTGATTCGAAAAATCACCAAATTTTTCGGTAAACTGCCCTTCCCCAGGCATGGGATTTAATTCTCCATTAATATATATGATTCCTTCTTTAATATTAATTTTATCGCCCGGAAGGCCAATGCATCTTTTAACATATTTTTGCCAAGGGTCTCTTGGAAATTCAAATATAACAACATCATTATTATTAATTTCTTTAAATTTCGGTAATCTAAAATAAGGTATAAAAAATCCAATCCTTGTATAGGGTATACCAATCCAATTTGGTGTTCTCATTCCATAAATAAACTTGTTACCAATTAGCATATCACCAATCAAAATAGTTTTTTCCATTGAACCTGTAGGAACAACATAAACTTCAATAAGGCATGTCTTGATGGTCAATGCAATTATAATTAAAGTTATAAGTTCTTTAAATTCTTTTATTTTCTTTTTCATATCAATAGGCTTTAGAAACTCCTCCTCTGCGACTATCTGACGTAGAGTGTTTCAGGCCTGATTCATCTATAAAAATACAATTAGCTTCGCCTATAGAAGATCTTTCTGAAACTTTATGTCCATACTTCTCAAGACGTCTAACAATTTCAGGTGAAAAATAATTTTTCTCAACTTGTATGACATCTGGCAACCATTGGTGATGGAATCTTTTTCTACTAACCGCTTCCTTAAGTGGCATATCAAAATCAATCAAATTTATTAAAATTTGGGCTACTGAGGTTATAATTGTTGAACCTCCTGGTGTTCCTAAAACATATAGAAGTTCGTTATTTTCATTTTCGACTATAGTAGGAGTCATTGAGCTAAGCATTCTCTTGTTAGGTTGAATAGAATTTGCTTCATTGCCAACAAGTCCATATAAGTTTGGATAACCTGGTTTAATGGAAAAGTCATCCATTTCATTATTTAATAGAAAACCCGCATTATCAACGGTTATTCCATTTCCAAACCACCCATTAATAGTTGTAGTTAAACTAACTGCATTCCCATACCTATCTACAATAGAAAAATGCGTGGTCTCTTCTGACTCGTTCCACATATCTATATTACCATGACCAATTTTTTTACTAGGTATAGCCTTTTTCATAGATATTGTTGAAAATCTATCATCTGCATATTCTTTTGAAATAAGTTTTTGTAAAGGTACATTGATAAAGTCAGAGTCACCTAAAAATTCTGCTCTATCTGCATATGACCTTTTCTCAACTTCAGATAATAAATGAATAAATTTTGCGCTTCCTACTTTAAATTCAGATAAATTTACATTCTCAATCTGGTTCAAAATGTTTGACAAAGTAATTCCCCCAGATGATGGTAAAGGCATTGAATAAATATAGTGATTTCTATAGTTAATTTTTATTGGTTCTCTTTCAATTGCCTTATAATTTTTCAAATCCTCATGTGTAATAATACCTCCAACACGATTCATGCAATCAACAATATAATCTGCAGTTATTCCATTATAAAATTCATTATAACCATATTTTGCTATCCTTATTAAAGTATGAGCTAAATCACTTTGGATAAAGAGTTCATTTAATATATAAGGCTCATTATTTTTTGTAAATATTTTTTTAGATTCTGCATCTTGAGATAAGAAGTTACTATACCTAGGTGAGTTTAATAATTTAAAATTATGATAATCTAAACTAAAACCATATTTTGCAAGCTGAATAGATGGATATAGAAGAGATTCCCATGACATTGTACCATATTTTTCATGAGCATATCCTAATCCATAAACAGTACCAGGAACCCCACATGCTTTACCAGAATATTTACTCATACCCTGAACTACTTCTTGTTTGTCATCAAGAAACATATCTCTATTTGCTTGTGAAGGAGCTGTTTCTCTAAAATCTATGGCTGTAACATCACCATTGGAGAATCTTATTACCATAAATCCTCCACCACCAATATTACCTGCACTAGGATGTACAACAGATAAAGCAAATCCAACAGCTACTGCAGCATCAATTGCATTTCCTCCTCTTTGAAGTATTTCAATTCCAATATCGGATGCTTCTTTTTTTGATGATGCAACTGCTCCATTGTATCCTATTGCATCAGATATTTCAAAAGAAAATAAATAATTAAATATTAAAAAAATACTAATATACTTTTTCATCATATAAAATTTTAAAAGATGGTTTATTTTTTGGTTTAAATTCCACTAAAATTACATTAAAAATAACTTTTTTAGTTAAATCTTTTTCATTAATAGAATTTTTAATTTCGCTTAAATATAAATTAATATTAGATATATTTTTTTTTGAATTTGAAATAATTTTATCAGATTCAATTGAAATTACTTTGACATACAATTTTTGTTTATCATTATAAAATATAAAGTCAATATAATCATCTAATCGTTTAAGAAAAAAATTCTTTTGCTCTAATAAAAATATTTTTTTTATAAATTTAACAGCAACTAAACTTTTTCCTAAAATNTCAAACATTTTATTTTTTTGGTAATATGAANAACTNGGAAGATTTTCTTTTACAATTTTAAATGATTTTCTATGAATAGGTGTNGCTTTAAAATCATTCANTGCATCAATNTGAAGCTTAGTACCATAGCCTTTATTTTTAATAAAACCATAATCAGGGAATATTTTATCATATTCTTGCATTATATTATCTCTAATCACTTTTGCTATGATTGATGCAGCTGCAATGCTTATTGACTTGCTATCTCCTCTGATAATATTTTTAGTTTTAATCAATTTAAAATTAGAATGAGGTCCATCTATTAATAAAACATTAGGTGTAACTTTAAGATTTCCAACAGCTCTTTTCATTGCTAGAAAAGTAGCTTGAAGAATATTTATTTCATCAATTTCATCCTCATTTGCTATACCATAGCTTAAATCAATTGCATTTTCTTTAATTTTTCTAAAAAGTTCTATTCTCTTTTTTGGTGAAAGTTTTTTTGAATCATTTATACCTTCCATTGATATATTTTTATCGAAAACAACGCATGCAGCAACGACAGGTCCGCACAAGGGACCTCTACCAGCTTCATCCAATCCTGCTATACAATTAATATTTTGATCCCAAAAATATCTTTCATATTTCATTAAATCCATGATTAAATTTAGTTTTTAATAGTATATTTTCCTTAAATTAATTTTGTAATACAGGGGTGCTAATTGCTGAGAATATACCCTTATAACCTGATCTAGATAATGCTAGCGGAGGAAAGATAAATGAATTTTCTAATATTTTTTTTAATACTTACAAGTCACTCTTTTTCAACAACTCAAACAGATTCTTCTAAAATAGATTTACCTGAAATTGAAATTTACGGAGGCATAGAAGAGAATTCTATATCTACCAATATAGATGTTTTGGATGAAACTCTATTTTCAAAAGATGGAAATAACAATTTTCAAGATTTAATTCAATCTATTCCAAGTCTACATTATGCAGGAGGTACATCGAGAGCTAAATACTTTCAACTTAGAGGTCTTGGTGAGCTAAGTCAATTTTCTGGAGAAGGACCTCCTCATTTTTATGTTGGATATATAGTAGATAATATAGATTTTTCAGGAATAGGAATGATCGGGAAATTATATGATTTTGAGCAAATTGAAATTTTTAAAGGACCTCAAACAGCCTCTTATGGGCCAAATTCAATGGCAGGATTAATAAATCTTATATCAAAAAAACCATCAGATAAAAAAACATTTAATTTTAATAGTTCAATGTATAGTAATAATGGACAATCATTTAATTTATCTACTTCCATACCTATAACTGACAATTTTTTAACTAAAATCACTTTATCAAATGATTATTCGGATGGTTTTATTACTAACATTTCTGATCCAGATGAAATAAAATATGATACAAATTCTAAAGATGAAAATTTAGCAAAATTTCAGATAACTTATAATCCAAGCTCAATTCTCTCATTTGATTACACATACTATAACATTAGACTAGATAACAAGTATGATGTATGGACTCCTGATAACAATGGATTCACATCCTACAGTGATTATCAGGGCCTTGACAATCAAAAGACTAAAGCCAACTCACTAAAAATTAAATATAACCTAAATGGTATTAAATTAACGCAAATTTTTACATACTCAAAAAATGATATTATTTACTCATATGATGGAGATTGGGCCAATGATTTATATTGGCTGCAACCTCCATTCAATTTTAATCCAAACCTGGAAGGTTTCAATTGGTCATTCACAGATTTAACAAATAGAAATAGAGAATCTTTTAGTCAAGAAATTCGAATACAAACGAATAATATTGAAAATTCTTCTTTAGTTATAGGATTATATCATTCTCAAGTTAAAGAAAATGATTTTCGTAATGGCTATTTATTTTCAGGCTATGCTAATAACATCGATTCAAAATTTTATATAAATGATTATGCATTTTATACAAAGCTTTCTTATTTCATATCATCAGATTTTTCAATTTCCTCAAGTATAAGATTTGATTCTAATAAAACTGATCAAGATTTAAGCTATGAATATTATGATTATGTAAACTATCCATATGATTATTACTATTTTCCACAAAATGGCGAATATCAAAATTCAGTAAAGGATAATTTGGTTGGTGGTAATATTTCACTAAATTTTAAAATCGATGACAATACTTATATGAATACTAATTTTACGAGAGGATATAAAACTTCGGGTATAAATCAAACTCAATCTCCTTTTCTTGCTGATTCATTAAAAATATATGATACTGAATTTTGTAGTAATATTGATTTAGGTATTACTTATACAAAAAAAGATTTTGCATTTGAATTTTCAATTTTCTATATGTACCGAGAAAATCCCCAGCTAAGACTTTCTTATCAAGTTGACCCCACTGATCCAACTAGCTTTGACTTTGCAACATTTAATGCTAAATCTGGTTATAATCATGGATTTGAATTAAAAACTCTATCCAAATTGAATGAAACAACTACACTAAATTCTTATTTTTCATTTTTAAAAACTTATGTATCTGAATTTTCATATTTAGAATCTACTTATGGTAGAAGAACTTTAGCACATGCACCAAATTATAAATTTGGATTTGAATTAAATAAAAATCTTTCAAAAGTTATTAGAGGTTTATCTTTTACAATTAATTCAAATTTTGTAAGTAGCTTCTATTTTGAGGAACAAAACAATATTAAGTCTGAGCCTTACAATCTTGTAGATTCTTCATTAAACTATGAAATTAAAAATATAAGTGTAAGTTTATGGGCAAAAAATTTAATGGATGAAAAGTACGCGATAAGAGGTTATCAGTTCATCTTAGATCCTACTTATGAAACGAAAAATTATCAAACATATGGAGATCTTAGATCAGTTGGAATTACTATAGATTATAACCTATAAATTGATTTACGCATATTTTATACTTATTTTTTTAGCAGGAATCTTAAATTCCAAGACTAATAATCTAAATGAGTATTTTTATTTATCTAGAAAACTAACTCTTCCTTCATTTGTTGCAACAATTGTTACAACATGGTATGGAGGAATTTTAGAAATTGGTAGATTTACTTATATAAATGGATTT
>PANV01000035.1 GCA_002707765.1 Fidelibacterota bacterium
CTCAATATGTTTTAAAAATTTTAGTCCCAAACCTTTACCAGAGGATGCTCCTTCAATTAAACCTGGAATATCAGCAACAACAAAACTTTTAAATTCATGAAATCTAACAATACCTAAATTTGGTTCCAAAGTAGTAAATGGATAATCTGCTACCTTAGGTTTAGCATTTGAAATTTTAGAAATAAGAGTAGACTTACCTGCATTAGGAAAACCTACTAATCCAACATCTGCTAAAACTTTAAGTTCTAGCTCAAGTTTTTTTTCTTCTCCTTCCTGACCAGAATTTGCTTTTCTCGGAGCAGGATTATTCTGTGTTTTAAATCTTGCATTACCAAAACCTCCGTTTCCTCCTCTAGCAATGATAATTTCTTTTTTATCATCTTTTAAATCGTCAATAAAATTATTAGTCTCGACATTTCTAATTATTGTACCTAAAGGAACTCTTATAATAATATCAGCACCATTTTTACCATGCATATTTTTTCCTCTGCCATCTTCACCTTTTTTGGCAAAATACCTTTTATTATAAGAAACATCATGAAGTGTTGATAAATTAGAATCTGAAACTACAATTACATGGCCTCCTCGACCTCCATCACCTCCAGCAGGGCCTCCTTTAGGACGAAATTTTTCTCTCAGAAAAGCTGAACAACCATTCCCACCATTGCCTGCCTTAACGTGAATAGATGCAAAATCAATGAAATTCATTTTTACATATTTGAAATTATTGCATCTCCAAACTCAGAACACTTCAGTAGAGTAGCATTCTCCATTTGTCTCGCAAAATCATAAGTCACTTTTTTCTGAGTAAAAGTTTTATTCATACCATTTTGAATAAGGTCAGCAGCTTCAAACCAACCTAAATGTCTTAACATCATTTCTCCTGATAAGATAACTGAGCTAGGATTGACTTTATCTTGACCAGCATATTTTGGAGCAGTTCCATGAGTAGCTTCAAATAGAGCTTTGCCAGTCATATAGTTAATATTTGCACCAGGAGCAATACCGATTCCACCAACTTGAGCAGCTAAGGCATCTGAAATATAATCACCATTTAAATTCATTGTAGCAATAACATCGTATTCGTCAGGTCTAGTTAAAATTTGTTGTAAAAATGCATCTGCTATGACATCTTTTATAATAATTTTTCCTTGACTAATTGCTTCATTTTGAACCTTATTAGCTGTTTCAGTACCATCAGATTCAGCAATTTTATCATATTGACTCCAGGTAAAAACTTTATCTGAATAATTTTTTTCAGCAATTTCGTAACCCCATTGTTTAAATCCACCTTCTGTAAACTTCATTATATTACCTTTATGAACAAGAGTAACACTTTTACGATTATTGCTAATTGCATAGTCTATAGCAGCAGAAACTAGCCTATCTGTACCTTCTCTAGATATTGGTTTTATACCCAAACCACAACTATCTGGAAATCTTATTTTATTATATCTATCAGCAAACTCTTCATTTAAGAATTTGAGAAACTTTTTAGCATCATCACTTCCTTCCTTGAATTCGATACCAGCATAAATATCTTCAGTATTTTCTCTGAAAATTGACATATCAATTTTATGAGGTTCTTTTACAGGAGAAGGAACATTATCAAACCACATTACAGGTCGCAGGCAAACGTATAAATCTAACTTTTGTCTTAAAGCTACATTAATAGATCTAATTCCACCTCCTATTGGAGTAGTAAGAGGCCCTTTAATGGCTATTAAGTATTTATTAATCATATCTAGAGTTTCTTCAGGCAACCATGTATTAGGACCATAAACATCGTTAGCTTTATCACCAGCATATACCTCAAGCCACTCAATCTTTTTTTTACCTTGATATGCTTTTTTAACAGCCGTATCAAGTACTTTTTGAGAAGCAGACCAAATATCAGGGCCAATACCATCTCCTTCAATAAATGGAATTATTGGATTATCAGGAACTTTTAAAACATTATTAACCATTGTTATTGCTGAGCCAGCGGAAGGTACTTTTACTTGCGACATTATTTCTCCTCTATTTTAGTAACCTAAATTACAAAAAATATAGATATTATCCTTAACTAATATTATTGAATCATACTTGCTATACAGGCCAGAAATATAAAATTAATGGAGTTCCAATTGTAGCTATGATAATCTCCAATGGTAGGCCCATTTTCCAATAATCTGAAAATTTATATCCTCCTGGACCAAGGATTATAGCATTGCATTGATGTCCAATTGGAGTTAAAAAAGCACATGACGCTCCAACAGCTACTGACATTAAGAAAGGATCTATATTTAAGTTTAAAGAAAGACCGATTCCTGCTGCAATTGGAGCCATTATCAAAGCTGTTGCAGCGTTATTAATTATATCTGATAAACACATAGTAATAACCATAATTATTGCTATAATCATCCAAATAGGCAATCCATAAGTTAGAGACACTAAAACATTTGCCAAAATGGCTGAAGTCCCTGTTGATTCTAATGCATTGCTTAAAGGAATCATAGAACCTAGTAAGATGATTATTGGCCAATCAATAAATCTGTATAATTGGTTCATTGGAAGAATCCCAGTAAAAACATATAATAGGATTGCTAAAATAAATGCAAGTGTTGTAGGTAAAAATCCTAAAACACTCAAAATTATTACACCAATAAAAATTGATAAAGATAAAGTTATTTTAGAGTAAACTCCTATTTGAACTTCCCTCTCCTCAAAAGGAATTAAATGTAGAGTATTAATTAAGTTTTCTAAAATATCGGCATTACCTTGAATCAATAATACATCACCTACTTTAAATTTTATTTTACTTAAACCTTTTCTTATTGGCTTGTTCCTCCTAGCTACAGCCATCAAAGTAAGAGAGTTTGAACTACATCTTCTGAGATATGTTCTATTTCTATTATTTAATTTTGATTCTGGTGTTATTAGTAATTCTTTATAAGTTGTATTATCATCCTTTAGTTTATCGATTCTTTGTCGCATTTTTTTTGTGAATCTTATTTCTAAATCATTCATCATTAATTTTAAGTCTACAGGATCTGTTTTTATCAAAAATTTATCATCTTCCTTTATGATATAATTATCATTTACTTTATTTAAATCACCTTTATCATTTATTGTACCAATAATACTTAGTTTATCATCAGTAAATTTTTCAACTTCATTTATTTTTAAACCTAAAAGTTTACAATTTTCTGGTATTCTGATTTCAGTAATGTATTCATCAATTGAAAAAACAGACTCACTTCCTGGTTTTTTGTATGATTTTTTTGGTATAAATCTCCATCCTAAAATTGTAATAAAAATAATACCAATTATTGAAATTGACAGTCCTACAGGAGAAAAATCAAACATACTAAATGCTGATGGCTCAAAATTATTTAATTCAATATTTTTACTTAAAAAATAATTGTATGATTCTGATTCAGAATCAAGTAAAGCTTGTGATTTAATACTTTCTAAATAATCTTTTCTAAAATTTGCAATAATGATATTTGGGGGTGTTCCAATCATTGTTATCATTCCACCTAGAATACTTGCAAAAGCTAATGGCATTAGAATTATTGTTGGTGACCTTCTTTGTTTTGCAGATGTCTTTACTGCAACCGGCATCATTAGTGCGAGAGCTCCCACATTATTCATAAGACCAGATAAAATTGATGCTACACTGCTCAATGTAAAAATATGAGAAAATTTATTTTTTGAATACGGTGTAATTTCACGTGATATCATATCAACCACACCTGAATTATGTAATGCTCTACTAATAATTAAAACTGCCACGACAGTTATAACAGCTGGATGACCAAAACCTAAAAAAATTTGAGATTTGTCAATTATTATATTTGATTGAAAATTAAATGAAACTAATAATGAATGGGTTATAAAAAGTAACATCAAAGAAATTAATGAAACAACATCATATCTCCATTTTGAAAACGTAAACAATGAAAATGTAATGCACAAAATAAGTAATATTGCAACTTGATCAATTAACAAAATTTTTTACCCTTTAAATTTTGCTTTCCAATGCAGAAATTAAAGATATTGAAACTATATCATCTACGTTACAACCTCTAGATAAATCATGTACAGGCTTATTCAAACCCTGAAGAAGAGGTCCCCAAGCACTATAACCAGCGAGATATTGCGTAATTTTATATGCAATATTCCCAGCATTTAAATCAGGAAAAATAAATACATTTGCCTCACCTTTTAAAATTGAATTTTTATTTTTTCTAAATGCAATACTTTCTTTAATAGCTGCATCAAATTGAATTTCGCCTTCACACAAGATTTCGGGATATTTTTTTTTGAAAATAGAAACTGCTTCTTTAACCTTCTTTATTGTGTAATGTTCAGAACTACCATCTGTTGAAAAAGATAGAAATGCCAACTTTGGGAGCTCGTTTGCAATTAGCTCATGTGTTTTTGCAGCATTATATGCAATTGAGGCTAGTTGATTTGAATTTGGTTCCGGGATAACACCACAATCCGCATAAGTATAAACTTTAGATTCATCAGGTGCAATCATAAAGAAACAACTTGAAATCCACTTAGATTGTTTATTAAGACCAATAATCCGCATGGAGGACTTAATTACTTCTGCAGATGAAAATATTGAACCAGCAACAACACAATCTGCTTGATTCATGTCGAGTAGAGTCAAAGCTTTGATTAATGGATTTTTAACATAATCAATTAACATTGATTCAGTCCAATTTTTTGTGAATCTTTTTGTTTTAATATTTTTTATATATGACTCATCTTCGTTGAAAGTTGAAATATCTAAAACATTTAAACCAATTGACTTTAATATTTCTGAAGCAGATTTAACCCTTTCATCTTTAAACTCAGGTAATATTATTTTTATTTTTGATTCAGAAACTTCTTCAATTATTTTATCTAAATATTTACTTCTGTTCATTTTTTTTTATATTAATTTTATCTTGAACAAATTGTGGGACATATTTTGATATATCTCCTCCAAGCGAAGATACTTCCTTAATAAGAGATGAGCTAATGTGTACATATTTTATATTGGGCATTAAAAAAACTGTATCAATTCGTTTATTTAGACTATTGTTCATCATTGCCATTTTAAACTCATATTCGAAATCAGATAACCCCCTTATTCCTCGTACAATTGCACTGGCATTTTTTAATTTAGCATAATTAATTAACAAGCCATTAAATTGATCAACTTTTACGTTAGTTATTTCTTTAGTAACTTTTGAAATCATTTCAATTCTTTCATTTATACTAAAGAAAGATTCCTTTTTACTTTCATTTGTTACAGCAATAATTAACTCATCAAATAAATTAGAAGATCTATTAATAATGTCTAAATGACCATTAGTTATTGGATCGAAAGTTCCAGGATAAATTGCAATTTTTTTCATTTTTTCTCCCAAATCACTATTTGCGTATTTCCGAAATATTTAATTTTAACAGGAATATTGTCATCAATATTTTGCCTATGGGATTCATAACAGAATATTCCTCCATCTTTAACCAAAGAAATAACAGAAGGAAAAATTTCTTCGAATGAAAACTTTCCATATGGAGGATCAGCAAAAACTATATCATATTTATCTTTATCGAAATTCAAAAAATTTATCACATCTGATTTAATTACTACAGAATTTTCTTTAATACCTAGCTTTTCAATATTTTTTTCTATTAACTGAGCTATTCTGTATCTTTTTTCTATAAATTTAACTTCCTTAGCTCCTCTACTGATTGACTCAATACCTAAAGTGCCCATTCCTGCAAATAAATCTAGAATTGATTTATTTTCAAAATCTCTAATAGAATCAAATATAGACTTTCTGACTTTGGCTTGCGTAGGTCTAATATCTTCATTTTTATAATTGTGTAATTTTCTACCCTTTAAATTACCTGATATTATTCTAATCATTCAACTATGACCTGAAAAATATTTAAACCATCTGGCAAGGACTCAACTTGCTTTATTTCAATTTTAAAATTATGAATTAGATTAATATCAATTAGAACTTTTATAAAATTAATAATTTTAGATAAATCTGAAACTATGATTAGCTTATCTTTATAAATTTCTTGTTTAAATCCCATTTTTAAATCATTTAATTCCTCATTTAAAAAATCTATATTAAAATTAGATTTTTTTTTGATTTTCCATGGAATTCTTATGTTTAGGATATGGCTATTTTGGATGTTATATCCTTTAACTTTATCGTTAATTTCAACAGAAATTAAATTTAAAAGATTATAAAATGTCTCTAAGTCATTACACTTAAAATCAATAGACAATTCATTTTTATGTANATTTATAANATTTAAGTTGATTTTTTTTTGATTTTGATCAANNAANTTNAAAACTTTNGATAAAGATAAATTGTAAGTATTNNTATTATTAGAATCAATTATAAAATTACTTCTATAAGANAAAGTCAATACTGATAAAACTATAACANCAAAAAATATGATGATAAAAAACTTTTTAGAAGAATTCGAATTTTTATTTTCCAATTCTTTTTCTTTATAATCTTTAACTTTATTTTTATTATTATTTTCTAACTTATCTTCGTTTTTATTAAATTTTTGTAAGCCAGGATTATTGATTAGATTTAAATCAAACATCTATTCCCTCCAAACTATTACCATTTTCATTGAAGCTTAGAAGGTTATAACTTATTTTATTTTTTAAATTTTTATTCAAAAATTTTGAACCTATATCCATCACGGTAATTTTATTTGAATTAATCATGGAAATTTTCTTTAATAAATCATAATTATTTTTTGTTTGATAGACATAAATTTGATTATAAAAATCATAATCCAAACTCTTAATTTTTTGATAACTCACTATATGTTCAATTATAGAAATTAATTCTTCAGTGTATTCTTCAGTACCTATAGATTGTAAAATTTCAATATTCTTAAATAGATTAAAATCAATATAATTAGAAAAATTTTTATCTTTAAAAAAAAGTATCGAATGTTTTTTATTTTTACCTATTTTCCAAAGTATATAGTTATCATTTGGAACATTGTACATATTCAATGAACTGTTTGCAGAAAAAATATCAATGGATAAATGTTTTAGTCTAAATCCATGTTTTTCACAGGACTTTAAAATATTTTTTTTAATTTGCTTATCTATATAAATAACCAAAACTTCAGCTGAAATAGGTTCTAATGGGTAATAATAAATATCATAATTTTTTAAAACATAAGGTCCTAAAAAAATACTTTCATACCAATCAATTTTTTCTTTTATACTTATACTTTTATCATACTTAAATGAACTTATACTTACATTATTAGAATCTAGGGATAAAGTTAAATTTTTATTTGTCGATTCGTGGATTTTATTATCTAATTTATTTAAAACATTTTCCAAAAAATTGATGAAAGATTTGTCCTGGAAACCTATTTTCTTATATTGGACTACACTAGGTCCTGATTCGGATGGCAACCATTCAACGCAAGACAAACAATTAGAAGCTTGAGATATTGATAACAATTTGAAACCCTACTTTTCTGCCCAGCTTTTCACTCCTGAAATAATTGATTCTTTCTTACCAGGTCTGTATCTAAATATACCGTATCTAAGTTCATTATCATCTGAAGTAAGTGGTGATTCTATGCTAAATACAGGAGCAGATGGGTTAGATTCATCTATCTTTAATATAAATTTTTTCTTATCAAAATTATTTTTAGAAATTGGACAGTAAATAAACTCTTGATCTAAATGAAATTTTCTCCTAAGGAAATTTCTGTATTTATTTACTCTTTCAACATATTTGACTGTTTGTGGATTATATTTTGATTCAATATATTCACTTTTATTTTTATTAAATTCATTAATTTCAATAGATGAACCATCTGGATTCTCATAGTGGGTAATATACTGACCAACATAGTTAGAATTATTTTGATAATCATTAAAATTTTTGCTATTAACCCAAATTGTATCAATTAAGCTAAGATTATCTTCATTTTTTACACCTATCCTGTAGAGTGTATCAATTTCAGTTATTTTAATAACTTCAGCAGTACTATAAGTTGTATCAACTCTAATATGGAACGTTTCATCCATCATTACGTCATAAGTTTTTTCGCCTAAATTAATTTTCTGTTTTCCAACAAAAGTACTATCTGATATTAGTGAATCCATAGCAGCTTCAACTAAAATAAAAAGTTCATTAACGTCCGTTGTATATCTACCTGTCATTTCATAAAAAAATTCTTCAGCGGATGCAATATGTTTCATTCTAGATCTTCTCATATCCTTGTATTGATTTTCTTCACTCCATACATTTAGAGGTATATAAACCATAAGAACTAAAACAATAATTGAGAAAAATATAAGCCAATCTAAAACACCTATTCTTTTATCATATTTATTTTTCACAAAAACCCCACTTTTATTTATGTATTAATTTATAAAAAAGTTTGATTAATTCTCGATTTTTTTAAATTTAATTTCATCATCTAAATTATTTTTTAAATCTAGAATTATTTTTTTTAAATCTTTCGATATATTTAAGGGAATATCAATATTAACTTTAATATATTGATCTCCCCTTCCTCCGTAACCATTAACTTCTTTAAATCCTTTATTTTTTAATCTTAATATCTGACCATTTTTAATTCCAGCTGGAATTTTAAATTTTACTTTTCCATTAAGCGTAGGAACTTTTACCTCAGTACCAAGAACAGCATCTGAATAATTTATCACACATTCTAAATATAAATCACTATCAGATCTTACAAATAAACTGTGTGGTTTTTCTTCAAAATAAATTATTAAATCTCCATTTAAATCACTGTCACCAGATAAACTGTGATTACCTTCACCTTCAAGAGTCATATAATTTCCATCAGAAACACCAGCAGGTATCTTAACTTTAATTGTTGCTGTTTTCTTATCTCTTCCACCAATATAACCCATACCCTTACAATTTGGGCATACCTGAACATTAACAATTTGACCCAGCATTGACCTTTGGACATTTCTTATCTCTCCTGTACCATTACAGGTTGGACATTTTTGTGCGTCAGAAGATGATTTTTCCCATCTTTTAATCTTAATTTTTTTTGATGTTCCTTCAAAGATTTCTTCGTAGGTTAAAGGAATAGATATTTTGAGATTTTCAGCCTTTCTTCGTCTATTTCCAGAAGAGCGCTGACTTCCGAAAATATCACCACCAAAAATATCACTGAAACCTCCTGAGCCACCACCAAAAACGCTATTAAAGATATCTTCGACATTCATGCCTCCAGAAAAACCACCTCCTCGAGAATTATTGACACCTGCATGACCAAATTGATCATACTGAGATCTTTTATTATCATCACTCAAAACAGAATATGCTTCGGCTGCTTCTTTAAACTTATCTTCAGCTTCTTTATTGTCAGGATTTCTATCTGGATGAAATTTCATTGCAACTTTTCTATAAGCTTTTTTAATTTCATCTTTTGATGAGGTTTTTGGAACACCTAATATTTCATAATAGTCTCTCATTATTCTCCTACAATAACTTTTGAATGCCTAAGAACTTTATCATGAAGAGTGTATCCTTTTTCATACTCTTCAAGTACAATACCTGATTTTTTTTTTGATTTTTTTGTCATTATAGCTTCATGAAAATCAGGATTAAACTTTTCATTTAATGAATCAAAATTTTCTACGCCTAAATCTTTTAAAATATTAACAAACTTTGTTTTAATTAATTCTATTCCATTTATCATTGAATCAATATTATTATTTTTTGTATTTATAACTCTTTCAATATCATCTAATATTTTCAATATACTTTTAAAAGCATTTTCACCTTCATACTTTCTAATATTATCAATTTGTTTGGACGTTCTTTTTTTATAATTATCGAATTCAGCTAGAAGGGAAATGTTTTTATTTTTAAAACTTTCCAATTCTTGCTTTAATTCTTTAACTATAGCTGTATTAGTTTTCTTTTTCTTACTATTATTTTTTTTTGACATATAACACTCCCTGTTATTTATGTTAATCTCTAACGTACGATGATAGCGCTTTTGAACTACCTAAAAACCCTAAGAACATTCCTAAAATAACGTTTAGAAAAATAATTTCATTAAAATTTAAATTTCTTAATATCAATACTGTTGATAAATAATAATCAATAAAATTATAGAGTAGTAATAACAGCATAATTGAAATAAATGCACCAAACAAACCATGCAACATGCCTTCAATCAAATATGGTATTTTAATAAAGGATTTAGTTGCTCCTAACAGTTGATATGTCAATATATCATTTTTCTTAGAATAAATAACTAATTGAATAGTGTTCGAAACAAAGAAAATTGCAATAAGCAATATGAAAAAACTCATTACAAATATAAAAGTCATTGCATTACTTAATAAATTATCAAATTTGATAATGGCATCTTTTTCGTAAATTGCTAAATCAATAGAACTTAATAAATTAAGTTCATCAGTAACTTCCTTTAATGATTCAGAATTCTTATATGAATCAGAAACGGTATAAATTGCACTGTATGGAAGTGGATTCTCACCAATTAATTGAAAAATATTTTCATCAAATTGCTTCTCAAAAATTTGGGCAGCTTGATTTTTGTTTATAAAATCTCCTTGCTCTATGAAATCCATTAATAATATTGAATTAAAAGCATTGATTGCCTCTGTTTCTGAGAACTCTTCATTAAAAAAAACTTCTACATTATATCCATCCTTAAAATCCAATGTTAAATACTGAAAACTTGTATAAAAACAATATGCAATCGACACAATGAATAAACCAACAGCAATAGCTAGAGAAGAAACTATTGATGGGATTTTTGTTCTAAGGAGTGAACGGACACTTTCCTGAATTAAAAATATAAACTTATTAATCAATTATTCTCCCATTGCTAAGTTCAATAAAACGTTTTTTTCTAGGTTTTATTAAAGGAAAATTATGAGTAGACATTAAGACTGCTGACCCAGTATCAGTAAAAATATCTAACAAATCTAATATTTCATCCGAAACATTTGGATCCAAATTACCTGTAGGCTCATCCGCTAAAATTATCTTAGGTTTTTTAACCAGAGCTCTAGCAATACACACTCTTTGTTGTTCACCGCCACTGAGTTCCAGAGGATAAGAATTATGAAGATTTGATAATCCAACTTTTGATAATGTACTATAAACTTCTTCGTAAATTTTTTGAGTTGGTATCCCTTGGATTCTTAATGGTAGAGCAACATTTTCTAATACAGTTCTATCATTCAAAAGTTTAAAATCTTGAAAAATCATTCCAATTTTTTGTCGAAGAAAGGGAATTTGATATTGATTAATTTTTGTTAAATCCATACCGTCAACAACAATCTTACCTGCATTAATTTTTATAGCTGAATAAACTGCTTTTAATACTGTTGATTTTCCAGCTCCTGTTGGTCCCATTAAAAAAATCATTTCTCCAGCTTTTAACTCAAAGGAAATATCAAAAATTCCTGTATTTTTTTTATATGTAGCAGTAACTTTTTGAAATTCTAACATAAAATAATTTAAAATTAATTATAATAAAATACTATAAATCTTAAAATCAATAACTAGTACTGTTTATATATAGTTTATTATCACAAATGTATTTGATAACATTTTTATTAACTAGTTTTTCATCTAAAGCTAATTTATCTGAAATCATCTTTCTAATTACAGATGACGAAACTGGAAAATCAAATGGTATAAACTCAATTTTTATTCCTAAATCTTCATTTCTATAAAAATTANNTCTATTAAAACATATTATCTTNACATCTTTAAGNATATCATCAATTCTANACCATTTATTAAAATT
This sequence comes from Fidelibacterota bacterium, assembly GCA_002707765.1. Taxonomy (GTDB): domain Bacteria; phylum Fidelibacterota; class Marinisomatia; order SCGC-AAA003-L08; family D37C17. The sequence continues at coordinate 11,827 of PANV01000035.1, forward strand.
TTCNATTTGGTCTTTACCAATAATCATATATAAATCATCAAAAATATATTTTTTTTTNATGTATTGAATNGTATNATAAGTATAATTTATTTTTTTNGAATCTANCTCAAAAGTATCAATTTTAACATTCAAANTTTTTATTATTAATTTAATCATATTNAATCGATGAAATTTTGAAATTGGAGGTTTATCAGNTTTCATNGGTGAGACATTATTNGGAATAACTAAAAGATTATCAAATTTTTCNTGGCATATTTTGATAATATTTTCATGNCCNATATGTGGAGGATCGAAACTACCACCAAAAAAAGCTAAATTCAATTNANTGTTTCAAAGAAGATTTTCATCTTCTCACCTCTTTCACCNCTTTTAATAATATTTCTTGACTTTTTAATAAAAGAGGNATCTTTAAAATTAGCTTTATTATTNTCATAATATNTTTTAGCTTGTTCTAAATCNTNNGACAAAATATGAGTTAAAATAATATAATAGATAGCTTCATCAGAAAGACTGGTNTCCCAAAANTCTGATAAAACNAATTCAAAATAAATTANAGCTGACTGATATTTTTCCATTCTNAAATATAATTTACCNGACTCAATATCNTTAANAGCNAGCTTATTTCTAAGTTCAGATATCATATCTTCACACTCACTTTTATGACCTGTATTTGGATATTCCTCTAAAAATAATTGAATTCTATCAATTGTAAATTGTGTATCNCCTTGATCTTTATTTGAATCTGAAGATAGAAGATACAAACANTTACATGTTAAAAATTTAGATTTNGCAATAAGCTCAGAATTTTGTGAAATCATATTAAATTTATCATATTCNATACTAGCCTGNTTATAATTTTCTAAATTAAANTAAGATTCAGCTAAGTAAAATTGAGATTTTGNAGCTAAAGNTGAGCCNGGATTATTAAAAATAATATANTGAAACTGTTCTTTAGCCTTTGAGAACTTTTCAGATTCAAAAGATTTCTTTGCATCATTAAATTTAGTTTGAAGGCTATTATTTTTTAAGTCTGGACNNACNCAACTTAAAAAAAACANNNTAAAAAANANATAAAATATTTTTTTCATAATTATAATAATTAATTAAAACTTTAATGATAATTTAATTTCATTAAAACCAATTTCGGAAGAATTAAGATTTGAAGACATTCTNATTCNNGTATCTTTNANTAANATATTGAAAACGCTTATTGCTCTATTTAATAATGTTAAAGAAAGCAAGTTTGCAGCTTTATCATTATTTTTTTTATGATTTGCTCTAAGATTATACTCATAAAAGTTTTTCATATTACTTAANGCNAAATCATATCCACCTGAATTTTGCTCNACCCAACCTATNCTACTATCTTCCCAACCTGCAAAAAACATATTATACTTTCCAACACCCTCATANAAATGATGAGTATAAATGACATTATCNATTCTGNAATCGATTTGTTCTATTAATAAAGCTTGNTATTCATCACTNTTATAATCAGGTGGAGTACTNTCATTCAATTCAAGCAAACATATGTAATTAAAGCTTTCATTAGTATTACAAATTTCTTNATATAACTCTTTAAATGAATCAGATGATGTTGAATAAATATCACCATTTATACTAAATTGTGCATCATGAGCCTGTTCCCATGATAATGAAAAATAATTTTCAAAATCANCTTCATTTTCTTCGTTAACAACAAATAAATTATAGACATCATNAACTTGTGATATTTCTNCTGATTCGTATTCATTTAAATTATTAATTGATACAACAACATCTANATTTGTGGGATTATAATAATCTCTTATCCATTTTGAAAAATTCCAATTGTCTCTTACATATTTTTTATAAACTGAAGAGCTANTACGTGCGTCATTCAAGTAATTATCTCTTAAAATCCATAAAGAAGTTTCAANACCTAAATAAATAGAACCCAAAACTTTTTCTCCTTTATAAAATTGTCCTAANCCAGGAATGATTGCAGATAAGCNAGCAGCTATTAAAACATTTTGTGAATTATAATTTTCATTAATAGAATTTTTNATACTATTTTCAAAATTTATNTGAGATTGATTTTTTGAAAATTTTANACTATTTGAAAAACAAATATTAAATAGAAAATAANAATATATAATATTTTTTAAATAAAAATTCATATTAAAAATCAAANAATATCTTTAGATAATGTCTTTTATCTTTATTAATAGTATCATTNTANGGCATATGTANTTCATATGTTAATGCTGTAGGATAAGAATAAAATGAAAAACCATATATTTTTAAATTCACTCCAAAAGTCTGTTTGAACCTNTTATATCTTTTCTTAAGNTTATCNATNGTCTCATTATTTTNNGGATTATTATCATAAANATTAACTATAATTTCACTTTCATACTCNNGNGGAATATTATTNGCTTTATCCAAAGCATCAAATTCTAAATTATAAATATCATCTGTATCAAACCATTCAGATAAAAGATTTTCATTGACCGAGTCNGTATATGACCAATTTCTTGAAATTATTTTTGAATTATTTGCTCTTCCTATCTGTGAAATAAATCCTAGTGACATAGCAGATAAAGAGAGAATTTCAAAACCATAAGATTTGTTACTAAACAACTTCATATTAAGCTCATTATCAATCATTAATAACTCCGGTCCTTGAAGAGTAGGTTCATAATAAGTGTAACCTTTAAGTCCAGTTAAACCTCCACCAAAAAAATAAATAAAATCATTTGCACCCTCATTTGATAAATAACTATAAACTATTTTGTTTTTAAATGAAAATAAATCTGATTTTCCTTTAATACTTATTTTCCAGTACTTACTAAAGTCTAATATTAACCTCCATGTATCATGACTGGCTAAGAATGGTAAAAAACTACCAAAATCTTCATTTATTCTAAATTCTTCAAAAATGTTATTTTTTTCATATGAAATTAAAGAATTTATTTTATAACCTCCACTTGGAATCATATTATATAAAAAATGTCTTTTCCTTGCATCGTATTCATATTTAAAAGTTAAAGAGTGTCCTCGATAATAATCATATGCACCCTTAAAAAATAAAGATATTGGTTCATTCCCAAACAAAAAATCATTTACATATTCATCGTTTAAATTTTGAGAAAAATTAACATAATAAAATTGCCTTGAAGAATTAAACGTATAATAGGTCCAAAACTTATGATTTTTATGTATAAATCTTGTACCTATATCACTTGAAAATATATGATACATATAATCGACATCATAAATTAAATTATCTATTTCATATCCATTAGATCTCTTAAAATTGTGATCTCTATTTGTATTTCTTGACATCCAATAAAAATTGAAGTAATAAGTTGCAAAATTTTTATTATAATCAAATAATAAAGATAAATCTATATCTCTTCTACTATTTAGAGTAATACCACCAAAAACAGATAATAAACGTAAAGCTTCATTATCAAAGAAATATAAACCGGGTTTAACAGTACCATAATCAAACATTAACCTAGGAAAAAAAAATGGGCCTGTCATTTTGGACTCATAATCTTTTGCAAATCCATTAAACTGACTATCAATTAATATAGATGTTGGTCTATGTGAAAATTGTTTTTCATTTTTCTTGTAATAATTATTTTTTGATGAAAACTCATTTGAAATATTCATTCTTTCGTTAGTTTTAATAATTTCATATTCATTCATGAGAGCTAGTTTATATCCCCCATCAATAAATATAGAAAAAGCGATTTTTTTATCATTAGAAATATCTGGTTTGAAGGCACCACCTACTAAATCTGTAATATATCCTTCTGTTTTTTCATCTTTTACGTACAAGTTAAATATACCTGTTCTGTCATCCGAGAATATTAATGATTTGTCTCTGTATACTTGATCTCTTATATCCCATGGTACAATAATATAGTCTGATATTTCACCTGAGTCAGAATCAACCAAATACAAATCTCTTTCATGATTTTTTACAGCATCAATTAAATATTGATTTTCATAAATTGAAATTGAAAAAATTTGAGTCCCATCATCAAATTTTGTTAGTATTTCAAACTCAGTAAAATCATTATTACCTACTACAATATTTGATGTTCCATCATAAGTATTTATTGCTAAAATTTTATCATTTTTTTTATCATAAATTGGAGAAAACAATCTCAACCCATTAGTAATTCTCACTTCATCTAATTCAATTCCAGAATTTCCTTTAAATTTTAATTTTGATTTATATAAATCAAAATACTTAGAACCATTTTTATCTGGTTTACTTAGTTTTGTATAGACAATTAATGAATCATTAATCCAAGTCGGCGAACTCTTTACACCGGATTTAACTTTAACGTGTGAGGAATCAGAAAGATTATAAATAAATAAATCTGTTCGTCCATAATAATCATTATCTTTATCTGATAAGTATGCAATCATATTACTGTTAGGAGACCATTTGGGGTGTATATTTGTTATACCTTNATTTTCTAAAATAACATAATTTTTTTTATCAACAACATTTGANATTTTTTCTTTATATTTTTTTTCTAATTGNATTTTCCANNGATTATATAATTCATCTCCAGTAATACCAATAGATTGTTTAATTGCTCTATTNATTGAATAATTAAATGGATTTGACATTGATATAGATATTTTTTTTAAACTAGAATCTCCATAATTTTCAGAAATATATTCAACTANAGAATATCCAAAATTATAAACCAATTCATTTCCCATTCCGCACTTNCCAAANCTATTCATTTGATTAAATGTAAAAAGTTTATCATTAATAATTTTATCTCTTAANAACATATCCCTAATNGAATCCCAGTAATCAAAAAATAATTCATCATACATATGNTGAGCAGTACCTTCAGCTAACCATAATGGGATTGANACACCTGGAGATATTGGATACGAAATTATTTCATTGGGATAACCATATAAAACATCATCTCTTTTTTCATCTTCATAACCTAATTTTTGAATATATGCACCAAGAAGTTTATCACCATACCTCATAGATTTCCCTAGTTGAACAATNTGTGTAAATTCATGTGAAACAACATCTTGAATCCATCNATGTGANCCCCTTAAATCATAATCTAATGGTTTNGCCCAAATTTCAATTAGATTTTCAAAAAAGTAAGCAGCGCCATTTGAATAATCATCAACATCTTTAATTACGATTTCAGTNTTTTTATCNGGTTTAAAATCATATAAATNTGTGATAGGTTCATAAACATATTCAGCTACTTCAGCTGCNTCTCTGGCACTCCTTTCTGTACCTTGATGAAAATGAATTTTAAAATGNTCAGTCTCTAATGTTTTCCAATCGAGNTCAGGATGATTATACCATTTTAACTGAGCTTGAGATATTGAAAATAATGAAATAAAAATTAATAATANGTTCATTTTCTTTTAATTAGCTTNATTACTTTTGATTGATTNTTNGTTTTAAACTCAGTTAAATATAGACCAGGAGTTAAATTAGATGCGTTATAGGAAAACTCATTATATNGATTACTNANAAGATTATCAATTTTAATTTCATCTATTAAAATTCCTGAAATATTATAAATCCTTANTGAAATTTCATCAATANTTGAAGCATAAAACTTAAAAATAGTATTNTCATCAAAAGGATTAGGNTAGTTAAAANCATTTTTNAAATCATAACTTTCTTGACTTANAANTTGCTCCCAATTAGTANAATTTTGCAATCTTATTGNATTTGAGACTCCNACATTTCCTGAATTAAATGTATCNCCTNAAATATTATGCCAATAATGAGAATCAATATTATANTTATCAAATTTAATTGTTCGATTACCATGAATTAAGAAAGTACAATTATTTATTTGACTACTTATAATTGATGGTTTTAGATTATTACCAAATGTAGGATATTCNTCNAAAATTTCACCATNATTTGATAATATTTGAATNANNGANNCNNTTGATNTTGGAATTGAAATNATTTCNGGANTGCTATCTCCAATCAAATCAGATATCAAATAATAGTGATTATNATNATAATTATTTGAAAAACCTGAAATTAANAAGTTCTCATCANATCCATGATAAGCTTGACCATTTAATATTATTTCATCTAAACCATCTAAATTTATATCACCAATTGCATCACANTCNCTGCAAATATCTGGAACATTTTGTNNAATGTTANATTCATTAAAAAATCCCNTTTTTTGAATTTCAGAATCACANGATAANGAATAATCNAAGATATTNAATNTACAATTTGAACTTGGGGNNATACACACTATNTCATTANANACTAAAATCTCATCATCAATAGNATCAAAATTATNAAATGGNACACAANCAANNCATTCCTCANNACTACAAAAATCATTCTCAGATTTAACTTCATTNATNTCAAAAAGATTNNTATACCAAATAGAATNATTTTGNCCTAAATAATAAATTCCTTCTCCATCATTACCTANATATCTTGTAAANCTACTATCAATTATTCCTATTTGANCTGAATTATANGAAATCAANACATTNATTTTTTCATTATCATTTATTGAATTAATTTTTATAGATATATTTGATTCTAAACCAGAATTTGTATTTGAATTTGGAATACTATTTTTATCAAAAATTATATNATCAGAANTATTNACTTCTTCNTATGNNGAATTTGATGGNAACCAAAAATCNTTTGNACAACCAGTATCTAAACATGANCCAAATGGATTTGGATCATTATATCCTAAATTACTCATTCCATCTGCTTCTTCTAAATGNACTGCTCTATTNNTTAAATCATTGTTCATTCCATTAATANNAATAGGTTCTTGAACGTGCCANATCAATAAACCTGAACCTGGAAGTCCATAATCATAGTTAGGAAAGTTTACGATTACTCCATTTTCATCTAAGAANTGTTCACAATCANTACANTTAAATAACTTTTCAATTATNTCAAACCAAAAAAAATCAANTTCTTCATTATTTAAAGGAAATAAAGCTTGCTTAATCTCACTTTGAATAGTTGAATCGCAATAAGGATTATTTTCAGCATCACANTTTAGTATAAAGTCAATTTCTTGAATAGAATATTTANNTGAATCATCTAACAANTCTATATCNTTAATTATGTTACTTCTATTTTCAAGTAAAAANTACTCTCCATCATTTATATCAATTTTTAAAATACTACCATTATTATCATANGTTTCTAAATCATATGAAGAACTTAAGTTTGAATCCATAAATAAATCATAAGTAATATCGTCAATACTATTTATGTTTTGATTATTATTTGACCAATAAATTCTCGACCATGCATCAGGAGGAGAAGGTATTACTCCCCTTCCATTATAAGCACCAATATCCATTAAACCAAATTCACCAATTCTTGTTACAGGACTTATATTATCTGTACTATGCATTATTGGGAAACCTAGTCGATAACCCAAGAAATATGACATTAAACCTGTCATCCCTAATTGGTAATCACAATATAAATTTTCTAAATCATCATCATCTACAAAACTAGGTGAATATAAATCTTCTATAACATCATAAAATATTTGATTTAATGTTTCTGGCATTAAAATTCCATCATTGATTAAAAACTCTGAACCAAGTTCAATTCCATTTTGAGATGTTAAACTATAAATCATTTGTGAATCAATGTAAGCACTATGAATATCATAAATAGTTGGATCAAATACACCATATGGGGAACCTAAATCTTGGCCTAAGCCAGCATGAAAAACAACAATGATAAAATCATCCTCATTTTGCCAATTATTTTCTTCTGTAATTTCTAAAATTTCGTTTTCAGCAAGTTCAATAGCTAATTTAAATAATGATGTCACATCATTTTCAGAATATGCAAATGATTCCATTGATAATTCTTCACCATTAGAATCAACAGCAGTGTAAACACTATCAACAACACTAATTTCTAAATCAATAATTTCATTAGTTATTTTTTTATAATAATTTTTTACCGCTTTTAATTGAGATGAAAAATAATCAGAGTTATGAGGTGGAGGATCAACAATAAAATGATTTTCATAATTACATCTTGCTATTGATCTATCTTGAATAAAGCCTACATTTAATGAATCCAGGAACTTACCATTACCAGAAGTTAGTGGGTTTTGATTTTCTTTAAAATCAATCATAATCCCAATGAGTCCCTTCAAGTCACTTCTACTTGAATAATCAGTTGAATTAAAAAAAGAGTAATCACCAATACAAAATGAAAAAGATAGAATAATACTAATTATGAAACTTTTCTTCAAAATTTCAACCATGAATTATATTATAGATTTAAGGCTAGTGAGAAAAACATTGTATTAGATCTAGCATCTGTATCAGCTCCAGCAGTATAGCCAAAATCGAAACCATAACCATCAAAATGTACTCCTGCTCCAAATGTAGGTTGTTTTACCTCTCCCTCGTCATCATGGATATATCCAAGTCTCATAACAAAATTATCTGTATACCACCATTCTAAACCTAAGTTATAAATCATTTCTTTAAATTCATCAGAAAATTTTCTATTATCACCAGAGCCCTTCTCTTTATAACCCCATACATTATAAGCACCATATTCGTTTTCTGCAAAAGAATATTCACCACCATATGCAACATCAAGATAACAAAGATAATGCTTTTCATCCTGTGTATCCCATGAATTATCACAATAGGCATTAGCACCATCTTCTGACCATATGAAAGTATCTGAATTATAAGTCCCAAGTGAATTTGATACTAAATATTCATTAATTGAATTACTATTATAACTATTAGTTAATCTATCATATTCACTGACTCCACCAAAATTATCATCTTTATGTGTCCAATTCCCTCCACCATCAGAGCAATCATCTAAAGTTGTAAATTCAGAATTAGAACAATAAGAATCAGTATTTAAACCATCATGAGGAATATCAATCCAAATATTTTGATTTTCAGAAAGTGAGCCGTTTTGCCATTGATCTAGGTAAAAATCATTTTGTTCTGTTATAAGTTCAACCATT
>PANV01000036.1 GCA_002707765.1 Fidelibacterota bacterium
TTCATTGTATTCTGTGTAATCCCTATGAAAAAACACCAGTCTTCTGATGGTTCAGATTTTTTATCAAAGCAATTTAAAGAATCAATCAGGAAGTCTTTTTTGAACAAGCAGCATTGAAAAAAAGGACCAGGGCCGTATAAAATATTTTTAACAAAATTTTTCTTGAATATGCTTAAGTTTTTTTTGATTACTGTTTTCGTTAAATGGTTATTAATTGTATAATTTGAAAAAACGAAATCATGATTATTTTTTTTCATAGCATTTAAAAGCATTTCATACGCATTATTAGTAGATATATCATCATGGTCCATAAAAGCAATATATTGATTAGATGCTAGTAATAGCCCCTTAATACGTGATTCTGTAGTTCCTAAAACCTTTTTATTTTTATAGTATTTGATCAAACAATTATTTAAGCTGGTAATATAATGCTTAATTTTGTTATCTGAGCTATCATCAATAATTATAATTTCTAGTCCTTTAACGTCTTGTATAAAAATACTTTTTAAGGCTTCGATCAATGTGTTTAAGCTATTGTATGTTGGAATGATAACAGAAATCATAATTTATTCTTCATATAAATAGCAAAAGGCGTAATTAGAGATAGATAAAGAAATGAAAAACCAACGCTAAAAAAATATACCTGGTTAGATTCAGGGCCTATATTAAAATTATATTGAAAGACTATAAAGGCCATGCTAATTATGAAAACAATTCCAATTAAGTTATAATCATAATTTATTGGCATCCATTTACGGTTTTTATAATATAGAAAAAAAGACATAGTCACATAAGACAGAAGCGTCGAAAAAGCAGCTCCGTAATAACCAATATAAATAATCAGAAAATAATTACATATTAGGTTCATCAAAAGCCCAGAACCCCAAAACAGAGGTGCCCAATTTTCTTTATTTTTTAAATATATAGAAGGCATTTGTAAAATAAATAAACCATAAAAAACATAACTAATTGAAATTATTGGTATAATTATGCCACCTTTCCAATAAAGAGGTCCAATCAAAAATTTAAACAGTAAAGGCCATAACAATGAAATAAATGTAGCCATTGCAATTAAAAAAAATAAAAACAAAGTGCCAATTTTATAAAATTTCACCTGGTTGTAACCCTTTAAGTAATATGGCTGCCAGTTTAAATTAAATCCCTTTACGCATAGCATAATAAGGCTACCAAATTTATAGGCTGAACCATACAAACCTACATCTGCAGTGCCATTTGGGCTTAAGATACCAATCATCCACCTATCAGCTAATTCAATTAAAATTAAAAAAACTGCTGCTGGAATAAAAGGGAGTCCAGTTTTTTTCATCTTATATAATAGTTTTAAATTATAAAAGCGAATATTTAAAGATTTGAAGAATACAGGGGATAATATGAAAAATTGAAAAAGAGCAGAAAATATAATTGCAATTATAGCACCATTTAGTCCCATTTTTAGAAAATTAATAAAATATATATTTAAAATTAAAGAGACACCAACACTGAAAAAGCAAGAAAAAATATAATATTGTGGACGATTTAATAGCCTAAGAATATTTAAGCATCTACTTGATATCATATCACAAAACAAGACCAGGGTTAATCCTAGTATAAATATATTTTCAAAAGGGAGACTCAATGAATCAGAATAAAAAAAGAAAAAGAGAATCAATAATGAGCTAATACACGCACCATATTTAACTGAATATATTATTGATGTACTCACAACTTCATTAGAATCCTTTTCATTAAAATATTTAAACAAAGATGCATCCATGCCTCTCGAATACAATGTGTTTAAAAAAGCTAAAAAGGTATATATAATAAAAATTATACCAGTGTCACTTGGGGTCAATAAATTTGTATAAATAGGTACTAAAATAAAGGAAATAAGCCTCAAGCCAAGAAAGCCAAAGCCATACAGAGAAGTAGTTCTCCAAAAATTAAAATTCAACACTAAATTCCTTTTCATACGCGATTCTCATAGAGCCCTTACATCCAAAACTTTCTTTAAATTTTATTAAGCTAAATTTAGGCTCTAAAGGATTTTTACTTTCAGGGGTTTGTGATACGCCTAAGTCCATATATATAGAGCCTCTTTTTTTACATATTTTTAAACAATTATAAAGTTGAAAGCTAGATAGCTGAGAGTCTTTCATATTCATGTCAATGACATTATAAAAAATTAAACTTGTTTTGGAGTTCGCATGAAAAACTACTGCCCCTCCTTTAACTTCATTGTTGACTTCTGAAACAAAGATTTCAATATCTTTTGGAAATAAATTATTAATTAATTGTAATTCCTGNAAAGAATGAGTTGGNTGAGTACAGAATTGTTTTTTTGTGAGNTCTAAAATTCTATAAAAATCTTTAAGNTCCTGTTTGCTTTTTATTGATCTAAAATTAACATCTTTTAAGGNCAGGTCATTTTCGATATATCTTTTTTTTCGCTTAGATAATAAGTTTTTAATATTTTTATAANTTNTAAGATTTGCCGCATGAGAAATATANGTTTCTTTAACTAGGTATGAATTCCAAAGTAGNAAATAATCTAAAGAAGCATCNTGGTNATTCCAGTATATGTNTGGAGAGTTGATTAAAAAAATTTTTCTAAATTTGTTTTTTATGATATACGAATCTAAAGCATTAATTAGGGAATTTATAATTTCAAAAGAGGCATTCTTATTTAAAATTAATCCACCGTAGCTTGAGCCTGGATGACTGTATAATATTTTTATACCCTTTTCAATTATTTCAGCAGCAGGAAAAAGAGCAATAATTTTATTATTTTTTTTAAAGATTAAAGAACAGTCATTAAATTTTCGATTTAGATGATAGTTTAAAAATTTGCGTTTTTGAAATATGGTTCCGTTATTTGAATTTTTTATAAAATTATCCCAAGTTGAGCAATCCAATTCATCATATTTTTTAATTACAATCATAAATAATTTTTTTTATTTAAATATATTAATCAAATTTATTGATAAATTTTTATAAAATATTTAATTAATCAGCATGAATTCAAATAAAATTAAAGATATTAAGGCCCGTTTAATAATTGATTCGAGGGGTAATCCAACAATTGAAGTAGATGTTATTTTAGAAAATAATATTTTAGGAAGGGCCTCTGTTCCTAGCGGAGCTTCAACTGGAGATAAAGAAGCTCTCGAATTACGCGATAAGGATATTATGTGGTATGGCAAGGGAGTAAATAAGGCAATAAATAATATAAAAAATAAAATCAGGCCTAAGTTAATTGGAATGGATTGTACTGATATTCGTTTGGTTGACAGTACAATGATAAAGGCAGATGGAACTCCAAACAAGTCTCAATTAGGCGCCAATGCAATTTTAGCAGTCTCATTGGCCAATGTACAAGCAGGTGCTAATTTTCAAAAAATGAGTTTATTTCAATATATTTATAATTACATTCATCAACCTGCGCCTCAAGTCTGCTTTGAATGGTCTATGCCTATTCCCATGATGAATATTTTAAACGGAGGCAGCCATGCTGACAATAACGTAGATATTCAAGAATTCATGATTATGCCAATTGGATTTGTGTCTTATTCAGATTCATTACGAGCAGGAGTTGAAATTTTTCATTCATTGAAAAAAATTTTAAAATCAAAAAGCTATAATACCGCTATTGGAGATGAAGGAGGCTTTGCTCCTAATCTAAATAGCAATGAAGAAGCTATTGAATTAATCCTGCAAGCCATATCAAGTGCAGGTTATAATCCTGGCAAAAATATATTTTTAGCTTTAGATGTTGCAGCAAGTGAATTCTATAATTCCAAAACAAAAAAATATACAATTGATTCTAAAGATGTTAATGCATTAGAATTAATTGATTATTATAAAATGTTGTGTAAAAAATATCCTATTGTTTCTATAGAAGATGGTTTAGATCAAAATGATTGGGATTCTTGGAAGATACTAACTACAAATTTAGGAAATGATATTCAAATAGTTGGAGATGACTTAACGGTTACAAACCCTAAATTATTACAAAAAGCTATTGATGACAATTCAATGAATGCAATCTTGATTAAATTAAATCAGATTGGCACTTTTACAGAAACTCTTAGGGCTATCCAATTAGCTCAGGCAAATAATTTCAATACAATTATTTCCCATAGATCCGGGGAAACAGAAAACACTTTTATATCAGATTTATCTGTGGCTGTTAATTCAGGACAAATTAAAACAGGATCTTTGTGTCGTACAGATAGAACAGCAAAATACAATCAATTACTACGTATAGAAGAATGCATGAAGCCTAACACCTCTTTTTCAAAAATGAATTACCTAGGATGCCAAGAATAGGATGCCAAGAAGAAAAAAAATAAAAAAACCTTCAACTAACTACTATGTATTCGCAATAGCATGTGTTTTTTTCATTGTAGTTTTAATTTTGAATGATTCAGGATTGATTACTTATTTTAAGTTAAAAAAAGAACATACTGGTTTAGTTGAAGAATTACAGTCCCTATCAATGCAACAAAATAGCTTGATGACAGAAATTAATAAACTTCAAACTGATTCTTTATATATTGAAAAAATTGCTAGAGAAAAATTTATGATGGTCCGTCCTGGAGAGAAGGTTTATAGAGTTAGAGAATCAAAAACTGTTGATTAAAATTAAAAATATATATTATTTAATATTTTTTCTTCAAAGCTTACTTTTTTCAGGCCCCGATATTTTAAAATTTAATGTTTCAAATTATAATAATTCAGACTATATATCTTTAAATGATTTTGTTAAACAGCATAGTCTTCAAAGCAATTATTATGAAACAAAAGATAAAATTGAAATAATATATAAAAAAAATAAAATTTACTTATCTCCTTCAATGACTTTTATAAAAATAAATAATCAAATTTATCATTTAAATAACGAAATCATTTTTAAAAATAGTCAATATTATATTCCTTTAGATTCGTTTTATGAAAGCATGGAGCTTGCAGGTTTGCCATTTAGAATAAAAAATAAAACGAAAAGAGAAGTATTAGTTGAGGCTAATATTTTTAATGTTGATGGAATAGAAATTAAAAATAAAAAAAATGGAACCTTGATACGATTAAAGACAAAAAATAAATTTTCTAAAGAAAATATTTCTACTTCATTTTCTTCATCAAAATGGTTTAATGTAACAATTTTAAATTGTTTTTTAGATACGCTAACAATTAATCAAATAGAAATTTTAGAACCAATAAAAAAAATTAAAACTGTACAGTCTTCACAATCAGCACAAATTTCTTTTTTATTAAGTGCATCAGTAGAAGACATTGATATAGATTCTAATGATAAAGAAATTAATTTTTTGTTAAGAAACTCAATTAAAGAAAATGCAGAGAGAATTAATAAGCTTAAATCTAAATGGATTATAGATACTATAGTAATTGACCCTGGTCACGGAGGTAAAGATCCTGGGGCAGTAGGCCATGGACAAAAGGAAAAAGATATAACATTAGATATAGCAAAAAAACTAGGGAACCTAGTAAAAAGAAATTTGGGAACGAACGTTGTTTATACCAGAGAAGAGGATGCTTTTATACCTTTGTGGAAAAGAACAAAAATAGCAAATGACGTAGAAGGCAAATTATTTATAAGTATTCATGTTAATGCTACTGCAAGGAGCGCATCAACTAAAGGTTATGAAACATTTTTTTTAAGACCTGGAAAAGCAGACACTGCTATTGAGGTAGTAGAGAGAGAAAATTCTGTAATTGATTTAGAACAAGGAGATTATGAATATGTAGAATTAACTAATGAGAATTATATCATTGCATCGATGGCCCAAAATACATTTATGAAGGAGAGTGAAGATTTTGCAGCGTTAATTCAGAAGCATCTAAATAAAACTCTAAAAAACACAACAAAAAACAGAGGTGTAAAACAAGCAGGATTTTATGTATTGGTTGGTGCAACTATGCCAAATGTTTTAGTTGAAGTAGGATTTATTTCAAATAAACAAGAGGCAAAAAAATTATCTAAGGCATATTATAGAAGACAGATTGCAGAATCTATATACAATGCGATTGTAGATTTTAAAATAAAATATGAAAAACCCTTACTAGAAGGATGAAGAGAGGTCAACCTATAGGAATTTTTGATAGCGGAATAGGCGGATTAACCGTCTTAAGAGAATTAAAAAAACTTTTACCAAATGAGTCCTTTGTATATGTTGGAGATACAGCACACGTTCCATATGGCAACAAAAGTAATGATTCTATTATTAAATTTTCTAAAAAATTAACAAGTTTTTTAGTAGAGCAGCACAATGTAAAATTAGTTATTATTGCATGTAATACTGCTTCTTCAATTGTAATAAATGATTTAAATAAGAGTTTTTCAGTACCATTTATAGATGTTATAAGTCCATTAAAATCGTATTTATTGAAGCCAAATAATGAATTTATACAAAATATAGGTGTCATAGGGACCCATAATACAATTAGTTCTAATGCTTACAATCAATTTTTGAAGGAGGTAAATATCAATTTTAAAATATTTTCAAAGGCATGTCCTCTTTTTGTTCCAATTATTGAAGAAGGATTAGCTGACCATGAGGTTTCAAAAATTATGATAGCAGAATATTTAGATTCTCTGATGAAAAACAAGATTCATGCATTGATTTTAGGTTGTACTCACTATCCAATTTTATTGAATCAAATTAGTTCTTACTTAGGCAAAGATGTTAAAATTATTAACTCCGCCTATGTAGTAGCTTCGTATACAAAAGAATATTTAAATGAAAACGCAGAACAAAACCAAGCTCTAACCACAACTAAACTATATTTAACGGATGAAAGTCAGCACTTTAATATGTTTGCAACCAAATTCTTAAATACTGATTTTAACTATATTAAAAAAATTAATCTTTTTTAAAAGCTTATGTCTAGTAATAATTCTTTGCTTTCAATAGATTCAAAAATAATTAAATACGGGCTTGAAAGAACATTTCAGCTTTTGGAAGCATGTGACAATCCGCATCTTGCAACAGAATGTATACAAATAGTCGGAACTAATGGCAAGGGAAGCATTTCAGCTATGTTATCAAATGTATTAATTAAAAATAAATATGATGTAGGTTTATATACATCTCCCCACTTAGTTGATTTAAATGAGCGCATAAGGTTTAATGATCAAAAAATATCTAATACGAGTATTGATTCTTTTACTAAAAAGTTTAAATCTAAGATTACTAAAATCCAACCATCTTTTTTTGAAATAATGACAGTGATGGCCCTTGAATATTTTAAGCAAAAGAAAGCCAATATTGCAATTATGGAAACAGGACTTGGAGGACGCCTCGATAGTGTTACAGCAGCAAAAGCAAAAATACTAATTTTTACACCCATAGACATTGATCACATTGGTTTATTAGGAAATACAATAGAAGAAATTGCATATGAAAAGTCTTGTGCAATTCAAGGCAGCACTAAATATATCTTTTCTTCTAATCAAAAGCAGGTGGTAAAAACAATCCTTGATAGGCGGGCAAAAAAATTTAAAATTGATATAAAATATTTATCAGAAAAAAGTTATTTTAAACTAAATAGCAGACACCAGATTTCTAATGCTAGATTAGCGTATCAGGTTTTAAATTTTTTAAGAGAAAAAAATTTTTTTAAATTGAAAACAATCAAGATGCATTTAGAACAAACAAAGTGGCCTGGAAGAATACAGTATATTTCCAAAAGTCCTGATGTAATCTTTGACGTCGCCCACAACCAGCACAGTATTTTAGCTTTTATAGATTACTTTAAAACAAAAGTTTCTTTATATAAAAATTGTAAAATTATTGTAGGCTTTGAATCAGGAAAAGAAATCAATAAAATTATAAATCAATTATTTTTATTATTTGATACAGTTACAATTACTGAAACCAAAATTAGAAAAAGTATGAAAGCAAATGATATTAAAGATATCTGTAGCAGAAATGATTTAATAATTGAATCAAATCCTCGGAAAGCTTTAAATGATAATTTAAAAGATTTAAAACCAAATGATGCTTGTGTGATTTTAGGGAGTCATTATTTTGGCCCTTATATCAATGAAAAATTTAAAAATTGCTTTGATATCAATAAAAAAAGATATTAATTTTTCTCGGAGATAATTTCACCTTTGTACCTCGAAGGTTTCAGTTATAATTTAATCAGGAGAACAAAATGCAAACAAGCGAACTAGTTCGTTTAACAGTAAAAGAATTACAAGATTTAGCTAAGAAATTAGGAGTTAAAGAGATATCTGGTGTTAGAAAACAAGATTTAATAAAACTAATTTTAGAGGCAGAGGCTAAAAAAGAGGGCAAGATTTATGCAGATGGCATTTTAGAGGTGATGTCAGATGGATATGGATTTTTACGATCAGGCGAATATAGCTATTTACCTGGACCAGATGATATATATGTATCTCATTCACAAATTAAAAGATTTAGATTGAGAACAGGTCATTTAGTTTCAGGTCAAGTAAGGCCACCAAAAGACAATGAAAGGTTTTTTGCATTACTGAGGGTAGAAAAAATTAATAATATTGATCCTGAACAAAATAGAAACTTAATTTATTTTGATAATTTGACTCCATTATACCCTGAGGAATTAATAAAGCTAGAAACTACAGAAAGAAATTTTTCAACAAGAATTATTGACATGTTAGCACCAATAGGAAAGGGTCAACGTGGCGTGATTGTAGCTCAGCCAAAAACAGGAAAAACAATATTACTACAAAAGATTGCTAATGCTATTGCAGCAAATGATGAATCAATCAAATTAATCATTTTACTTATTGATGAAAGACCTGAAGAGGTAACGGATATGGCTCGAAGCGTTCAAGCTGAAGTTGTTGCATCAACATTTGATGAACCAGCAACAAGACATGTTCAGGTTGCAGAAATGGTAATCGAAAAAGCAAAGAGGGGTGTTGAGTCTGGAGATGATGTTGTTATTTTATTAGATTCAATTACGAGACTAGCAAGAGCTTATAATACTGTAATTCCCCATAGTGGTAAAATATTATCTGGCGGAGTTGATTCAAATGCGTTGCACAAACCTAAACGTTTTTTTGGAGCAGCTAGAAATGTTGAAGATGGAGGAAGTTTAACAATTATAGCAACAGCATTAATTGATACCGGCAGTAGAATGGATGAGGTTATTTTTGAAGAATTTAAAGGTACTGGGAATATGGAATTAGTTTTAGATAGATCTTTAAGCGAGAAAAGAATTTATCCTTCAATTGAAATAAATAAGACAGGTACTAGAAGAGAAGATAAGCTTATTAAATCTAAGGACTTATCAAGAATTTGGCTTTTAAGAAAAATGTTGAGCGACATGAAAACAGTTGAGGCAATGGAATTTTTATTAGGAAAGCTTTCTAGAACTAAAAATAATCGAGAATTTCTTGATTCTATGAGTAGTTAAAAATGTTTACAGATAGAATATCGCGTATACAACCATCTGCTACGCTTGCTATGACAAGTAAGGCTGCTGAGTTAAAAAGAACAAATAAGCCAGTTTATAATATGAGTGTTGGAGAGCCTGATTTTTCTACGCCGAAAAATATTCAGTTAGCTGGCATAGAAGCCATTCAAAACGGTTACACAAAATATACGCCCGGAGGTGGAACATTTGAATTAAAACAGGCTATTATTAAAAAACTTAAAAGAGACAATAATTTAAATTATACCAAAGAAGAAATAGTCGTTTCATGCGGAGGGAAGCATTCACTTTATAATGCTTGTCAGGCACTATTTCAGACAGGAGATGAAGTAATTATTTTTAAGCCATTTTGGGTCTCGTTTCCTGACTTTGTAACTGTAACGGGAGCAAAGCCAGTTTTTGTTGAAACTAAAGATAAAAAACAAAATGAACCAAACTTCAAAGATTTAGAATCTAAAATAAATAAAAATACCAAAGGAATTATCATAAATTCGCCATCAAATCCAACAGGTGGAGTATGGAGTGATGATGCTATTTCTAGATTATTAGATTTAGTTAAAAATAGATCTGACATATGGATTTTTTCTGATGAGTGCTATGAACAATTAACTTATGATATGCCTTTTAAAAGTATTGCTACCTTTAGTCCAGAATCTAAAAATATTATTACATTTCAAAGCTGTTCAAAAACATATGCAATGACAGGTTGGAGAATAGGATATTTAGCAGGCGATGAAAAATTAGTGAAAGCTATTTCTAAGTTGCAAGGGCAAAGTACTTCTTGTCCAAATTCTATTGCTCAGCATGCCGCCGTTGAGGCATTATCGGGAAATCAAAATTGCGTAAATGAAATGAGAAAAGTCTTTCATCAAAGACGAGATTTAATTCTAAAAGAGTTAAATCATATTCCTGGTATATCATGTGAAAAGCCCCATGGCGCTTTTTATGTCTTTCCAAATTTTAAAAAATATTTAAATAGTAAATCTTCAAATGATTCTATTATAAAAACCTCATCAGATTTATCTTTGTATATATTAGATAGTACAGGAGTAGTGACAGTTGCTGGAGATAGTTTTGGAGCACCATTTAATATTAGGCTATCATATGCTACATCTGATGAAAATATCATACAGGCATGTAAACTAATAAATAGAGCTCTTTCAGAATTAAAAAATTAAACTTTTATTTTAAAAATTAAATTAGTAAAATATGCCCCGTTAGTAATTTATATTAATAGAAATTAAGGAATATATGGCAAGAGTTTGTAAAATAACAGGAAAGAGACCTCTAGTTGGTAACAATGTTTCTAAATCCAATAGAAAAACTAAAAGAAGGCAGCTTCCTAATCTTCAATCAAAAAGAATTTTTGTTCCAGAATTAGGAAAATTTGTACAATTAAAAGTTTCAGTTACTGCTTTAAAAACAATAGATAGACTTGGATTAATGCCATATTTGAAAAAACAAGGACTGAAATTATCAGATATTCAATAAGGTAGATTATGAAAAAAGATTTACACCCAAAAGATTATAGATTTGTAGTGTTTCAAGACGTTTCTTGTAATTATTCATTTCTAACTAAATCAACTATAGCAACCAAAGAAACAATTAAATGGGAAGATGGTAATGAATATCCACTTTACAAGTTAGATATATCAAGCAAATCACACCCTTATTTTACAGGACAGCAAAATTTAGTTGATACAGCTGGTAGAATTGAAAAATTTAATCAAAAATATAATTTACAAGACAAAAAGTCTTCAGATAGCAAAACTAAATCAGATAACTAAAAAATATAAATTTTACATTTATAGTTCTTTAATAGCTTAATGAGAAAATTTTTTTTAAAACAAATCATTTTAATCTTAAGCAAAACTTCAATTATGGTGGGTGGTCAAGCTGTATTAAATGGAGTAATGATGCGTGTTCCAGGATATTATGCAACTGCAGTTAGAAATCCCCAACGTGAAATTGTGGTTAATAGACAAAAGCATCAGTCCTTAGTAGAGCAATATAGTTTTAATAATATATTAATATTAAGAGGATTTTTACACTTAATAGATTCTATGAAAATTGGGTTTAAAACTCTTGATTGGTCTGCAAAAATTTCAGAAGAAGGTCAAAAATCCAATAAAATATTAGATTTTTTGATGACAATTTTTTCAATTTTCTTTGCAATATCTTTATTTATGGGAATTCCTTATTTATTAACTAATTATGGTTTGAATAATTTTTTTAATAACTTAAATAATGATTTTATATTTAATATTGTAGCAGGATTATTAAGAATCTTAATCTTTTTATTATATCTATATTTTATTTCTAGAATTCAAGAGGTCAAGCAGTTATTTCAATACCATGGCGCTGAGCATAAAGTTGTTTATAATTTTGAATCAGGAAAAAAAATAAATTGTAATAATTCTCAGAAATTCTCAACAAAACACCCTAGATGTGGAACAAGTTTTTTATTTATACTAATGTTGATTACTATTATTGCCTATTCTTTCGCAGATAGTTTTATGTCTTACTACAATCTTATTTCATTTAATTTTTTTAGCAGAATTATTTTTCACTTGTCTTTGCTTCCACTGGTTGCAGGGCTGGGTTATGAAACATTAAAATTTTTAGCACCTAGACAAAATAATTACTTCGTTAAACTTTTATCATTACCAGGTTTAATGTTACAAAATATTACTACACAAGAGCCAAATGATAAACAGATAGAAGTTTCAATTGCAGCCCTGGAGGCGGCCTTTGGCGATACTCTTAGAAATTATCAGGGTAAACAATATTTAGCAGATGCGGTAGGATAAAAATGATTGAGAAACTTACAAGTTTAGTGAAACATTATGAACTAGTCGTCAATAAAATGTCAGACCCTAAAGTCGTTTCTGATATAGAAAAATATACAGAGCTAGCAAAAGAACACAGACAATTAACTCCAATTATTGATATGTCAAAACAATATATTTCTTTATATAATAATATAAAAGATGATGAGGAAATATTATTAGGAGATGATGTTGAATTGAAAGAAATAGTTAAAGAAGAAATTTCAGATTTAAAAAAAGATTTAAAATCTTTAGAAGAAAAATTAAAAATAAAACTGTTGCCAAAAGATCCTAATGATGATAAAAATATTATTTTGGAGATTCGAAGTGGTACTGGTGGGAATGAAGCTTCTCTTTTTGCAAACGATTTATTCAGAATGTATGCAAGATATTCTGAAAATAAAAAATGGAATACAGAAGTTTTATCAATTAATGAAAACGAGGGTGGTGGCATTAAAGAGGTAGTTATATCTGTTCAGGGCAATGGAGCATTTGGGTATTTGAAATATGAATCTGGTGTACATAGAGTACAAAGAATTCCTGAAACTGAGTCCAATGGTAGAGTACATACAAGTGCTGCAACTGTTGCAGTTCTTCCAGAAGCCGAAGAAGTTGATATTGATATACAGGAAACAGACATAAAAATTGATACCTATAGAGCTTCGGGAGCTGGAGGCCAGCACGTTAATAAAACAGAATCTGCAATTCGTATAACTCATATTCCATCTAATTTAATTGTTACATGTCAAGATGAGTCCTCACAACATAAAAATCGTGATAAAGCAATGAAAGTATTGCGAGCTAGATTATTTGATTTAGAGACCGAAAAACTCAATAAACAACGTTCTGATAAAAGAAAAGAAATGGTTTCAACTGGTGATAGAAGTGCAAAAATAAGAACATATAATTATCCTCAGGGAAGGGTTACAGATCATAGAATTAATTTAACTCTATATAAATTAGATGAGATAATGGATGGTAGTATTATGTCTCTAATTGAACCCTTACAATTAGAAGATCAAAAATTAAAATTAGAAAATATTTCAGAATAATTGAAAGCTAGCTTATCAATTAATTCTTTAATCCACAGCACTGTTGAAAAACTTCAAAACTATGGAATAACAAATGCAAAAAATGAAATAATTTGGTATTTACATCACTTAAAAATTCTAGAAAAAAATAAGCCATATTTAAATTCAAAATCAGTAGATAATAAAGTTCAACAAGCTATACATAAATTTTATTTGAACAGAAAACGAGGTATTCCCTTTCAGCACATAATTGGGTATGGAAATTTTTACGGAAGAGATTTTTTAATCAATGAATATGCCCTTATTCCAAGGCCAGAAACAGAAGTTTTAATTGACATAGTCAAAGGGAAAACTTTTAAAAAAGCTTTAGATATTGGTACAGGGTCTGGTATTTTGGCAATAACCTTGTCAATAGAAAAAATTGCAAACGAGGTTCTAGCAACAGACATATCAAGCTTTGCAATTGAAGTGGCAGAAAAAAATAAGATTCATTTTCAAACACCCAACGTATCTTTTAAGTTACATAATATTTTGACCGAAAGTTTTAATGAAAAGTATGATTTGATTTTATCAAATCCGCCATATGTGACTCTCTCAGAATATAGTAATCTAGCTAAACAAATTAAAGAATATGAGCCCAAAATAGCTCTAACTGATTTTAAAGATGGACTAACTTTTTATAATCGCTTTGCTAAAATTTTAAGAGATATTTTAAATCCAGGTGGAATATTTATTTGTGAATTGGGAAGTTCAACCATAAATAGTCAAATATTAAAAATTTTTACAAATCAAGGTTTTACGACTAAAATATATAAAGACTTAAATTCTGATGATAGGGCTTTAAAAATTAATTTATAATGTTAAGTTTCTTCAAAATTATAAGAATACATAATATTTTAATTGCTAATTTTGCAGCCTCTATTGCTTATTTCATTATATTAGAAAATAATTTATATATGTTATTTTTAAGTAGTGTTTGTATTACTTTTATAATGATGTATGGCAATATGCTAAATGATTATTTAGATATGAAATCTGATATGATTTCTCATCCCAATAGACCCCTACCTCAAAAAAAAATAAATTTAAAATATTTAAGGCTGTCGATAGGATTTTGTTTAGCTTGCTCTATACTCTTATCTTTTTATTTTAACCATAATACGTTTATGTTTTTATTATTAATAATAATTCCATTATTAACTACTTATAATTTTTATTTTAAAGGTTTGCCATTAATTGGAAACATGATTATTGCTTTTTTATTATCTAGCGTATTTTTGTTTATAGAAATTGCATTAACAAATACAATAAATATTACAATCATTCCTTCCATGTTTGTATTTGGTTTATCTCTTATCAGGGAAGTTGTTAAGGATATGCATGATATAGATGGAGATAAAAATAAAAAATTTAAAACTCTACCAATTGTATTAGGTTTTTCAAAATGCTTAATTAGTGTTTTAATTTTTAGCATTATTTTTATGTTTTTATTATTTATTCCATATTTTTGTAATTTTTATGGTGAAAATTATTTAATATCTTTAATAGTACTTGTTGAAATTCCAATGTTTGTTTTGTTATTTTTGTTAAAAAAAACGCCAAATCAATTAAAACTTAAGCAAAGCATTTTTTTATTAAAAATAATAAGCATAACTGGATCTTTAGTAATATTAATAGCAAATAGATAAAAAAATGTCAGACTTTGTACACCTTCATAACCACACGGATTATTCTTTATTAGATGCAGCTCAAACAGTTGAGCAAATGTGTAATAGGGTAGATGATTTGGGAATGGACAGCATTGCCGTAACAGATCATGGCAATTTATTTGCAATGATTCCTTTTTACAAACAAGCACAGGCTAAAGGTATCAAACCTATTATAGGATGTGAAATATATGTAGCTGTTAATTCACATTTAGATAGAAAACATATAGTAACGCCAACTTCAAATAAAAGAAATTATCATCATCTTGTTTTACTTGCTCAAAATGTTGATGGGTATAAAAATTTAATGAAGTTGTGCTCTATAGCTTATTTAGATGGTTTTTATTACAGGCCTAGAGTAGATAAAAAGTTATTAAAAAAGTATAATAGTGGATTGATTGCTACATCTGCATGTTTAGCGGGAGAAGTAACTTCTTATGCGGCTGCTGGTGATTATGAATCAGCAAAAAAAGCGGCTTTGGAATATCAAGAAATTTTTCCTGATAGATTCTATCTAGAACTTCAAAATCATGGAATCATTGAAGAAAAAAAAGCACATGTTATACTAAAAAAACTATCCTCAGAGTTAGATATTCCATTAATAGTATCCAATGATTGTCATTATTGTTTAAAGTCAGATTCTAATGCACACGATGCACTGTTTTGCTTGGGAACCGGGAAAGACGTTGCAGATTTAAATAGAATGAAATATGAACCAGGTAAATTTTATGTTAAATCAGCAGATGAAATGTATAAATTATTCCCTGATGTTCCTCAAGCCTTAGAGAATACAGTAAAAATTGCTGAACAATGTAATGTAGAAATTCCTTTAGGATCCTATCATTTCCCTGCATATCCACTAGAAAACAATGTTACTGCAGATGATTATCTAAGACAATTATGTATTCGAGGATTAAAGCAGCGATATAGCATTATTTCAAATCAGATAACTAAAAGGCTCGATCATGAACTACATATAATAAAAAAAATGGGATATGCAGGATATTTTTTAATCACACAAGATTTTGTTAATTATGCTAAAAACAACAATATACCTGTAGGTCCAGGCAGAGGGTCAGCTGCTGGATCTATTGTAGCATATTCAACAGGTATTACGGATGTAGATCCTTTAAAATATAACTTGTTATTTGAAAGATTTTTGAATCCAGAACGAGTGACTATGCCTGATATTGATATTGATTTTTGTATAGATGGAAGAGAGAAGGTTATAGATTATATAAAAGATAAATATGGGCATGATTCTGTTGCACAAATTATTACTTTTGGAACGATGAAGGCAAAGTCGGTTCTTAGGGATGTTGGTAGGGTTTTGGGGATGAGCTACGGTGAAGTAGACAGGATTGCTAAATTGGTTCCAAATGAGCTAAACATTACACTTGAAAGAGCTTTAAAATTAAATCCAGAATTAAGACAAATTTCATCTAGCAGTCCTACTCATAAAAATTTAATTGAATATTCTCAAATTTTAGAAGGTTGTCATAGGCACGCTTCAACACATGCAGCAGGCGTTGTCATAGCGCCTGGCCCTTTAACAGATTATGTACCTTTGTTTCAAAACTCATCAACAGGAGATGTAGCAACGCAAGTAGATATGAATGGCCTGGAAGACTTAGGTTTATTAAAAATGGATTTTCTAGGTCTTCGTAATTTAACAGTTATTAATAAAGCCATAGAATTAATTGAAAAAAGACATAATAAAAAGATTGATATCAATACAATAGACTTTGAGGATAAAAATGTTTATGACAATATATTTTCATCAGCGAATACTATTGGTATTTTTCAGTTTGAGTCAGATGGTATGCGAGAATATTTAAATCAACTAAAGTCTAACTGTATAGAAGATTTAGTTGCGATGAATGCTTTATATAGGCCAGGTCCCATGGCGAATATTCCTGAATTCATAAATAGAAAACATGGTAATTCTCCTATAAAATATATTGATCCTCAATTAGAGCCTATCTTAAAAGAAACATATGGAATTATTGTTTATCAGGAACAAGTAATACAAATTGCTTCCGAAATAGGTGGTTTCACGCTTGCTGAATCTGATATGATGAGAAGAGCAATGGGTAAGAAAAAAACTAAGCTCATGGCATCATATAAAATACAATTTATTGAAGGCGCCCAAAAAAATCAAGTATCAAAAAAAATTGCAATAGAGTTATTTGAGCTTTTAGAAAAATTTGCTGATTATGGATTTAATAAAAGTCATTCAGTAGCCTATGCAATGATTGCTTATCAAACAGCGTGGCTCAAGCATTATTATCCAATAGAATTTTTAACTGCTAATATTTCATCTAATATAAATGATACAGATAATGTAGTAAAACTAATTTCAGATGGAAGAAAAATGGGTATAACTATTAACCACCCAGATATTAATAAGTCAAATGCAGATTTTCATATTATTGATGATAATACTTTACAATATGGTTTAGCTGCAATTAAAAATGTTGGATATAAAGCAGCAGAGCAAATTGCAAAGAATAGACTGAGAATTGGAAAATATAACTCAATTTTTGAATTAATTACTTCAGGAGAAACCAATATTAATAAGAAAGTAATTGAAAGTTTAATTTTAGTTGGAGCATGCGAATCATTAGGTAATCACAGAGCCGAGCTTTTTGAATCAATGGAAATTATTATTGATTTTGCAAGTAAGTTTCAGAAAGACCAACATAGAAATCAAGAAAGTCTATTTGGAGATAATTCAGGAGTAAGCATAGCATATCCGCAACTCAAACAGATAGAATCATGGCCTGTAGATAAAGAGCTTAAATATGAAAAAGAACTATTAGGTTTTTATTTATCAAATAATCCTTTGACAAAATTTGAAGATGATTTTGTTGAACTATCAACATTGGATTCTGATGGATATAATAAATACAAAACAGAATATGTTCAAGTTGGAGGAATAATATCGAACGTGAATCTTAGATATGATAAAAATGGTAATCAGTGGGCAATTTTATCATTAGATACTTTATCTGGAACAGTTCAAGTATATGTTTTTCATAATACATATTTAGAATATTTAAATTTTATCAAAGAGGATAAAATAATATTCATTCAAGGAAAAATCTCAAATCAATCTGATAATAATAAAATAAATCAAGTGATAGCAAATAAAATACATAGTCCAGAAGGGATAAGACAAAAACTAACCCGAAAAATTAATATAAGAATTGATTATGATCAAACTAACACACAGCTTTTAGAATCAGTTTATCAGTTATTTAATGAAAATAAAGGTTCTTATCCGGTTATGTTTCATATGATGACTTCACAATCTAGATCCCAAAAAATAATTAATAAAAAAATATTAGTTTCAAATGATTTAGATTTTTTAATTAAACTTAGATCGTTTGTAGGTAATAAAAATGTTTGGCTTTCCTAATAATGAGATTAGTCATTCAAAGAGTTGACGAAGCTTTTACAACCTTAAACGGAGTTATTGAAAATAGAATTTCTACGGGACTTTTAATTTTTGTAGCAGTTGAGGATAAGGATACGTTTAAAGAAGTACATAAAATGGCCTTAAAGGTTTTAAAGCTAAGAATTTTTAATGATTCTAATTCAAAAATGAACTACTCGGTTCAAGATATCAAAGGAGAACTGTTAATTATTAGTCAGTTTACACTACTAGCAGATTGCTTAAGGGGAAACAGGCCGAGTTTCTTGAAATCGGGTGATCCAATTCATGCTAAGAAAATATATAATGAATTTGTAAATTATATGCATAACAAAACAAAATTGATAAAATCAGGACAGTTTGGATCTAATATCAAGGTTCACTCAGTAAATTCTGGTCCTGCAACTTTTATTATTGATATGTAAATGAAAAATAAGAATGTAAGAGTAGTTATGGCCAAACCTGGATTAGATGGCCATGACAGAGGAATTAAAATTTTAGCTAGAGCATTTAGAGATGCAGGAATGGAGGTGATTTATTTGGGATTGAGGCAAACTCCTGCAATGATCGTTAATGCAGCAATCCAAGAAGATGCTGATGTAATTGCTTTATCTATTTTAAGTGGTGCTCATATGACAATTTTTAAAAAAGTGAATTCATTACTAAAGGAGCAAAATATTACCGATGTTTTAATAACAGGGGGAGGTATTATCCCTCAAAGTGATATTGATATTTTAGAAAAAGAAGGAATTGGTAAACTATTTGGCCCTGGAACAGAAATTAAAAACATAATCAATTATATTGATGGATGGTATACAGAAAATAAATAATGGATAGACAGAAATTAGAAAAATTTTTTTCATCTCGTAATGGTTCTGCAATATTTCCAGTATTAGCAAATTTATATTACGATCAAAAACTTTACAAGTATGCTACGAAAGTTTGTGAATTAGGATTATCTGAAGATCCTAATAATTTAGAAGGAAAATATATTTTTGCTAAATCGTTATTAATACAAGGAAAAGTTTACGAAGCTGAAAAAGTGTTATGTGATATTATAAAAAAGTGCCCCTATCATTTATATTCAAATTTATTATTAATACAAGTTTTAGAAGAACTAAATAGAGATAAGAGAATTATAAAAAAATATATTTCAACAGCGTATGCAATGTATCATCACCACCCATTGATTAATCAGTATTATAATAATTATTTTAAAATTAATAAAAAACTAAAGAATAATAAAAATAGCAAACCTAACAAAGATAGTATCTCAAAAACAAATAATTCTGTGAATAATTTTGTTTATAATTCAAAGTTAGCTACTGTAACAATGTATAAATTGCTTTATACTCAAAAAAAATATGATCATGCTTTAGCCGTCTTAAATATTTTAGTGAAAAATCCTAATCATGCTAAATATGCTAAGTCAGAAATTAAAAAAATAAATTTAAAATTAGGAAGTCAATAAATGTCATTTGAAAATCGTATTAGTAAATTAAAAGAGCAGTTTGTGGAATATAATATTGATAGTATATATGTTACCAATTTAAACAATGTGAGATATTTAACAGGTTTCACGGGTTCTGCAGGTTCTTTATTGGTCTTAAATAACAAAAATTATTTTTTTACTGATGGAAGGTATACTGAACAATCTAAAGAACAAGTTAAAAATTGTGAAATATGTATTGTTGGCTCAGCTCATTATTTAGATATTAAAAAAAGAAATTTGTTAAAACATGATATTAAACTTGGTATTGAGTCTCCTTTCGTAAGCGTTCAGTTTTACGATAGCTTTAAGTCTGCATTACCAAATGTAAAATGTGTAAAGGTCCCAGATATAATAGGTGTTTTATCAGCAGTAAAAGATGAATATGAAATTGAGAGTTTACAAACAGCAGTTGATATTACAGATGAAGTTTTTTCTGCTATTATACCAGAACTAAAGATTGGTGCAATTGAAAAAGAAATTTCAGCTAAAATTTCCTATTTATTTAAAATGCACGGTGCTGATGGAGATGCTTATGATCCAATCGTAGGTAGTGGACATCTAGGTGCATTGCCACATGCAAGGCCTACAAAAAAATCTTTTGAAAACGGAGATTTTGTTGTTATGGATTTTGGTGCCTTGTATAATGGATATCATGCTGACATGACTCGAACTGTTGTTATTGGCGAGGCAACTGAAAGGCACCAAGAAATTTATGATATTGTTTTACAGTCACAATTAGCTGGTATTAGTTTTGCTAAAGCTGGTGTAACTGGAGCAGAGTTAGATTTAGCATGCAGGACTGTAATTGAAGATGCAGGCTATGGAGATAAATTTATTCATTCAACAGGCCACGGTTTGGGCTTAGAAATACATGCATATCCAAGAATTAGTTCACAAAATAAATTGCCACTACTAGAAAACTATATAATTACAATAGAACCAGGGATTTATTTAGAAGGTTGGGGTGGTGTTAGGATTGAGGACGACTGTTTAATTAAACAAAATAGTTGTTTGCCTATGAACAAATCTACTAAAGAAATGCTAGTTTTGAATTAATGATTCAATATTATATTATCAACCCCCAAACTTATGATGATCAGTTTTGGTGGAAAAAAGATGATATACAGTTTTGGCATAATATAATAAGTCTTTATCATTCCAAAAATTTTGAAATTCTCGAATTGGCTGCGGGCACTGGTCGTTTAGCTCGACCTTTAATTTTATCAGGATTGAATTATACAGGACTAGAGCTTTCTAATAAATATACAGCATATGCAACACAAAAATTATCTACAAATAAAATTATTCAAGGAGATATGCGTTCATTTAATTTTGAAAAAAAATTTGATATGATTTTTATTGGCTTTAATTCATTTTTACATTTGTTAAATTATAATGACATTAAAAAATGCTTTGATTGTATCAAAAGACACATGGCTTCTAGTACTAAATTATATATTGATATATTTGTACCAAAAGAATCGTTTTTATATAGAAGTCCAAATAGTTTTGAAGAAGTTTTAGAGTTTTATGATAATGAAATTAAAGATAATGTAGTTGTTAAAGAGCGCCTAAGGTATATTGATTTGCAGCAGGTGGTCAATGTTCTGTGGAAATATTACGATAGTTCAGGTAAATGCATCAGAGAATTCAAGTTTAAAATGAAAATAATATATCCTGATACTTTTCATAGGATTGTTGAAGATTTTAATTTAACTATTCAAGATTGTTGGGGTTCATATGATATGGAACCATTTAATGAGCACAGCTCCCAGCAAATTTATCAAATTACTTTATAGGTGTATTATACAAACTATTTGCTTGGTTGTAAAATTTATTGTATTATGCAACTATGAATTTAGCAGAGATACTCATAAGTTTGTATTCCAACATAGCTGTTCTTATAAAAAAATCAACCATTAGTCAAAAGATTACCTTATCACAACTCCTTTGTATTAATGCTATACCATTCGATGGAATTAGCCAGTCTGATTTATCTAATTCTTTAAATATAGAATTTAGTACTTTATCGAGAAACTTAGACAAATTATTAGACAAAGGATTGATCAAGAAAAAAAAGTCATCTAGTGATTTAAGACTAAAAAAAATTTATTTGACCGATAAGGGTATATCTCTCAATAAAAATATTATTGTATTGTTACAAAAAGAGCTACACCAGTTTAATGATCAAATTCATGTTGAAGAAGAACTACTTAGTGTTATTTCAAAATTTAACTGGATTTTATTTAAAGATAAACATAGTTATGAGTGAAGCACAGAAACTAATTTCTTGGTATAATCAACAAAGCTATGATTTTCCTTGGAGGCAGAATATTAACCCATATAATATTTGGATTTCAGAGATTATGTTACAGCAAACACAAGTTAAAACAGTCATACCTTACTATATGAATTGGATGAAACATTATCCTGATATTGAAACGCTTCAAAAAGCTGATATAAATGAATTACTATATTTATGGCAAGGGCTAGGGTACTATAGTCGTGCTAAAAACATACATAATGCAGCCAATATAATATTTAAAAAATTCAATAATAAATTTCCTGATAATTATAAAGAATTAATAACCTTGCCAGGAATTGGTGATTATACAGCTTCAATGATTCTGTCTATCTGCTTTAACAAATATGATCATGTACCAATAGATGGAAATATAAAAAGAATTATGTCACGACTGAATATTTTATCTCTGAAGCAGGAAACATTACAGAACTATAAAATTTCTACAAGAAATTATATTGATAAAGAAAAGCCAGGAGATAGTATACAAGCCTTAATGGACATAGGCAGAGAAATTTGTACACCAAGGCTCCCAAAATGTGACTGTTGCCCTATTTATAAAAATTGCAAAGCACAGATGCAGGGGACTATGGAAAATTATCCGGTTAGGAAGAAGAAAAAACACATACCTCACTATGATATTGCTGTTGGTTTAATTTGGAAAGAAAACAAATTTTTGATTAGCAAAAGACCCCAAGATAAACTATTGGGAAATTTATGGGAATTGCCAGGAGGAAAGCTGGAACCTAGAGAAAGCATGCAAGAATGTTTAAAAAGGGAAATTAAGGAAGAACTAGACATTAAGATTAAAAAAATAAAAAAAATAGGGCTTATCAAACACCAATATTCTCATATGAAATTAACCATTACATTATTTACATGTATATATTGTTCAGGGACAGCTAAGCCATTAGCATCTCAAGAAGTTAAATGGATTACTATGAAAGAAAAAAAAAGTTTTGCATTTCCGAGGGCTACCCATAAATTATTTGAATTATTATAAAAGAAAATGACATACATATACAGTATTTATCTATATTTAAAAGCTTCAATATTTTTTTTAATTTTTTCACCATTAATGATTTTGTCAGCAATATTTATGCCAACATATTTATATCCTTTTGCTCAATTCTTATCTAAAGGAATTTTTTGGACATTTAATATTAAGAGAATAATTAAAGGTAAATTCCCAAAAGATGGACCATACATTTTAATGCATAATCACAGTAGTTTTTTAGATCTATTTTTACTGCCAACAATTATTGAAGGAAAATATACAGGTATTGTAGCTCAAAAAAACTTTAGAATTCCTATTGTTGGGAGTTTATTAAAAAAATTAAATGCCATACCCATACAACGTTCTAATTTAAATGCGGCTAAGCATTCAATTCAATTGGCGGAAGACTTAATACAAAAAGGATTTCATATTGCAATTTTTCCTGAAGGAACTAGAACACTAACAGGAAAAATTAATAAGTTTAAGAAAGGTGGATTTCATATGGCTGTGAATACAAAAACAAAAATTTTACCAATTGTAGTTGAAGGATTATTTAGTATTAAACCAAAAAATCGATGGACCATAATGCCTCAGCCTGTTAAACTAATTATAAAAGATCCAGTAGATGTATTAAATAAATCCGTTGATGATGTATTGGAAGAAGTTGAATTTATTTATTTAAATCACGAATTAAAATAAATGATTTTAAATGTCTGTAATAAATTAAGATTATTAAATAAGTACTCGTTAAACCAACAATTAGAAAAACAAATCCAAATAACATACAAAATAAATTTAAAATTATTAGAATAAATCCGATTACCAGTAATTCAAAAATATTCTTAGTTAATTTGTAACTTGTAAATAAGCTCTCTCTTATATTTAAATTTTGATCAATTATCAGAAATTCGGCACACCAAAATCTTAAAGAAAACCAAATAGGTAGCAAGCTTAAGAAAATAAATAATAAAATTTCACTTGATGAAATATAATTTGAAAAAATTTCCCAGGCAACTTTATCAGAATATGTTTCTATTATATTGTTTGAAGTATCAGATATAAACAATTCAATATTTGTTCCATATACCTGTAAATCGTAAGGGAATTTATAAAATATATAACTAAAAAGAGGCAATGTTGTAAAATATGAAATTAATTTTAATACTAAAATCTTTGGTAATAAATCAAAGTTAGATGTTAGATTTAATATATTAATTTTATTACCATCTAGATAATTTAAAGTTATTTTAAAAAAGCCAATCCAAATTCCTATAAACAAAGAAGATAAAGCTAACCTCAGAGAAATCATAGGTATTGAAAAATTAAAAATATTCATATTACTATTAATCCATTCGGTAACAAGAATAATTAGTATCATAATAGTAAAGTTTAAAGCAGCAAGATTAATAAAAGAAAATATACCATTATTTTTTATTAAATCTTTTAAAGAATTATATAATTTATTTATAATGTCTCTAATATTATTGTATTCAGGCATAATTAATAATAATTTCTTGCTTAAATTTAGTTATCAAATAAAACATTTATTATAAAAATTATTTATGAAAATTGTATCAATTATTTTAGCGAGAGGAGGAAGTAAGGGTATCCCTAATAAAAATATTATAGACATTAGTGGTAAACCAATGATATATTATTCAATTTGTGCGTCCCAAAGTGCTAATGTTGATTTTACATATGTATCAACAGATAGCAAACAAATAGCTATGGTAAGCGAAAAGTACGGTGCAAAAATAATAAAAAGACCTAAAGATATATCAACTGATACCTCTTCTAGTGAAGAAGCGTTATCACATTTTTGTAAAAATGTAAATTTTGATATTATGATTTTTATACAACCAACATCTCCTTTATTATTAGCAGAGGATTTAATAAAAGGAATAAATATAATTAAATCTGGTCAAGCGACTTCAGTTTTTAGTGTTTACAAAGAACATTGGATTCCTAGATGGAACTTAGATATAAAACCAATTAATTGGAATCCGCAATCTAGACCTAGAAGACAAGATATGCCTGAACAATATGTAGAAAATGGAGCATTTTATATAACGACAAGGGAACAATTTCTTGATTCAGGCATACGATATGGTGAAAAAAACTTAGATATTGTTGAAATGCCTTTGTCAAGAAGCATACAAGTAGATACTCTTAGTGATTTAGAATTAGTAAATAAATTATTAAAAAAAAATGATCAGTAAACAAAATATTGATAAAGCAAAGTTAGTTAAGTTAGTTGTTACAGATATAGATGGTGTTTGGACAGATAGTAAAATGTATTATTCAGATAAAGGCCTTTATATGAAAGCATTTTCCACTTACGACGGAATGGCTGCAACATTACTTCAAAAATATAATTTTATTTTGGCAATGGTAACGAGTGAATATGAAAATATAGCAATTCTTAAAAATCGTGCTGATAAACTACAAATTAAAGAACTATATTTTAATGAGCACAATAAATTAAATAGAGTAAAAAAAATTGCTGATAAATATAAATTAGAGAAAAATAATATTGCATATATTGGTGATGACTTAAATGATTTAAATGCATTGAAGTATGTTGGTTTATCTGTATCACCAAAAAATGCTCCTATTCTAAATTATTTTAAACCCGACTTTATCACTTCTAGGGAAGGTGGTAGTGGAGCGTTTAGAGATTTAGTTGATTTATTATTTAAGGCTCAAAATATTAGTCCTAAATATTAATGATTCCTTATATAATATATTTTATTGTTTCCATTTTTTTGGAATTTATAATTATTATCTTATCTATCTTTAATGTAAAAATTCGAAAAAATTATTATAATTCCTACAAGCAATTTTTTGATTTATTTAACAATTTAAAAAATGTTCAAGGTAAAAAAATTATTTTGTTACATGCTGCTTCCGCTGGCGAATTTGAGCAACTTCAACCTATTTTAAGACAAATTGACAGAAAAAAATATTTTATAATTCAGAGCTTTACTTCTCCCACTTCTTACGAAATTAATCATAGTGAAAATTTGTTTGATTATAAATGCTATCATCCGTTTGATATTTTTTGGAAATCATATATGTTTTTTAAAATTTTAAAGCCCGAAAAATATATTATAACGAGACATGATTTATGGCCGGGACATATTTTGAATGCTAGAAGATTTAAAATACCTATTTACTACATTAATGCTAATATCCATAAAAATTCTATTTGGTACAATAAAAAATTTAATTTTTTTAGTAAATATTTTTTAGAAAAAATTAATTATATCATTGTTCCATCGCAATATTTATACAATTGTGTTAAAGAAATTTCACAAAATATTAATGTTATGATTATTCAGGATACGAGATATATTCAGGTATTTGATAAATCTAAAAAAATTCCTAAAAATACTTTTAATATTTTATCTCAAATTTATAATGAAAATATACAAGATTCTATTATGGTATGTGGAAGTATAGACAACTCAGATTCGTTGATTTTAAGAAATCTCAACCAGATTTTAAAATATAAAAAACTAATTTTTGTTCCCCATGAAGTGAATAAAACTTATATTAAAAAAATTGAAAATGTATTGAATGTTCAAAATATTAATTATTTAAAATATTCTCAATTAATTTCTGATTCAGATAAAAAAAATAAATCTCTCAAAAAAGTTCCTTCATTGTTATTGGTAGATATCATTGGTGTGTTACCTTACTTGTATTCTTTTGGTACAACAGCATATATAGGTGGAGGTTTTGGAAGAGGCGTACATTCTGTTTTAGAGCCTGCAGTATTTGGTTCTAAAATAATTTGTGGACCAAACATTGAAATGCTTGATGAGGCTAAAGAATTTAAAAATAAAGGATTTTTACACGTTGTAAATCAAATAGCGGAATTAATAAATTTAATTAACCATAAAAATCAGTTTAAATTTTTCTTTGATAGTTATTTAACCAATAAGAATGCTATGAACAAATTTATTTTTGAGACTTTAAATTGAAAATTTATTTAATATATTATTTGTTTTTGATATCAACTTTATTAATTGCTGATAATCAAAAAAAATATATTTACAAAACTAAGTTTAAATCCTTAAATGTTGGTACTACAGAAATTATTTTTCAAGATCATGTGGAGGATACTGAGAAATTAATTATTACTATTGAATCATTTAGTAATAAGTGGATTGATTTAATATATAAACTTCGTCACTATTCTAGCCTTATAGTAAATCGCCAAGATTATTCACTATTGAATTTATCGCAAAAAGTTCAGCAGGCAGATTATTTAGATTCATATAACGCAATAGTAGATTATGAAAAAAGTGTAGTCTATTATGACAATTTAAAAAATTTAAATAATGAACCCAAACAAGAATCATATATTGTACCAATTGAAGGTAAAGTTTATGACCCTTTTGCTATAATATTTTATTTAAAAAATATACCTTTAAATTTAAATCAAAATCATTTATTTAATTATTATAGCAAGAAAAGTATTAAGACATTAAAGTTAGATGTTATAAAGAAAGAATTTGTTAAAACACCCCATTCTAATCAACAATGTTTTTTGGTCGTCCCTCATGCTACGAATAATGAATATCTGTTAAAAAACAAAGGTGAAATGAAAATTTGGTATACTGCTGACAGCCTACAGATACCTATTAAAATACAACAAAAAATGAGGCATGGAGTAATGGAATTATTGCTATTAGATTATTATGAAAAATAAAAAATTTTTAATTATTATAAATCCAACAAGTGGTAAGAAGAAACACAAACAAGATATTATTTTTGTAGAAAATTTCTTTAATAAACATTCTATAAAAATTATCAAATTTTATACTGAGTATAAAGGTCATGCAAATGAATATTTAAAAAAAGTTAATGATAAGAAGTTTACAGATATTTTAGTTTATGGTGGTGATGGTACTTTTAATGAAGTTATTAATGGTGTTCTAGGAAGAAAAGATAAATATCATCCAAATATTGGCTTTTTACCTGGAGGATCGGGGAATGCAGTTATACATCATCTTAATTTATTAGATATAGAAAAAGCGTGTGAGAATATATTACGTTCCAATTTAAAAATAATAGATGTGATGGAATTATCCTTTAATAATAATATTGAATATTCCATAAATATTGTAGGTTGGGGAATGGTTACAGATATTGGTATTTTATCAGAAAAGTTGAGGTGGTTTGGTCCTGCAAGATATACTATAGCTAGTCTTATTTATATATTTAATATTAAAAATAGATTTGCTACCATTAAAGTTAATGATGCAGAATATCAGGATGATTATCTATTTATTTTAATTTCAAATACCAAATACACAGGGAAGGGTATGAAAATTGCACCTAATGCTCAATTAAACGACCAAAAGTTAGATTTAATATGTGTAAAGAATAATATTACTAAATTTAATTTAATTAAGCTTCTACCTAAGCTCTTTACAGGCGAACATATTCAATCTAAATACGTTGACTACGTTCAAATTCAAAGTTTAGAAATACTACCCAAATATAATGATGCATTAAATATTGATGGAGAAATACATGGCTTCACTCCAATAAAAATTAGGATTAGTGACAAAAGGCTATCTATTTATTCTGATTAAATTTTTTACTTATTGTAATTCTATTTTTTGCCCTATTAATAGCAGCTTGAGCTCGATCTAAATCAGCCTTTGGATTTTTAAGATGATTTTTAGCACGTTCAGCAGCATCATTAGCTCTGTTGAGATCTATAGTTTCTGCTTTTTCAGCAGTTTCTAAAAGTAGCTGAACACCTTCTCCTGCTATATCAGCAAAACCTCCTGAAGTAGAATAAAAGAAATGTTTATTATTTAATGTGATTCTTACTTCTCCTGTATCAAGACCTATCATAGCTTTGGCGTGTTTAGCTCGTATTCCAATCAGCCCATCAATTGATGGGATTCTCACGTAATCAACTTGTTCAAAAGATTCAATACTTGTAGGAGTGATAATATCTAAGTGAAATTGCTTTTTCATTATTTTTTAGCTTTTTCAAAAGCTTCATCGATTGTACCTACATACATAAATGCACTCTCAGGAAGCTCATCACAATCACCGTTAAGTATTGCTTCAAAACCTGAAATTGTATCTTCTTTTGAGACATATCTTCCTGGTGTTCCTGTAAATTGTTCTGCAACAAAGAATGGTTGAGAGAAAAATCTTTGAATTCTTCTAGCTCTGTTTACAGTTACCTTATCCTCATCTGATAATTCATCCATACCCAAAATAGCAATTATACCTTGAAGTTCATTATAATTTTGAAGAATTGTTTGTACAGATCTCGCTACATTATAGTGTCTATCACCAATGACTCGAGGATCAAGGATTCTTGAACTAGATGCTAAGGGGTCAACAGCAGGATAAATTCCTAATTCTGATATTTTTCTTTCTAACACTGAGGTAGCATCTAAGTGAGCAAATGCTGTTGCAGGAGCAGGATCAGTTAAGTCATCAGCTGGTACATAAACAGCTTGTACGGATGTAACCGAACCCTTTTTTGTGGAAGTAATTCTTTCCTGTAAATCACCCATCTCGGTTCCTAAGGTTGGCTGATATCCAACAGCTGAAGGCATTCTACCAAGTAGAGCAGATACTTCAGAACCAGCTTGAGTAAATCTAAAAATATTATCTACAAACAATAGAACATCTTTTCCTTCTTCATCTCTAAAATATTCTGCCATTGATAATGCGCTCAATGCCACTCTTAATCTCGCACCAGGTGGTTCATTCATTTGACCAAATACCATTGCAGTTTTGTCAATTACACCTGATTCTTCCATTTCCCTATATAAATCATTACCTTCTCTAGTTCTTTCACCAACTCCAGCAAAAACAGAGTATCCACCATGCTCTGTTGCAATATTTCTGATAAGTTCTTGAATAAGCACTGTTTTGCCAACCCCAGCTCCTCCAAATAATCCTGTTTTTCCACCCCGAGTATAGGGTTCCATTAAATCTACAACTTTAATTCCTGTCACGAGCATTTCTGCTTCAGTAGTTAAATTATCTAGCTTAGGTGCTGGACGATGTATTGGATATTCTTTTACATCTGTTATCGGTTCTTTACCATCAATTGTATTACCAATTACATCAAACAATCTACCAAGAACCTTTTCTCCAACAGGTACAGAAATAGGCTTTCCTAAGTCTTCAACTGGATAACCTCTAACTAAACCATCTGTAGAATCCATAGCAACAGTTCTAACAGTGGAATCTCCCAAATGCTGTGCAACTTCTAAGATAAGTTCATTTTTGTCCTCTTTTGTAATTTTTAATGCATTCATAATTTCAGGTAAATTTCCTTGTGAAAATTCAACATCAACTACTGCACCCATTATTTGCGATATTTTACCTTGCATATTTAATTCATCCTTTCGTTAATTTGAGAGAGCCTCTGCACCTCCAACTATTTCAAGCATTTCAGTTGTAATAGCTGTTTGTCGGGCTTTATTAAATTGTAATTTTAGGTCACTAATCATTTCTTTAGCATTCTCAGTAGCATTATCCATTGCAAGCATTCTAGCTGCTTGTTCACTTGCATAGGATTCAAGTAAGCATTGCCATATTTGAGTATTAAAATATTTTGGTACTAATGTTGTAACAATTTCTTCTTTCGATGGTTCAAAAATGATATCTTCCAATGAATTTTTTGATTTGTCTTGAAACTTTATAGGTAGGATTTGATTATTTAGTACTTCTTGTGAAGCAGCATTTTTAAAAAAATTAAAAACTACACTTAAATAATCAATTTCTTTATTTAAAAATAGTTTAACTAAATAATTGCCAATATTAATTGCTTGAGTGTATGTTAAATTATCCCATGTTTCTTGAAATGGAGCTTCTACATTATAACTTCTATTTTCAAAATACTCAAAACACTTTTTACCAATACAAATTAATTTAACTTTATCTTTGCCTAAAATATTAATCTGCTCCTCTACCGCTTTGATAACATTCGAATTGAATGAACCTGCCAAACCCCTATCTGATGTAATTACAAGAAATGCATGATTATGAATATTTTGTCTTTCTTTTAAAAGAGGGGATATGCTATAATCTAAATCTGAAGCTAATAAATCTTGAATAACTGTTTCTAATCTTTTAGAATATGGTCTAGCTTGTTCCATTCTTTCTTGAGCGCGCTTTAATTTTGCTGCAGCAACCATTTTCATAGCTTTTGTAACCTTTTGTATACTTGAAACAGATTTAATTTGAGATTGTATATGCTTTAAATTTGCCATTAATTACTTGAATATGTTGCGTTAAAGTCCTCTATTGCAGATTTTAACTCACCTTCTGTATCGCTATCTATTTTCCCTGTATTAATGATAGTTTCTACAGTCTTGGATTTATTAGATGATAAAAATTCGATTAATCCTTTTTCGTAATCTTCTACCTGAGAAATTTCAACATCATCCATAAGTCCATTAACACCAGCAAAAATAATAATTACTTGATTAGTAACCGACATGGGTACATATTGCTTTTGTTTAAGTATCTCAACCATAATTCTTCCGCGATTTAGCTGCTTTTGTGTAGCTTCATCTACAGAACCAAATTTAGCAAATGCTTCAAGTTCTCTAAATTGTGCTAAATCTAATTTGAGGGTTCCTGCAACTTTTTTCATAGCTTTAATTTGTGCAGAACCGCCAACTCTAGAAACTGAAATTCCAACATCAACAGCTGGTCTGATACCTGAATTAAAGAGATTTGTATCTAAGAAAATTTGTCCATCTGTAATTGATATTACATTTGTTGGTATATATGCAGAAACATCACCTTCTTGGGTTTCTATTACTGGTAATGCGGTTAGAGAACCTCCTCCTAAATCTTCACTAAGTTTACTAGATCTTTCTAGAAGCCTACTATGTATATAAAAGACATCACCAGGATATGCTTCACGACCAGGAGGCCTTCTAAGAAGCAAGGACATTTGTCGGTATGCACTAGCTTGTTTTGATAAATCATCATAAATTATTAAAGCATGTTTACCATTATCTCTGAAAAACTCTCCCATTGAAGATCCTGCATATGGAGCAATATATTGCATTGGAGCTGGATCA
Organism: Fidelibacterota bacterium; assembly: GCA_002707765.1. Classification (GTDB taxonomy): domain Bacteria; phylum Fidelibacterota; class Marinisomatia; order SCGC-AAA003-L08; family D37C17. The sequence continues at coordinate 32,320 of PANV01000036.1, forward strand.
GAGGCATTTGCAGTAACAACAATTGTATAATCCATTGCGCCTGCTTTTTCTAGTTCAGCAACTACCCTCGCAACAGTTGAAGCCTTTTGCCCAATAGCAACATAAATACAAAATACATCAGAATCTTTTTGATTGATGATTGCATCAATTGCAATTGCTGTTTTACCTGTTTGACGGTCTCCAATTATTAACTCTCTTTGACCTCGCCCTATAGGAGTCATACTGTCTATACTTTTTAAACCAGTTTGTAATGGTTCGACAACTGGCTGTCTTTGCATTACACCAAGAGCCTTTCTTTCAATTGGATAAGATTTTGATGAGTTTATGCTACCTTTACCATCCAATGGTTGTCCTAGAGGATTAACAACTCTACCTATAAGCTCTTCTCCAATTGGCACTTCTACAATTTTTCCGGTTCTTTTAGCAGTATCGCCTTCTTTAACTAAACTACTGTCACCAAATAAAACTATCCCCACTGAATCTTCTTCAAGATTCAATGCCATTCCAAAAACTCCATTTGGTAGTTCAACTAGTTCAGAACTCATTATGTTTTCTAGGCCACTTACCCTAGCAACTCCATCACCAATATAGATAACCTCACCAACTTCTGATACACCAATATTGGCATCGTGAGAATCTAATTGTTTTTTTAACGTTGCTATTATTTCATCTGTTTTAAAATCCATGCTGACTCCTAATCGTTACAAATTATGTAATGTTTTTTTTAATTGATTTAATTGATATTGAATTGAATTATCAAAAATTTTATTTTCGTGTTTAATTTTGATACCGCCAATTAAGGATTTATCAATTTTTATTTTAATTTCAAGATTTAGACTTTGAAATAATTTTTCTAAATCTTTTGTTGGTACTTCATCAGCAGTATAAATTTCTATTTTGTTCTTGCCTAATTCTTTATCAGCAAGGTTTAAAAATTTATTGATTATTTCCAACAATGATTTAGTTTTCTTATTAATAATTATTATACAAAGAAACTCCCTTACTATATCGTGAAATTCATTTAATGTATTTTTAATGATTAAACATTTATTTTCATCAGTGAGTTTTTTTGAGTCAAATAACAGCCTAAAAGAACTCTCTCTTCTAATTAGATATTTAACAAATTTTAACTCATTAGCAATTAGTTCTAAATTATAATGCTTAACACATAGGTTAAAAAGAGTGTTATAGTATTTATTAATTTGACTTTGCATAATTAATTATTTTGCTGGAATTCTTTCACTGTATTTTCAATGATAGTCTTATTATCTTCATTATTTAGATTTCTTTTAATCACTTTTTCCGAAGCCTCAAGTGCGATTGACACAACCATTGTTTTAATCTCACTAAGAGCTTGATCTTTGGCATTATCAATATCCTTTTTTGCCTTATCAAGTAAAGAATCATATTTAGATTGACCATCAGATTCTAGCTTTTGTTTGAGTTTTTCTCCAGCATCTTTAGCTTCTAAAATAATATTATTAGCTTCTTTTTTTGCCTCTTTTAATATTTTTTCATTTTGTTGAGCGCTAAGTTCTTGATCCGCAATAATTTTTTCCGCTTTATTTAAAGATTCTTCTATTTTTTGCTCTCTAGCATCCAGGGCTTCCATTAATGGGCCCCATGCCTTCCATCTTAAAACAATTAAAACAAGCAAGAAAGTAATTACCGCCCACCAAAANAGACCNGTAGCCGGNAAAAGCCAACTTGTAATCCATGAGCCACCATCATTTGCGGATGCNCTGAATGCTTGGCTAATGAGAAATGAAAATAAAATAATATTTTTTTTCATTTAAAGTCCCCTATTAATTAAAATGATGCTAATAAGCATACAACAAGAGCNATAATCGCAACACCTTCTAGTAGAAATAAAGGTANATTNATNGCNCTTCTNATATCATTTGCAGCTTCAGGTTGTCTTGCAGTTGCTTCTGCTGCNGCTGCTGCAAATTTACCGATTCCATANGCAGCACCAATAACCACTAATCCTGCACCAAATGGAGCAGCTAATTTACCTACTGCCANTGCAGTTTCTGCTGCCATTAAACCAGATAANGGNATAAGACTAATTGCTATTTTTTGTAATTTATTCATTTTTTTTCTCCTTTTTATANTTAGTTAATGTTCAGCATGAATTGCCATACCAATGAATACTGTTGATAATAATGTGAATACATAAGCCTGNACNAATGAAACAATAATTTCTAAGAAATANACNCCAAAATTTAATACTACAGCCACTATAGCAAAGCCCCATGATGGTTGAGGAAGAGAACCTGNGAGTGCATTATATGGAGTACCAATTAAATAAGGAAGTCCAAAAATTGCTAACATTCCAATATGACCTGCAGTCATGTTGGCTCCTAGACGCANNGTTAATGCCATTGGCTTCACAAACATTCCTATAATTTCAATNGGTATTAGTATTANTAATACAGGAGNGGGNACTCCATGTGGAACCATATTTTTCCAGTGACCTATAAAACCATGCTTTAANGTTCCTGCAANAATTATAGCAATAAATGTTANAAATGATAGACCNANNGTAACACCGAAGTTGCCAGTAGCTGTTGTNCCACCACCGCCNCCTAGTTTTTCAAAAAATGGTATTAANCCAATAAAGTTACACATTAATATNAATATAAAAAAAGTTGCAGCAAGAGGNGTCCATNTATTNGCNTCTTTTTTACCAATATTAGGGATTATCATATCGTTTTTGATAAACTCAACTAGTAATTCATATAAATGCGCAATTCCTTTAGGTTTNGNATGNTTGTTTTTTCTATAACCTCGCGTTGCCCANAAGGATANAANAATAGTGACAANTGCAGCTACCCAAAGCATTGCNACATGTTTTGTAAATGGAATTGATATAGANTTAAAAAANTCAGCTATAGGATATAANATACTATCTTTTGAAATTGGAGCATCTGTTACATGAGAGCGAATCATNTCTCCGCTCATTGGATCGTATTTACCTGCCATTTTTATTTAAAATTGTTTGTAGNACAAATCCCTCNATAAAGTGAAAAATNACACTGATACAACAACCAACAATAATGAATAACTTATCATTNAGACCACTNAAGTTAGAAATAAAAATATATATAACCATTGAAATAATTATCAATTTTATTAAAAAAATTAGAATATGATTNTATANAATATTTTTAANNANNAAATNTTGGTATTTAAAAATAAAAAAAANAGGNANNAAGGANAAAAAAGATATTAAAAAAATAAAATATAATAAAGTCATTTAATTTGTTTATATAGNTCGTACATGCCAACAANTATACCNAAAAGTAACATTNATAAAAACCATATTATATTATCATTTTTTTTAAANANGTAATAACCTAGTCCTCCNAATGANAGNATTGAACCAAGNAGTGTNTAACTAGCAGAAATNGATTTTTGTAAATTAAAATCAGGCTTTTGCACTATTNGCTANTAGCTGAAGTATTAATTTTTTCAACATGAGTTNCTTTNGTTTTCANCATNCTNCATAAACCATCAAATTTAGCTCCTTCNNCAATAGTNATNATAGCAGCTTCTATATTNCCATTTAATGTACANGTGNTNCCNAATACNGCTTTTTTTTCNACNTNAATATTNCCATTTANNTCTCCACTAATATTAGNAGATTTAGCTTTTATATTACCNTCAACCCGAGAACCTTTTGCNGTATTAACAATACCAGTTGANACNATATCNCCNGTGACTTTACCAAATACTATTATATTTCCNGATACNTTGATATNACCCNTAATGTCAATTTCNGGAGCTANAATCGTACCNAAGGANGAATTTTGAGATTTATTNGANTGAAACATCTTTTTCCTTATATTNTTCAATTAAATTTCTTGGGTCAATAATAACATTATTATGCCAAATTTCAAAATGTAAATGTGGTCCCTCATTATTATTAGCCTTACCAACAGTTCCAATAATTTGTTTTTTTTCAACCACTTGACGTTTATTTACATTAATTTTATCTAAATGAGCATATAAAGAAAAGAAATTTTCATGGTGAGAGATGATTACAGTATTTCCTAATTCGTTAATTTTATCAGCGAGTACAACAATACCTCTTTGAATAGCTTGAACATCTGATTTATAAATTGCTGCTATATCAACACCATTATGGGAATCATTACTATTAATACCCTTGGTTATTATCCCTTCAGCTGGCTTACTAATTGGTAAAAATTTATTCATTTGATCGTAATCTTCTAATATAATTAATTCTTGTAAAGTTGAATCATTTATTACTCCGCCTTCTTTTATAGTGTTAATTAAAGATATAATTTTATTTTCTTTTTTGTAAATTATATTCAATTGTTCTTGTCTAGTATCTAAACTATACCAATCTACAATGGTTATGATAGACAAAACTATTGTACTTAAAAGAAAAAACAGAATAATTTTAAATTTTAAAAAAGATATACTTAGGCTTTTATGTAATTTATTTTTTTCNTTAATGATTGTAATTGAAAATTGTTTATCNTTCATTTCTTAGTTTTNTTATTAGNTTTTTNAAACTNGNNATTGATTTAAATGTTATTCTAACTAAACCAGTANTANTTTGATTAATTTTTATATNAGTATTTAAAAGAGAGTTTAATTCNTCTNTATATTTGNTTAACTCTTTNTTAGAATTTTTGGAGACCTTTGTTTTAGANTGATTAATANANCTTTTAATNATTGATTCAGTTTGNCTAACACTTAAATTTGAATTNAGTATTTTATTGTAAATAGAAATCATTGGAATAGATTTTTTTAATGTTAACAATGCTCNTGCATGACCATAAGTTATTTCATTNNTTCGCAAGCNATCCTTGACNTNCTTAGGTAATTTTAGTAATCTAAGTTTATTTGATATTTCAGATCTGCTTTTTGAAACTTTTTTAGCAATTTCTTCTTGAGTAAAATTATATTTTCCTTTTANTAACGCNTACCCCTCGGCTTCTTCNAGTGTATTGAGATTAACTCTNTGTATATTTTCTATTAAAGCATATTCCATTAANTTNGATTCATCTTTGATTTGAACAGTATAAGCTGGAATCCATTTCAANTTTAAATACGATGCNGCCCTGTATCTTCTTTCTCCGGCAATGATTTGATATGTATNATCTTNTAATTCTCTAACTGTTATAGGCTGNAGNACNCCATTTTCTTTTATNGANGCTATNAGCTCATCCATTTGTTCNTTATTAAAGTATTCTCTGGGCTGATTTTCATTNGGAANTATTNTTGAAACACTAATCTGNCCAGCAAGATATCTTTCATTTTCTTCTGAATTATTAGTTTTAATNATGGCCTTAAGACCTTTTCCTANAACTTTATCCATTTAGATTTAAAATTTCNGANACTAAATTCATATAATTTTGTGANCCAGTTGATGATGCATCATAAAGCATAATNGGTTTNCCAAAACTNGGCGATTCACTTAATTTTACNTTTCTATGAATGAGTGTTTTATAAACCTTNTCTCCAAAATATTGTTTTACTTCGTTNACAACTTGATTAGANAAGTTTANTCTAGAATCGTACATTGTAATTAAAACGCCTTCAATCTCTAGNTTTTTATTTAAATTATTTTGAATTAGNCTTACTGTATTTAAAAGNTGAGATAAGCCNTCCAANGCATAGTATTCACANTGTATAGGTATAATAAGAGANTCNACAGCAGTAAAAATATTGACTGTTAATAATCCNAAAGAAGGAGGGCTATCTATAATTATATACTTNTATTTTCCNTAAANATTTTTAAGAGCTTCNTTTAAAATTGATTCTCTNGTAAACATACTAACTAACTCNATTTCTGCACCNGCTAAATTNGAAGAAGAAGGAATGATATCTAAGTATTCTATTTCNGTTTTTCTAATACAGTCATTAATATTTTTTTTATTTATTAAAACATCATAAATAGATTTATTTTTTGATTGTGAATCTANACCAACACCAATTGAAGCATTTGCCTGTGGNTCCATATCAATTAAAAGNGTTGGTGTTTCNGTAATTGCAAGAAATGCTGCAATATTCACAGCAGATGTTGTTTTACCAACACCACCTTTTTGATTTGATAATGCTATNNTTTTTGTATTAAATGATTTCATTTANGTGAATATTTTAATATTACAATTTAAGTTTAGTAGATATTATAAAATAAATAAAAATCGCTTATTTGTAAATTTAATTTCAATTAAATTTATAAAACAATTAATCATACAATTATATTGTACATNTAAAAANTAATGTTTCAAAGATTACATATTAGATGGGTAATTATTTTAGGNTTCTTATCNCTTGCTATATATTTTATAAANCCTACTTACCAATACTATTCCATAGCGAGNGATCCAGAATTNAATGATATTAATATAGATTATTTAAAAGATGATGCTTTAAAGTTAGGNTTGGANTTGCAGGGNGGCTTATATATTGTACTNGAGCTAGATTATAAATCTTATTTACTAGGCAAAGCTAATAAATCTTTAACTCAGTCATTAAAGCAAGAACTTGANAATAATATTGATANAGCNATAAAAGAATCTTTATTAAAGCAAACAGATGTATTAGATGAGTTATCTAATTTANNATCNAATACCAAGTTAACTAAATTTTATTCTTCTNTANTNAAAGCAAGTCCTAATTCGGATCCAAANAACACACTTAAAGTGTTGANAANTCAAAGAAAAGAATCTATGACAGCCATTTTAGATATCATGCGTAATAGAATNGAAAATCATAATCAGTATGGNGTTGGAGAGCCTTCAATTCAAAGNTTTGGATCAGATCGNTTGGTGATTGAATTAGCAGGTGTTTCAGATGTATCTAAGGCTAAAGAATATATACAGAGAACAGCTGAGTTTGANCTAACNTTGGTTCATAGTATTCAGAAGTTTAATGAAATTATTTTTAAAATTGATAANAATGGTGANNATCAATTNAAATTACAGAATTTNTTATCTGCATCNCGTGGCANTATGCTTGCTATACAAAAAGACTANGATACTATTAATAAGATTTTAAAAAAATCAGAATCATTTTTTAGTGATAAATATCAAATCCTATGGGATAACAATACTAACAATACAGCNAATGATCAAGTTTTNAGACGATTATATTTGGTAAATCAAAANTCAGCAATNTCTGGAGGNGANATTAAAGAACCTAAGGCATTAATTTCAGANTTTGGAAATGATGATGCNGGTAANTGGATTGTGAATTTAGATATGACTAAAACAGGAAAAGTTAAGTGGAGCAGGTTTACAGGTAATAATATTGGTAAGCAAGTTGCTATAGTATTGGATAAAA
>PANV01000037.1 GCA_002707765.1 Fidelibacterota bacterium
AAATATTGTTGGAGCTCTAAGTATTTTTGTACTTCCCTATATTCTCATTAATTTATTTAGTGGTTTTAATTCGGAACAAAATGGATTTGTTATTGGCTCAACCATTCAAGCAGTTGGTCAAGTTACAGCTGCAGGTTATATTTTGGAAGATTTAGTTGGTGAATATGCAACTTTAATTAAAATGATTAGGATACTAATGCTAGCTCCTTTTTTGTTTTTATTAAGCATAGCTTTAGCTGGAAAAAATAAAACTAATTTAAAGTTAAAATCTATTTTTTATGTCCCAAGCTTTATAGTTGGATTCATATCTTTATCAATTTTAGTTACAATGGGAATATTACCTGATTACATCATTGAAATTTTTAAAGATTTTTCTAAAATCTTTCTGATTATTGCAATGGCAGGTATAGGTTTATCCATATCCTTTCAGTCTATTAAATCTTTTGGTTTAAAACCACTTTTCGTATGTCTCGTATCTTTTTCTATTCAGGTCATGATATCTATTTTTATTACATATTATAATTTTTAAGGAACTTTCGAGATAAGTATAAGTAATAAAATATATCATGCTTAAAGTCAGAACTTTTTTATCAATTTTTATTATATCGTTTCTATTTACTCAGGAAGATCAACCCTCAAATTATCACATAAGTCTTTCTTTGCATGAAAATTTAATTAATGATTTTTTTAAAAATATGGGTTCTATTCAAGGTGATGGTGAAATTCCATTTGGCAAATATAAATGGAAATTAATTGAACCTAGAATTGAAATTGAAAAAGATACTATTCTGTTTACATCCAAGATAAGATTGAGTATAGGAGATGTTAAAACTCATGAAAATGTTAAAGGATGGGTTTCCTCTTCTTATAATCAACAATTAAACAAAGTTATACTTAAAATTGAAGAAGCTAAAGTAATTATTGATATGGATCTTTTTGGAAAAAATATAGTAATTACAAAATTGGATATAGCAGATTATTTTGATAAGCCATTTAAACTAGATGGTCCACAACCTATATCAGAAAATATTGAATTTAGTCTACCAGATGGCACTAGAAGGCAAATTCAAATTGGAGTAAGACAATCTTATATGGAATTAGTAAAAGACAAAATTTTAGTTAAGACATCATTAGACTTTAGCGATGAATAATCTAATTTTCTAATACCTCGTTCCAAATTTTGAGATTTTTTTCAACTTCTTTATCCACAGGCATTTCTCCATCAATTTCAATTTTTACTATTGTATCATTTTGTTCGATCATATTAACTATGTTTTGACTCTCATCACTTTCAACACATCCAAAAACAGTATGATTATTGTCAAGCCATGGAGTTGGAAGGTGGGTGATGAAAAATTGACTTCCATTTGTTCCAGGTCCAGCATTGGCCATTGATAAAATTCCTGATTGATCATGTTTAAGGTCATCATCAAACTCATCTTTAAATTGATATCCTGGACCACCTGTTCCAGTTCCCAGAGGACACCCGCCTTGAATCATAAAATTATCAATAACTCTATGAAATATTAGATTATTATAATAGCCCCTTTTAGCTAGGTTAGTAAAATTAGCGACAGTTAAAGGAGCTTTTTCAGGATATAAATCTAATTTTATATTACCTTTATTTGTATAAATTGTAGCTTTCATTGATTCTCCTTATTTGTGAAAGAAAATAGTCCATAGTAGACCATCTAAAAACATGGTGTGAAAAGTGAAAAAACAGCAGCCAATTATAGATATTCGATATATCAGAGATTTCTTTTTTGGTTTAATATTAATCAAGCATAAAAGTAGGAAAACTGAAGTCAAACCAACAGTGTATAATCCAGTTACAGCAAGAATCCAAAATAAGATATTTTGAGTTGAAATATAATTTATTGATAAATCCATCCATAAACATGATGGAAGTAAAATCAATATGTAGATGATATTAAAAATCGAAAATTTAAATTTTTTAAAAACTTTGAGGGATTTATGTTCAACTTTGAAAGCTAAATAATATGTAAAAAAGAAATATCCAAATGCACCTAAAAACATTGAAGATATTATGTAAGGAATAAGTATCGCAGGCACTCCACCCCAAAGCTGAGAAGCAATCTCTGGATTTTGATTTACTCCATTATAATATGAAAATAAAAGGAGTGAACCTAAAATTAGGTTTATAAGTAAAAAATATTTTTTTTGTGACATTGTAATTTTTTAAAAATTATTTAGTATAATTTACATTATTTTACGATTTAAATATAGTAATTTATTATCGAGTAAAGTAAATTTAATGCATAAAACTTTAATATGTAAAAGGAAAAAAATATGAAAAATATTACAGCCTTGTTAGTTGCGATTACCTTTATATTTGCAGCTACATCAAAGCAAATTTATAGTGTTAACGGAATGATGTGTGGCTATGGTTGCGTTTCAACAATAAAAAATTCATTAAATTCATTGGATGGTATCAAATCAGTTTCTGTGTATTTTGAAACTAAAACAATGGAAGTCATTTTGGATGATGAAAATTTTGAATCAGATATTATAATAAAATCTTTGCCAAATCCTTACAAAGCATCTTTGATTCAAAACTTTGCTGTTAAGCAATATATGATTGATGGAATGACATGTATGGGTTGTGTGAATACCATTGAAAAATCTATTGATGGATTAGAAGGATTGGAACACTACGATATTGATGTAAGAGAACAAACTTTATTGATTGAGTTTGATAAAAAAACAATAGATGAAAAAAAAATATTAAGTCAAATTCCTCAAAAGTATAAAGTTGTAGAAATTAATTCCGAGACGGAAGAAATTCTTAAAAACTAATTTTAATGACAAAAACACTTTTGTTATTCGGTATTTCTTTTTGTGCACTTTCAGTTGTAATGGGAGCATTTGGAGCTCACTCTTTGAAACAAAAATTATCTGAATATTCAATGTCTGTTTATGAAAAAGCAGTTTTGTATCAGTTTTTTCATGCATTCGCTATAATTTTTGTAGCTTCGATAGGTAAATTTTTCGCTACTAATGAATTTAATATTTGTGGATTACTATTTTTATTTGGAATAGTATTATTCTCAGGTAGTCTATTTATTTTATCAATTACAGATATTAAGTGGTTTGGTGCAATTACTCCTATTGGTGGCTCGTTTTTTATTGTTGGTTGGATAATATTATTTTTAAAAATTCTTAACTCAAAATTATTTTAGGAAATACTTATGAAAATTATTTTAACTGTACTTACAATTTCTTTTTGTTTTAGTGCTTATAATGTTGGAGATAAAATTAATGATAATCATTTAAATCAACAATTCGATTTGTGCTATCCAAGTTCAAATCTATCAAGCAACTCATTTAGTCTATCAGACTTTGATGGCAATTTGAATGGAGGTAATTATCACGTTTTAGTAATTGATATGTCAGCAACATGGTGTGGTCCTTGTCAATCACTTATCCCACTTTTTGATGAATTAGAACAGAATTATTCAAACAATGATTATGTTAAATTATTTGTTGCTTTATCAGATTTGAATCAGCCTTATTCTTGTACTCAATGGGGAAATCTTGGAAGCTCTGGTATACCTAATATAATTGATGATACTGGTTATCCTTTATTTAATATGTTTAATACTGGAGGATCATTTCCAAGTTTGGTAATGATTGATCATGAAATGAGAGTTCATTATAAAGAAGCAGGTTATTATAATACGTTTGTTAATGATGCGTCAATTATAATAGATGAGATGTTATCAAATATGGAAAATTCTCTTATTTTATCTAACCAGTCAAACTTAATCATTGGAGGTGGAGTTGGTATGAATCAGACTGATGGAGATAACTTACTTAATCCCAATGAACCTTTTGATATAGAATTTTTTATTTCAAATAATTCTTTTTATTTAGATGCTTTAAATGTGTCAGCAACTATTCAGAATAGTGGCAATTTTACTAATAATTATGACGATATTATGTTCATTAGTCAAGACCTTGATTTTGGAAATATTTCAGTTGACGAATCAAGCGTTGCTGTGTTGTCTGGTTTTGTTGGAGATGATGTTTTCATTGGTAAACATGAATTTGAACTTGCAGTTAATGCAGAATTCATTGATTTAAATGGTGGTTATAATCAAATAACCAAAGTTTATCCATTCAATATTGATGTTTCGTTAAATCAACAAGGTTTTCCATTTGATACTGATAGTCAAATTAAATCTAGTCCTGTAGTAATTGATTTAACAAACGATGGAAATAATGAAATTATTTTTGGAGATTATAGTGGTTTAGTTCATGTACTTGATCACAATGGTAATCCTATTTTAGAGGATTTTTTCCCTTTCGATACAGGTAATCAAATCTGGGGGTCTCCTGCAGCAGCTGATATTGATAATGATGGGAATAAAGATTTTGTTGTAGCATCAAAAAGTAAGTATTTGTATGTTTTTGATAAAAATGGTTTAAAATTTGAATACGATGCAGACCAATATCTAATTGGAACACCAACAATCGGCAATATCGATGATGATAATGATTTAGAAATTGTTTTTACATCTTTTTCAAATGATTCAAAAATATTTGTAGTTAATCATGATGGTTCAGATGTTAACGGTTTCCCTTTGCTACTTGATGAAAAAATGCAAAAGGGTGCAGCATTAGCAGATTTCAATAATAATGGAAAAGATGATATAGTCATTGGAACAGATGATGACAATATTTATTTGATTTATGATGATGGTTCTATTGGTTTTAGTTTTCAATCTGGAGATAAAATAAGATCTGCTCCAATAATCCTTAGTTATAATAATCAGAAAATTATAATTGTAGGAAGTAAAGATGGAAAATTATATGCTGTTAAAGAAAATGGTGATTTGAGTTTTGAATTTGATTCCGGCAGTCCGATATATACTTCACCTTCAATTCTAGAATTTAATGGTAATATTAAAATATTTTTTGGTAATGATGATAATGAAATATTTGCACTTGGAATAAATGGTGATTTATTAGAAGGTTTCCCTTTATCCGCAGTTGATGATGGAAGTAGCTCATTTGGTGTTGTCACAGAATCTATTGTTTTTGAAGATTTAGACTTTGATGGTTTACCTGAAATTATTTTCGGAGATGATATGGGTAAATTAAATATTCTAAAATCAAATAATGGAAATTTTAATGATTTAAGCTTTTACAATAATATGCCTATTTCAAATATAAGTGCTTTTGCATCATCTGTAAATATAGCTGATATTGATAACGATGGTGACTTAGATATTTTTTCAGGTAGCACTGGAGATATGCAAGTTATTGATATTAAAGAGCAATCAGATTCTAATAATTATTGGAATTTATTCAGGCTAAACTATTTGAGAAATGGTTACTATCAAAGCAATGTATCTTGTAGTTTAGGAGATATCAATAATGACTTTATTATTAATATTTTAGACATTGTTTCTATTGTAAATGCTATTATCTCAGGAGATAGCTTAACAGAATCTGAAATATGTGCATCTGATTTAAACTTAGATGGAACAATAGATATTTTAGATATAGTAACTTTAGTTAATATAATTATGAGTGAAAATTAATAAATCAAAAAGGAGTATTAATGAATAGACATCTTTCATTTCGATCGGGTAATCCAGCTTTATCATCAAAAACTTTTAGTGAATCTAAAAGATTAGATGATTCTGGAGTAATGACGCTTGACGGTACAGTTAACAAAACAATTATTAGCTTACTATTATTAGTGTGTTCTGCATATTATACTTATTCTAATAATCTTACAGGGTTTGTTTTCTTAGGTTTTATTGTAGGATTTATATTAGCACTTATTACAATATTTAAAAAAGAATGGTCACCATATACTGTTCCATTGTATTCAGTTTTTGAAGGACTGGCTCTAGGAGGAATTTCTGTAATGTATAGTAGTCTTTATGATGGTATCGTGCAACAAGCAATTCTTCTCACTATTGGTATTTTTTCTGCATTACTTTTTGCATACAAAACAAAAGTTATTCAGCCTTCCGAAAATTTCAAGCTCGGTCTTTTTGCTGCAACTGGTGGAATATTTTTAATTTATTTAGTTAATATGATTATGAGTTTTTTTGGTAGTGGTTTATCAATTATGAGTATTCAAAATGCATCTTTGATGAGTATTGGTTTTAGTATTGTGGTTGTAGTTATAGCTGCATTAAATCTAGTTTTAGATTTTGATTTTATTGAACAAGGTTCAGAACAAGGTGCACCGAAATATATGGAATGGTATGGTGCATTTGGTCTTCTCGTTACACTTATTTGGTTATATTTAGAAATATTGAGATTATTAGCTAAGCTTCAGTCTAGAAGAAATTAATGTCAAAATTTGTAATAAATTATTGTGGTGATTTAAGTACAGAAATAACTCACATAGATTCTAATTCTAAAATTTTAACTGATGCACCTAAAGATAATAATGGGCTTGGAAGGACCTTTTCTCCTACAGACCTCGTATCATCTTCATTGGCCAGTTGCATGATGACTATTGCAGGAATTGCAGCAAAAACAAATAAGATAAAAATTGATGCAATGAATGCTGAAGTTGAAAAAAAAATGTCTGAAACTTATCCCCGAATGATTTCAGATGTTCATATAAATTTAAAGATACTTGGAGTTTATGAAGATAAGTCAAAAATTATCTTAAAAAGAGCAATTGAAAAATGTCCTGTACATCAAAGTCTAAGCAGTAAGGTTAGTATTCATTTAAACATTGATTTCAAATGAATTTAAAACAAAAATATTTCATTGATAGTCATAAAGGTATTACTCCTGTATTTATTGTATTTCTAATATATTTTTACGATTGCTTTAGCAATATTAATGCGATGATATACCTTGCGCTTCATGGTTCATATGGAATTTTATGGGTTGCAAAAAGCTACATTTATCCAGATAGGCAATGGGAAAAAAAATGTTCTTTGGCATATGGTTTTCTTATTTGGGTATCTTTGTCTTTATATTGGATTGCACCTTTCTTAATTACTTCTGGAAATAAATTAATGCCATTGATAAATGATTCACCTAATTATATTTTTTATTCGTTCTGTGTATCCATTTACATTTTTGGAATTTTCCTTCATTTTGTTTCGGATATGCAAAAATATATTCAATTAAATATTAAACCTGGAAAGCTCATAGATAACTTTATGTTTTCTAAAATCAGAAATACTAATTATTTGGGAGAACTTTTTATTTACTTAGGTTTTAGCTTACTAGCTTTTGACTTTGTACCACTAATTGTTCTCTTAGCTTTCGTTATATTTTTATGGATTCCTAACATGATTAAAAAAGATAAATCACTATCAAAATATTCAGAGTTCCAAAACTACAAATCAAAAACCAAAAAATTTTTCCCCTTCATTTATTAATTGTTCTAAATCACAAAATTTAAATTAGTATCCTTATATATTAACTTTAATTATTTAGGAGATTAAAATGAAGATAAGTAGATTGCAATTATTCAACAATAATTTAAATTCATCAAATTTATCACCGTTAAATTTTAAAAACTGTATACCCTTTTTAATTATTAGTACTCCATGCGGAGTTGGTAAATACAAGTTTCATAAAATTAGTTATGATAAAAAAAATGATATAGTCTTTGAGTATAAAATAGTTGATGAAGATAATAGTGCCATCACAAAAATAAAACATTTTATAGGAAATTATTATTATTTATCAGCTCTGCAATTATTATATGCATCAAATCATAAACTATAAAAATATCATAAATTAGATTGTTGTAAATAGTAAAGATAAATAGTAATTTACCTTCTAATATAAGGGTATTTTATGTCTGCTAAAAATTTTAAAAATGTCGATAATAAGGTTGACTTTATACAAATTGAACATGAAATGCTTGATTTTTGGGAAAAAGAAGAAATTTTTAATCAACTTCGATCCAAGAATCAAGGAAAAAGAGTATGGTCATTTTTGGATGGACCGATAACTGCAAATAATCCAATGGGTGTACACCATGCTTGGGGCCGTACACTTAAAGACGTTTTTCAAAGATATTTTGCTATGAATGGCTATGATTTGAGATATCAAAATGGTTTTGATTGTCAAGGATTATGGGTTGAAGTAGAAGTTGAAAAAGAGTTAGGATTCAAATCTAAAAGAGATATAATTGATTATGGAGTTGAAAAATTTGTTCAATTATGTAAAGACAGAGTAGAAAAATATTCAAAAATTCAGACCGAACAATCTAAAAGATTAGGATATTGGATGGATTGGGACAATTCATATTATACGATGTCTGACGAAAATAATTACACAATTTGGTCATTTCTAAAGAAATTATTTGATAAAGGTAAAATTTATAAGGGGTCAGATGTCGTTCCTTGGTCTGGTAGATCTGGTACTTCTTACTCGCAAATGGAAATAATTGAGGGNCGAAAATTGGTTGCTCACAAAGCAACATTTATAAAATTNCCTTTAAAAAACAAGNAAAATGAGNATCTTNTAATTTGGACCACTACACCTTGGACACTTACATCAAATATTGCTGCAGCTGTTAATATTGATTTNGANTACTTAANGGTAAAATTAAANGATGATTCAATNTATTATTTTGCAAAAGATAATTTNAAGTTTCAGAGACTTGATAAACAATTTAAAGANAAAAAACAGTGGTTANATGGAGTNCCTAANNTAAAAACTTTAGAACAAATTTTTAAAGAAAGAGGAGGTTNTGAAATNNTNGGTACTGTTTTNGGAAAAGATATGGTTGGTTGGGANTATTTTGGTCCATTTGATGAGNTGGATGCTCAATCNGAATTAGGNGGCTATCCTTTTGTNAANNAAAAATTAAAAGAAAATGGTANAAANGCTATATCTTGTCATAAAGTTATNGATGGNGGNAAAGANAATATAGGTAATNATGTNGTAGTAGCTGGTGAAGGNACTGGAATAGTNCANATTGCNACTGGATGTGGATCAATAGATAATAAAATTGGTAAAAAAAATAATCTGGTAGAAATCGCACCNNTAGATGATGAATCTAAGTATATTGANAGTTTTGGATGGTTAACTGGTAAAGTAGCNACNGATNCAAAAACTNCAGAANTNATTTTGGAAAATCTTAAAGAAAAAGANTTATTATTTTATTCAGANAAATATCCTCATGTNTATCCTCANTGTTGGAGATCTGGAGATGAGCTTGTTTANAGNACNGTTGATGAATGGTATATNAATATGGANTGGAGAGAGAATATTAAAAAACATGTCCACAAAATTAATTGGATTCCTGANTGGGGATTAGATAGAGAGNTNGANTGGCTTACAAATATGGGTGATTGGATGATTTCAAAAAAAAGATTTTGGGGTTTAGCTTTACCTATATGGACATTTGAAGATGGTTCATTTTATGTTGTTGGTTCAAAACAAGAATTAAAAGATTTAGCNGTTGAAGGNTGGGANCAATTTGAAGNTAANAGTCCTCATAAACCTTGGATTGATAAAGTTAAAATTAAGCATCCAGAATCAGGTTTNGTAGGNGAAAGAATACCAGATGTTGGAAANCCATGGTTGGATGCAGGAATAGTTCCTTATTCAACTTTAAATTANAATGATGATAAAGAATATTGGGATAAATGGTTNCCNGCAGANTTTGTTGTTGAATGTTTCCCNGGCCAGTTTAGNAATTGGTTTTATTCACTTTTAGCTACATCAACTATAATGGAAGANAAACCTCCATTTAAAACATTACTTGGTCATGCATTAGTTAAAGATGAAACAGGAAGAGATATGCATAAATCCTGGGGNAATGCTATCTGGTTTGATGATGCTGCNGAAAAAATGGGTGTTGATACCATGAGATGGTTATATGCTAATCAGAATACTGAACACAATTTGTTATTTGGTTATAAAATAGCTGATGAAATTAGAAAAAANTTAATCACTTTATGGAATACTTATTCATTTTTTATTACATATGCTAAGTTAGACNATTTTAATCCTTCAAAATCAAANTATGATNAAAAAGATTTGATGGATATTGATAAATGGATTCTTGCAAAAATNAATATTTTNATAANAGATTCNAAGCAATATTATGAAAGNTTTGANCTNTATAAGTTGGTTAAAAANGCTTCAGAAATCNTNGATGATATATCAAATTGGTATGTAAGGAGAAATAGGNGAAGATTTTGGAANTCNGAGAATGATTCTGATAAATTAGCTGCTTATCATACACTTTACAATGTNTTGCTAACTTATATTAAAATNATGAGTCCNNTNATACCTTTTGTAACAGATAAGATNTATCAGAATCTNGTNANAAGTGTTNGTAGTAAAAANGAACCNTCAAGTATTCATTTATTAGATTTTCCNATTTATGATGAAAAATTAGAGAATCACAANATTATGGAAGATATTGATACAGTTAAAGATATAGTGAATNTAGGTAGGTCAATAAGAAATAAAGCTAATTTGAAAATNAGACAACCTCTTGAGGATATTAAAATATTTTTAGATAAAGTATCTCCAAGTATATCAAACTATGATTATCAGATTCTTGAAGAACTAAATATCAAAGAAATTTTTTATGTAAGTAAAATTAATGAAATCGTTTCTTACAATGTAAAGCCAAATTTTTCGAATATTAACCGTGATTATAAAGTTAAAAAGTCTAATATAATTTCTAAGATAAATTTACTTGAAAATGATTTCATTCTTAAAGAGCTTAATACTAAAAATTTCGTTACCATTGAAGGTGAAAAACTTACAAATGATTATTTCATTATTGATGAGATTCCGTTAGAAAACTATTGTTGTTCTTCAAATAAAAAATTAGTAGCAAGCATTAATACAGAGTTAAGTGAAAATTTAATCAAAGAGGGTATTTCTAGAGATTTAATCAGAAAAATTCAAAATTTAAGAAAAGATTCTAATTTTAAAGTAAGTGATAGAATTAATTTATACATTAATTCTGAAAAAAATATAATTGAAGCAGCTTTTGATAATCAAAATTATATAAAAAATGAGGTTTTGGCACTAGAAGTTTTTTTTAATGATGGATCTGGTGAGTATAGTTCCAAATTTTTAATAAATGATTTAAAAGTTGAAATTAGTATTTCATTAACATAAATTTGTATTGTTAAAAAGGATATCTTATTATGTCAAAAAATAATGAAAAGTGGTCGAGTGAAAAGTTATTATATTTTGAAAAACTTGTACGTGATAAAATTGATAGCGCCAAAGAAGAATTAGAATCTACTAAAAAAAGAGCAGAGCAAATGCGTGATGCTAGCCAAAATAATGCGATATACTCCTCTCACATGGCAGATGCAAGTGGAGATCACGTTGAGTTAGAGCAGTCCTATTACATGATAGCCAGATTAGAAAAATTTATAAAATATTTATCTAAGGCTCTCCAAATGATTGAAGATGGTACTTTTGGAGTTTGTGTTATATGTAATAAAATGATTCCACAAGCTAGATTAGAAGAAGTTCCGCATACAACAAAATGCGTAGGATGTAAAGAAAGAATTTGATTAATTATTTTTTAATAATTTTAGTTGTTGTCTTTGATCAATTTTCCAAATTTCAAGTTAAATCTAATTTATATCTTTATCAAAGTATTGATATTCTAAATAGTTTTCTAAGATTTACATATATTGAAAATAGCGGTATTGCTTTTGGTATTGATACAAGTAAATATCATCTATTTATAACATGTCTAACAATTATAACAATTGCTCTACTTTTCTATTATTTGAAAAACATCAAAACAGAGAACAGTTATGAGAAAATTCCTTTAAGTTTAGTTCTAGGTGGAGCAATAGGTAATGCTATTGATAGAGTATTCGTTCTAATACCTGGAAGTGGATATTCGGGTGTAATTGATTTTATTGATATGCCAAACTTACTTTATTTTATTGGAATTATGGATAATCCACGATGGTTTATTTTTAATATTGCTGACTGTTCCATAACTATTGGATTAATACTTTATTTTATTCTTCAATATGCAAATGATAAAAAAAATGAAAAATCAGAAAGAATTTCATAGTACAATAAAAAATATTCGATTAGATCATTTTTTAAATCAAAAATTAGATGACCTCTCAAGATCTCAAATTCAAAAGTTAATTTTAAATGGATTAGTTAAAGTAGATGATTTCATAGTTAAGCCTTCATATAAGTTAAAAGGTAAAGAAATTATTTTGGTTGATTTTAAGAATCAATATAAAGATAATGAAACGATATTAAAACAAAACATACCTTTAGATATAATTTACGAAGATGAGCATTTAATAGCTTTGAATAAAAAACCTGGAATTATTGTTCATCCAGGTGCTGGAAATAAAGATGGAACTATTCTTAATGGTTTGCTTTACAGATTCAAAAATCTTTCTTATCCCAAATCAGAAAGACCAGGTTTAGTTCATAGATTAGACAAATTTACTTCAGGTGTGATGCTAGTTGCAAAAACTGATAAAGTACACCATAGCCTTGGTGAGCAGTTTGCCTCGCGATCAATTAAAAAAGAATATAGAGCTATTGTATGGGGACGAACAAACTCATTCGGTGATATTAAAGGATATTTAACTAGGAGTAAAAAAAGTAGAAAAAAGTTTGTATTAAATGATAATTATGGTAAATATTCTTTTACTGAATATAAAATAATAAAATTCTTAGAACCTTTTACGTATTTGAAACTTAGGCCATTAACAGGTAGAACTCACCAATTGAGAGTTCATTTGAGCGAAATAGGTCATCCTATCGTAATGGACGATACTTATGGTGGATCGATTAAAATATCAAAAAGTTTTCATCAAAAAAATAAGCTTATTATTGATAAGGTATTTAAGAATTTGGATCGTTATGCTTTACATGCTTATAAAATAAAATTCATACATCCGATTTCAAAATTAATGATAGAGCTAAAAGCACCTGTACCTAATGATTTTAAAAAAATAATAAATTTATTTGATGAAAAATAAAAAAGTTATAAAAGATTTCTTATCATATCTAGAAAATGAAAGAAAATTTTCACCCCATACATTAAGAGGATACAAGATTGATTTATGTAATTTTAATCAATTTTTAAAAGTAAATAATTTTAAACAAAATTTTTTTGATATTAGTAAAAATGATTTACAAACATATATACAATTTCTATCTAAAAAAAATTTTTCAACTAAGACAATCTTAAGGAGAATAGCTTCAATAAAATCTTTATATAAATTTTTATCATACAAGGGTTTTTTATCAAAAAATATTGCTTCATTAATTATTTCACCAAAAGCAATGAAGAAAATACCTAACTATTTATCAGAAAAGGAAGTAGATAAGCTAATGTCTTTACCAGATTTAAGTACATTTAAAGGAGCCATGCACAGATCTATTTTAGAGGTGTTTTATTCAACAGGCCTTAGAATATCTGAACTTGTTAAGATAAAAATTGTAAATATTGATTATCAAAATAATACGATAAAAATTTTAGGTAAGGGGAATAAAGAGAGAATCGTTATTTTGGGAAATGAGGCAGTTGGCTCGATAAAAAACTATTTGAGAGTTAGTAAAAATAGTCATAATATATATTTGTATCCTTCATCTCATAAAGTTAATTCTCATTTGAGTGAAAGTTACGTTTATAAAATGGTCAAATATTATTTAAAAAAAGTAACAAATAATGAAAAAATGAGTCCCCATTCTCTGAGGCACTCTTTTGCTACTCATTTGTTAAATAAAGGTGCTGATTTAATGTCTGTCAGAGAATTGTTAGGCCATGAAGACTTATCCTCAACTCAAATTTATACGCATATTAGTAAAGAAAAATTAAAAAGGATTTATAAAAAAACACATCCTCATGGAGAAAATTAAAATGAGCAATTTAGAAAATATTGTTAAGGCTGATAACTGTTTCCTTAATCCATCAATTGAATTCATCTCCGAACAAATTGTTTTAAAT
>PANV01000038.1 GCA_002707765.1 Fidelibacterota bacterium
AGTATCATCACCAGCTGAACCCTGATCTCCTGTCTCTGGATTATCTAACCATAATGGGTTACCTGAAGTTACAGATGATTTTCTAACTAAAGTATGATCTTTGGTTGCATTTGAAACACCTGCTACATCCCATCCACTACCTGGGTCTGCACCAACCATTCCAATAACATCTAAAACCAAACCTGTACCAACTTCAGTCAAGGCAAAAACATCATCGCCATTACTTAAGTATGTAAAAGTCTGATCACATTCAGCCTGAATAGCAGCATCTGCACTGCCATGACAAACGACATATACATCGTCTGCAACTAAAGTGGCTGTAAATGTTACATTATCTGGATAATCCCAAACTCCATCTTGGTCGCAACCATTGCTACAACTCGATAAAGAAAAGCCAGACAAATCAACATCTGCACCACTTGCATTGTATATTTCTAAGTATTTATGATTACTTGATCCTTCAGCATACTCTGAGAAAAACAAATTTGAAGTAAAACTGAAAGAAAAAACTAATGTAAAAATAAACGCATAACGTACTGATTTTAACATTACTTCCTCCTATAAGTATTAGTTATAATATTCGTAAATCTTTTTTTTTCCACACAAGGTTATGTTTGAATATACGTTTTTAGATTCATAAAAAAAAGAATAATTTTAGTAGAAATGTGTTAGATTTTATTTTTTTTTTTATTGGCAGAAGCTTAAGGTGTCTTAAGTTTAATATTGCAAGGGATTTCTCACGACGAAGAGAAACCCCTTGCAGGTCTCTATTTTTACCCTGGAGGTGTAACCATAGAGATATAATTTTTTTCAAATTAGATAAAAAAAAATTTATAAATTTTAATGAGAATCAATCTCAAGTAAACAAATTAAATATATAATTTTAATTAAACAATATTTATTTAATAGTTGCAGGAATTTTTAATGAATTTTATTTAGTTATTTAGAATGAAGCTTACCAGTGAAACAATATCTACTACATTTATAATTGCATCTTCATTAAGATCATATAAACAAAGATCATGATTAATTTCATTAATAAGGATAGCATTTACTAAGCTCACAACATCAACCACATTAATGACACTATCATTGTTGATGTCACCAGGTGAACCGGTACATGTATTTATATTATTTAGTCCAGTTTGATATCTAATTGAAATATTCCCTCCAGTTCCTTCATAATAATCATATGCCCAAAATTTAATAATATCTATTCCATTTGCAGCTTTTACAAACATGACGTAATTAGTTGGATTTAATATATATGTCTCATCAAACCACCCCCATGAATTAAGAGCAGGATTTTTTATTCCCTCTACAAAAGTATGTGTTAAAATATCATAAAAGTCGGTATGCAATGTATCAGTCATCCAGGTGCTTTGAGTAGGAACTTCATTAAGATTCTCCCATTCATTTATCCATGTATAAGCTTCAGATTCTGAATTTCCAATGGAATCTACTAATGCACCTCCGTTACCAATTCCTGAAAGTCCACTATTTGTCTTAATGTGTTTTCTTTGAAAAGCTAAATCCCAATCAAGTGAATTTTCAGGATTTTGAATCGATACTACACTATGTGTTTCAAATGAATAATAGACCCATTCAGAGTAACTCGTAGCTTGAATTGTGGCTAAATATTCTTCTTGAGTATATATATATGATGATAGAATAATAAATAAGAGCTTTAAATTAAATTTCATTTTTTAGTTTCCTTTAAAATTATATATAATTTCTACAATAAACCTTCTTCCAGGGTCGTACGTTGTGAGAAAATCTTTTTGGTAGTTGTCTTCCAAAAGCCTTCTATCATCTTTATAATTAAGTAAATTTTTACAACCCAATTTCATTTTTATTAAATCATTAAAATTTAGGATTGCTAGCACATCCATGAGATAGTAGTCATCTAAAAAAATTTTTGTATTATTTTGATCAAATATAAACTTTTTACTTGAAAATTTGGTGCTTAGCGAAATATCAAGCTTTTCTATAAAGGTTTTAGCATACAAATTAAACCTAAATGAATTTTTAGATATAAGCTCTAAAGCTTTATTATTTTTTGATTTAGGATTGGTATGATTATAAACAAATTTCATACTTGTTTTATTATCCAAAATTCTCTCATAGTGAAAGTTGATACCTCTAAATGATACAGATTCAAAATTATTATATTGTAGTATATTTTCATTAAATTCATTAGAAACTGAGTTGATAGCGATTAAATTTGTGACATCATTATAAAAAATCTCCATAGAAGCATTATTATCAAAATCTCTTTTATCAAAAGATAAAGAAAAGAAGTTGTTTGTTGTAGACTTTAAGTTTGGATTGCCAATTATTGGGGGGTTGTGACCTTGAAAATTATAAAATAGTTCTTTAATTGCAGGAGTTCTAAAGCCTTTGCTAAAGTTAAATCGTATATTATAATTTCTTTTTTTATTCTCTTTAACAAGATATGCAAAAGAATAAACCAAATTATTTTTAAAATTATCAGAAATCACATTTCTTAAAGATAAAGATAATGTGTTATTATTATTGAGAATTATTTGATTTCCTGCAAAAAAAGCTTTTTTATTAAATGATTTAGAATCATCAGCTCCATTAAAAATTGATTCAACTAAACAATCAGAAAAAGGAGTACCTGCATTTTCACCACATGAATCAGTCCCATTTTTGTAAATATTAAATGAACTATATTTATTATTATTTAATTCAAATCCAAATGTATAGTAATGATTGTTGTTTTCTTTAGAATCAAATTGTATAAGTAGGTTATTATTTTGATTTAATGCGTTAACAAATTCTCTATTTATTAAATTATTAACTTGATTACAATTTACTTCATCACAGTTAATGTAATTATAATTGAAGAAATAGTTACTTTTCTTATATTCCTCTGAATTGAATATAATTTTAAAATCATTTGATGAAGTCTTTCTATTTAAAGAAAATCCATAGCTTGTATCTTCAAATCTAGGTAAGTTGTTTTGTATTGATTCATAAAAATAACCTGGATAGTTTTCATCCTCTTGGTTAAATATCATAAGTAAATGATTTTCGTATTGAAAAATTTTATTGGAGTAATTTTTTGTAAAAATCGATATGTCTAAAGAATTATTCAAATTAAAATCTATCGTATGTTTTATAGATTGTGATTCAAAATGTTCAAGAGTTTTAGTTTGATTTCCAATTACAATTTGGCTAGGAGGTGTTAAATCATATCCATCTGAGTTTTGGTTATTTAAATTAAAACTATAATTAATTTTTTTATTATTAAATCCAAAGTTAATTGCTTTAGAATTAACCATTGGATTTTCATTTAAAATGGAGGCATTTATCCAATAAGGATTTTTATTTTTTTTTGTTATTATATTTACAACCCCTCCAATGGCACTGGATCCGTAAAGACTTGACATCCCGCCTTCAACAATTTCGATTCTTTCTACATCTGTAAGATTAATCATATTAAAGTCTAGATTTCCAGCAAATTCTCCAGAAATTCTTACACCGTCAATTAAAAATAGGATATATTTGTTATCGAGTCCTTGAATTTTCAATCTATTGTTACTGGTTCCTGCATGATTTGATACAACGTTTTGAACATTCGGCATTGTGATTTCTAGAATATCTTTAATATTTGTAAAAGCTGTATACTCAAAATCTTTAGGATTAATCAGATGAGTTAGAACAGGAGTATTTTTTATATGTGTTTCTTTTCTTAGGCCGGTTATAAGAATATTATTTAAATCAATAGTTTTTTTTAAAAGATTTATCTTAATTAATTTTTCATCAAAATTATCTACAGTAATATCTTTTTGTTCAAACCCCACATGTTTGATTCTTAGTGAAAAATATTTACTTTCATTTTTGGTTTTATTATCTAAATAAATTGTGAAAAAACCATTTTTATCAGTTTCGATAGATTGATTATTGTATTCAATAATTGCATTGGGAATCGGATAGTCTTCCATATCAACAATTTGTCCAATAAAGGTATTTGCAGTTAAAAATCCTATAATAAAGCTTATAGTAGTAAAAAATTTCATGCCTAAATTTACATAATCGACCACTAAGTCGAAAAGTAAATTTTTCAGTTTAGACATTCTTTTTTTTATAAGGTGAATTTTTTGTGTAAAAAAGATTATATCAAAAGATTTTTCTATTTTTGAATAAAATCCAGATAAAATAAACTAAAGATAAAGCATATAAACCAATTATGGTTTCTAAAACAATGAATTCCATAAAAACTACTAAAATTGAAAATAGTATTATAAATATGAATTGTATTTTCATCAATATTGAGTAGTGTTTGACGCATTCTGGACTAGAATCAATAGGGTTATTAAGGTTCTTGTTGATTAGTTCATAGCTAGCTAATCTAATGAATAAAAATTCTAATATAAAAATATGATGAATAAAAAGTATTGAATAATTTACTTTATTAATGATTGCAATTGGTAGAGGCCAAAAGATATTCATGTTTCCGATTCTTAAAATAGTATCAAGAATTATATTTGATGTCATTCCAATCATCACGCTTCTAGCAAAATTTACTATGCGGGCTTCTTTCTTGATTTCATAGAAAATCAAAAACATTAAATATATTATACTTAGAGTAATAAAGCTGTGAGTGAAATTTTTATCAAATATTGAAGTGTCAATCTTAGAGCCGGTTATAAAATAGTAAATTGATAAAAAAATTGAATCAATTTCTGGTAGATGTAAACCAAGAATGATTGCGCTTAAAAAAAATTTTTTTTTATTGAAGAAAAAATTTAACTTTAAAAAAATATATGTTTGTAACCCTATTAGAGACATTTATAAATTTCATTTATATTTAAACAAAAATTAAACATTAATTGAATTCAATAAAATTAAAAAAAGATATTGAGAAGTTATATTTAAGGTCCTTAGAAATAAAAGAACCATTATTTACTAATTATCTAGATTCTATAAAATCTGTAATTGGTATGGATTTGAATTCTATCAACCATAATTTAATAAAATTGTTTGAAAAAAAAATTAGTGAAAAAAATCATAAAAAAATTGAAATAAAACATAAAGAAAAAATTCCAGATGCTATTTCGATTTTTAGCTTAGAACAAAGTTTAAATGAAAAAAATAAAGAAAAAGCCCTCGATCATATTTATTATCTATCAAGGGTATCTGATGGCATGCAAATTTTGGAGTTTTTATTAGAATATAGTTTGAAAAATTATGCTAATTCTCACAAGTATATATGGCATATAATTAGGATGCAAAAGTTTCTAAACGGAAAGTTCATACTTGAAAGTTTAAATAAAATTATTGATATAATTTTTGCTGATAAAAGGATAAAGTTGAAACCTAAAAAAGAAGTCCAGTTAGAATGGTTGAGTATTTTATCTAAAGAGTACAATTCTATCGATGATATATTGCTTTATTATACCATTTATAATTCAGATCTTATAAGAGGAATTGAAATAAGGAAATTAGTCTCATCTAGGCTCTTTGAAATTTTAGAATCTAACCAGCTACCAAGTGAAAATTCAATAAAAATATATGATGAACAGATTATGCTGGGCCGAATATGGATTGCTAATAATATTAGAAAAATCGATGATAGTAAATTAAGTTTAGAAACTATAAGATTTTTTGATTTAGTGCGTTCATGTTTAATGTTATCAAAAAATGATAAGGAAAATGAACTTATATGGTCATATTTAAACAATAATTATGCAGTTAAATGATTTAGGAAAATGGAAAGTTTTCGCTCTAGAATCAGGCACATTTAAGCTTGACGGAGGTGCTATGATGGGTTCAGTTCCTAAAGTTTTATGGGAAAAAACAAATAAGCCTGATGATTTAAATAGAATAAAATTATCCATGAGGTGTCTGCTTGTTGATGATGGCATAAATAGAGTATTGATTGAAACGGGTATTGGATTTAAAAATCCAGAAAAATTTTTAAAAATATTTGATATAGATCATTCTAAATATACTTTAAGTAATACTTTAAGTGAATCAGGTTATATGCATAATGATATAACACATGTAATTATTACTCATCTTCATTTTGACCATTCGGGAGGAGCCTTGCATTTTGAAGACAAACAACTAAAACCATCGTTTCCAAATGCCACATACTATATTTCAGATTCTAATTGGAAAGCAGCAATAAATCCAAATGAAAGGGAAAAAGTAAGTTATATTAGTAATAATTATATGCAGCTAGAACTTGAAAAAAAACTTAAAAAAATTCCTGACAATTATAAAATTTTGGATGGTATTGAAACCTATGTTGTAAATGGTCATACAAAAGGACAGCAACTGGTCAAGATATCAGATTCATCTGAAACTATTGTTTTTTGTTCTGATCTAATACCATTAAAATCACATTTGAAATTACCTTGGATAATGGGTTATGATTTAAATGCAGAAACTACATTATCTGAAAAAAAGAAATTTTTAGATCAGGCATCTGCAGAAAATTGGATTTTATTTTTTTATCATGACCCTGATTGTGTTGCAGTCAGAATAAAGAAAAGTGAAAAGTATTACGAGATTATTGATGAAATCAGAAGAATTTAAAAAAAATGATTTATATAGTGCAGGTTTAAATTCATTCAAAAATAAACAATTTTATGAAGCTCATGAGTTTTGGGAAGAATTATGGATTGATTATAATCTCAGTGATTCTAAATTCATTCAAGGTTTAATTCAGTTATCAGTAGCTTATTTTCATATAACAAACTCAAATAAGAAGGGTGCAATTAGTTTATTTAAGAAATGTTATGTAAAACTTAAATTATTTGCTCCTTGCCACAGAGAAATAAATATTAGTAACATTTTGAGAAAAATTCAAATGTCTCAGGATTTATTATTAAGAATTGATGACATGAAAGAATTTGACTGGAGCTTGGTTCCTAAATTAGAAGATTGAATTATGAGTTTAAAATATTAACACTTTCAAATGATGCAAGTTTTTCTATATCGCTTACAAAAGAATGTGACAAATATGGTTTTTCATTAATTTTTATTGATGATAAAACGGATATTGGAAATGAAATTGAAAATAATGTAATTGCTGTTGCACTATTTGATTTGAGTGATAATACACTAAATTCATATAAACTTGGAGAGAAAATTAAATTAGATTATGGTATACCTATCTTTGGTTTACTAAATGAATTTAACAAAAATATCCAAAAAAAAGCTAGAGATCATTCGTTTGATTTAATTTTTACAAAAAAAATGCTACTTAAGAGTATCAAGGAAGTTATTATTCATGTCTCAAAAGAGTAAATAAGATGAATCGTAAAGACAAATCTGTAAAAATTGGAAGTATTCTAGATAAACTCTATCCTGAAACACCTGTACCTTTAGATCATTTGAATTCGTATACTTTACTCGTTGCTGTGATGCTTTCAGCTCAAACAACAGACAAGAAAGTAAATGAAGTCACTCCTGAACTTTTTAAATTAGCTGATTCTCCTGAAAAAATGGTCAAACTGAAGGAGGAACATATCAAAGAAATAATTAGAGAGATTGGTTTAGCTCCTACTAAAGCAAAGAATATAAAAAAAATGGCTAAGCAGCTTATAGATGGAGGAGGAATGAGAGCTGATTGGAATTATTTAGAAAGTTTATCGGGAGTGGGACACAAAACTGCAAGTGTAGTCATGGCTCAATGGTATGATATTCCAGCATTTCCTGTAGATACACATATTCACAGATTAGCAGCAAGGTGGGGGTTGTCAAAGGCAAAAAATGTTGAAATGACTGAAAAAGATTTAAAAAAACTTTGGGATAAAAAAAAATGGAATAAACGTCATTTACAAATAATATTTTTCGGTAGGGAATATTGTCCAGCACGAAATCATGACTTGAAAAAATGTCCTATTTGTTCTTGGGCTGCATCAAAAAAAAGGATTGCATTGGAAACGAAAATATAATTAATGAAAATATTTTATTTTTACATAAATTTTATAAGGTAATTGGGGCAATATAATGCTTAGTGATAGACAGATAAAAGAAAGAGAAGTACGAAAAAAAAATATTCTTGGTGGTGCATTACGTGTTTTTCATTCCTCTGGTATAGAAAAAACTACCATGGATGAGATAGCTGCGGAGTCAGGTTTTGGTAAGGCTACTCTTTACTATTATTTTACGTCCAAAGATGAAGTATTTATAGCCATAATGGAAGATGGTTGGAGGCAATTATGGGAAGGTATCGAAAGTAAAATCGTTCAGGAGGTGACTCCCCGAAAAAAATTTATGGGTATTATAAAAAAAATGGCAAGTATTGTTAAAAGTAATAAGATTTTATATGGATTTTTGTTTACAGCGCCAAATCATATTCAAGATGAATCAAAGCAGTCATGGAAAACCTATCAAGAGAGATTGTATTCAATTTTAAAAAGTATTATTGAAGAGGGTATAAAGAAAAATGAGTTCATCGATTTGAATCCTGGTATGTTAATGAAAGCTATTGGCGGCCTTTTTCATGGATTATTATTAGAGAATGAAGATGATCTTAGAAATGAAGATTTTGAAATAATGTTAAAAAACTTTTTAAAACCCAATGATTAAAAAAATTAAGAAAAAGTTTAAAGATTTATATAAAAAATATGGTTGGAAAATAGCAGTTGCTATTTTTTTCTATTATTTAATAAGAGATGTACTTCTTTATATTGTTTTACCTTGGTTTATTGCAACCAGATTTATGGATTAGATTTTTTTGAAAAAATTAATTCATATAACGAAACAAAAAGCATTATAATCCAACATAAGTATAATAATGTTGAGGAGAGTATAACTAAATAAACAAAGCTTTGATTAAAGTACCTCATTATCCATAAAGAACTAAATGTTATTAGAGTCGAAACAAATGGTTCAATAATTAAAAATATTTTCAACTTACCTATTATAATTGAATTAAAATAAAAAATTATCCCCAGGAGGAAAGAGATGAAAGCAAAAGAAGTAACATGTGTGTGAGTTAATTCAAGCATATCATGTAAATATTTTTTAGTTTTCATAGGCTTGTCTAAATTTTCATCCCAATCCTCATATGATATATCCTCTGTACCTACATAGTTATCAATAATTCCTTTTGATGAGGACTCAGTAGTGTAGTATAGATAAGCTAAGCCAGTAAAAATTCCAAATCCCATTGTAATTAAAAAAGATATCAAGATATATTTGATATCTTTGTCAAGATTTTTGAGTTTAGTATTAAGATTCATCAAAATCCTCTATTATATTATCTATAATAATCGAAAGTTTATGGATACCCTTTGACATTGAGTAAACTGAAATGGTTGCACCTGATATTCCACTTATTCCATCTCCAATTTTATAGTTGGATTCATCAGTATAGTTATTAAATTGACTAAGCCAACTTTGTCTTCCAACTTCACCACCGTAGGCTTCACGGTATTTGATCACAGCAGCATTTTTAAGCTCATTTTTATCATCAAAAATTGTTAGGAATGTAATCGGCATTGATTTGCCCTTAACATTATCTAAAATTGCAAAACGATAAGTACTATCACTTAACTGAATTTTCCAAACATTTAGTTCTTTTCTAAAATATTTTTGTTTAACAAGGTTTTGAGATTTCTTATCATCTTTAGTAAGCTTGTACATTTTGTGTTCAATATTTACAGCTTCTGGATAAAAATCTTTAATTTGTGATAAAGTATCATCCATTATTTTTGAACCAAATAAAGAACATGTTAGTAGTAGTATGTATAAGTATTTATTCATTTTTTATAAGTATAATTTACAAAAGATAAAGAGAACCTAGGAAAATAAACATTGGAGTAATATTTTGAGAGTTTATATTTTTATTTACGGTAAAAATAATCCTAGGCTCTCTTTATAAATATAATGCTTAGGTATTGGGGCATTATATTTTTTTTTGAATATCTTTTCTTAGAACATATATCCTAATCCCATTCTCATTACATCATTATCACTGTCTTCTCCAGTTTCTAATTTAAATGAGATATTTTCAGTAGGCTTGAATGTTACACCAAACAATGAAATTTCATTATCATCGCCAAGATCATCAGTGTTATATGCAGACATTCTTGTCCAAACGTAAAAGTTATTACCAAAACCAACTAAGTCAGCAACATCATAACCAAGATCTAAATAATATCCTGAAGCTCCATCACATGATGGGTTATCAGTATAACTAATTGTACCATTTTCTAGTCTAGCATAAATATTATTTTTTGAATATGTTGCATTAATTTCAGTAAGTGTAACACCAACAGAAGTCCCATCAGATTTTGGAGCATCATTCATTGTAACAGATGCACCTAATTTTAGGCCTTCCATTCCTGTCCAACCAACTTGAAATGTTTTAGTCCAGCTATCAAAGTTAGAATATTGACCTTTTCTTCTAGCTCCTTTAAGCCCAGAAGTAGTAATGTCATCACCATCTAAGTCTCCAACCATTGAAAACATAAGACTGAAATCACCTCTATTAGTATAAAATTGGAAACCATTATCAAACCATGTTGTTGGAATAATTTTAGAATGATATGCTGGTCTTTCAACGCTCATAAATGTTGGTGGCTCATGATATTCATTTATTATACCAGAAGGTACTAGAACAACACCACCTTTAAAACCCCAAGTTCCATTCCAGTAGTTTAAATGAGCCTGTTCCATTGCAACATATGCACCCTTACCATTATCTCCTAATGCACCACCCTCAGTACAGGTTTCTACATTTGTTTGAGAAACAGGGTCCCATTCTAATACACAGTCCTCATAATATGAACCTACCATATTATGTTCTATTTCAATTTCTGACATTAAAGACCACTCAGAATTGAATTGATGTTTAATATAGAAAATGAATCGATGGAAATCCATATTATTATCTGGATATCCTTCTCTTTTACCATTTTCCATATCTAAATGCATTTCACCATAACCACCAATGGTTGTTGTACCGTCTTCTACAAATTCATCAGCAAAAGAAATCGCGATGAATAAACTGCTTATAAGTAATAACATTTTTTTCATTAGTTATTAACTCCTATTTATTATTATTTATGATTATGAGACAAATTCTCAATAATTATGTTAATGAGACACAATCTCAATATCATAAGTTAATATATATATAAATTAATATGCAAATAAAATTGAGAATTAATCTCAATATGTTTTAAATTAGTGCATGAAAAATTTATATAAATTAAGAGAAAATGATATTGCAAAAATCATATCACTCGATAATAAAAATCATTCAAAACTCAGATTGGCTGAAATGGGTTTAATGCCTGGAGTTCAAGTAAGAATGATAAAGAAAACACCATTTGGTGGACCTGTTTTAATAAAAATTAATAA
Source organism: Fidelibacterota bacterium (assembly GCA_002707765.1). GTDB lineage: Bacteria > Fidelibacterota > Marinisomatia > SCGC-AAA003-L08 > D37C17. Next base: position 11,353 of record PANV01000038.1, read on the forward strand.
TTACTACTTAACTCTTCGAAAAGAAGATGCAAGTTTTATTTTCATAATTGGAGATTAAGATATGAAGGATGTTTTAAAAGTTGCGATTTTAGGAAATCCAAACTGTGGTAAAACTGCTATTTTTAATCTTTTAACAAATTTAAATGAAAAAGTTTCTAATTATCCTGGTATTACTGTTGAAAAGAAAGTTGCAGATTTTAATTTAGATGAAAGTAAAAAAATCAGTTTAGAAGATTATCCTGGATCATATAGTGTAGTTTCTCAGTCTATTGATGAAAAAATAGTTTCAGAGAATATATATAAATGGATTCGTCAGCCAGAGCTAAAACCAGATACTATTATTTATGTAGCTGATGCAAATAATATTAGGAGAAATTTATATTTTTGTTCGCAATTACTTGAATTGGATATCCCAACCATTTTATTGTTGAATATGAATGATCTTCTAATTAACGAAAATAAATTTGATTATGTAAAATTAAAAGAAGAGCTAAATATCCTAAATGTTATTCCTTTTTCAGCTGTAACTAAAGTTGGTTTAGATGAACTAAAGGGTAACCTTAGGGAATTATTTTCATTATCTGAATTTAAAAAAAATTGTAAGATGAATTTAGGTAAAGATATCCTTGAATCCATTATCCCAGTTACTGAAAGTATTGAATCAGTTTTCAAGGTAAAAGATACTTTTAAAAATAATTTAAGTTTAAGATTTATATGTAATCCTGAGCATCTAGATAATATTTTATTAAATGAAGATGATAAGTTGAAAATAAGAAATTCTATTAATAAATCAATTGACGGACTCAACAAAGATATGAAACCATTGCTCACTACATTAGAGTCAGATTTAAGATATGGCTGGATAGATGAAGTTTTACTGAAGTGTTCATTTAAAAAAATAAAAGTCATTGAGAAAAAAACTTTTAGTGAGAAAATTGATGGAGTTTTAACACATTCTTTTTTCGGACCAATTATTTTTGTAGGTATTCTATATTTCATTTTTCAATCTATATTTTCTTGGGCTGGTTATCCAATGGATTTAATTGATTCGTTAGTAGCTTCATTTGGAAATTATATATATAGTATTATGCCTGATGGACTTTTTCGTGATTTAATAGTTGATGGAGTTATAGCAGGTATTGGAGGAATAGTAATATTTTTACCTCAAATTATTTTATTGATGTCTTTTATGACTCTTTTAGAAGATAGTGGATACATGACTAGAGTAACTTTCATGATGGATAGATTTATGAGAACTATGGGTTTACATGGTAAATCTATATTGCCAATTATGAGTGGATATGCTTGTGCTATACCAGGAATTATTTCAACAAGAACTATAGATAGTTGGAAGGAAAGACTTATCACGATTTTAATTTTACCATTGATAAGTTGTAGTGCAAGGTTACCTGTTTATGTTTTAATGATAGGTACATTCATACCAGAAACATATTTATTTGGGCTTGTTGGGTTGCAAGGATTTGTTATGGTCTTAATGTATTTTTTGGGTACTATAACTGCATTTATTTTAGCAAAGATTTTTAGTAAGGTATTAACTGAGTCAAGTAATCCTTCATTTGTAATGGAATTACCTGCATATAGATTTCCAATTTTTAAATCCGTTTTTAGACAAGTATATAATAGAGGGAAATTATTTTTATTTGATGCTGGTAAGATTATTATGATAATTTCAATTGCGCTATGGTTTCTTGCATCTTTCCCTAAAAATAATTTTGGAGAGGTTGATATATCTAATAGTTATGCAGGTAAAATTGGTAAAACAATTGAGCCTGTAATTGAACCTCTAGGTTTTGACTGGAAAATAGGTATTGCTCTTATTACTTCATTCGCTGCTAGAGAGGTTGTAGTTAGCACATTATCTACAATTTATAATATTGATAATGATGGTGAAGATATGGTTAGTTTAAAAGAAGCCATGAGAAATGATATCGACGAAAAAACAGGTAAAAAAACTTATACACCACTTATTGCAATTTCATTGATGGTTTTTTATGTATATGCTGCACAATGTATGGTTACTTTTGCAGTAATAAAAACAGAAACTAATGGTTGGAAATGGCCAATTTTTATGATTTTTTATATGACAATTTTAGCCTACACAGCATCACTATTAGTTTTTCAAGTAGGAAAAATTTTAGGCTTTTCTTAAAATTAGTTAGAATCGTTTTTAGTATTCAAGAACACTAAAATATCATCTAAATCTTCTTTGTCAATAATAATAGTGGCATCGTTAGGTTTTTGTTCTATTATTATTAATTCTCCGGCATCTTGAATTGATATCCCTGAATTGAATTTTGATTTTGTAGAAGAATTTTGAAATAAAACAGCATCATCAGATTTATTTGAACTATTTTGAAAATAGAAGCTAAATCCAATAATTAAAACTGTTGATATTGATATAAGTATTTCTCTCATAATTTTTTTTAATTACGCACATAACATAAAATATATTATCATATAAATCCAAGAAAATTCTATCAAATGAATTTGTTACGTATAGAATAATTTTTGTAAATTAAAAACTCAAATTAACCATTGCATATGCAATTTATAAAAGGAACAATATGCCCTATATAACCAAACAATTTAAGTTTTGTGCAGCTCACAAATATTGGAACGAAAATTGGTCAGATGAAAAAAATATACAAATTTTTGGTGACGATGTCAGAATACATGGTCATAACTATCAACTTGATGTAACGATCGCAGGACAGCCTTGTAAAGAGTCTGGTTTTATCCTTAATCTTTCAGATTTAAAAGAAGTTGTAGAAAATAAAGTTATTAAGGTTTTAGACCATTCTCAAATTGATGTAGATGTCCCATGGTTTGAAAATAGACAACCATCTACTGAAAATTTAGTGATTTTTATATGGAATCAAATTTACCCATTTTTGAAAGATAAAATGAAATTACATAAAATTAAACTTAGAGAAACCCCTACAATTTTTACAGAATATTTTGGACCTAATGGAGAATAAATGATTAACGAAAAAATTAAAAAAGCTACCAGAATTCTACTTGAAGAAATTGGAGAAAATCCCAATAGAGAAGGATTATTAAACACACCGCTTCGAGTTGCCAAAGCTTGGGATTTTTTATCCAGTGGCTATAGGCAAGATGTAGAAAAAATGATAAATAATGCTGTCTTTGAAGAAAAATATGATCAAATGGTGACTGTTCAAGATATTGAATTTTTTAGCATGTGTGAGCATCATTTGTTACCTTTTTTTGGAGTTGCGCATGTGGCATATATACCAGATGGTAAAATAATTGGCCTTTCTAAGATACCTAGAATTGTAGATATGTTTTCCAGGAGATTACAGGTGCAAGAAAGAATGACAAAAGAAATTGCAACAATGTTACAGGATACATTAAAACCTAAAGGTGTAGCTGTTATAATAGAAGGTCAGCATATGTGTATGCAAATGAGAGGCGTTCAAAAGAAAAAATCATATATGTCCACATCATCCATGGTTGGTATCTTTAGAGAAGATAACAAAACCAGAAAAGAATTTTTGGATATTATAAAAATGCCCAAGCAATTTTAATGAAAGCAGATTATGACATTGTTGTAATTGGAGGAGGACCTGGTGGTTATGTAGCTGCCATACGTGCTTCGCAGTTGGGTAAAAAAGTAGCAATTGCTGAAGAGTCTGAACTTGGTGGAGTTTGTTTAAATTGGGGATGTATACCCACAAAGTCATTATTAAAAAATGCATATGTGTTTGATTTAATTAAAAATTCTAGTAAGTATGGAATTGATATTTCAGATTATAAGGTAAATTGGGAAAAAATTATTCAGCGTTCTAGAAATATTTCTAAAAGATTAAATAAGGGTATAGAGTTTTTAATGAATAAGAATAATATAAAGTTTTTCAATTCAAAAGCTAATATTCTCGATAACAACACATTGTCTTTGAATGGTTCAGGTGAATTAATTAAGACTAAGAACATCATTATTGCCACGGGCACTAAACAAAAGAATTTACCTGGAATAAAACTTGATGGAAAAAAAATAATCTCATCAAGAGAAGCTATGGTTTTAAAAGAAATACCAAAAAAAATTACTATAATTGGAGCTGGTGCAATAGGTGTTGAATTTGCACACTTATACAATACATTTGGAAGCGAAGTAACATTAATCGAATCAATGTCCAGGATCTTACCTAATGAAGATGAAGATATATCAAAAGAGCTTACTTCAATTTTTTCTAAAAGAAAAATAAATGTTTTAACAAACCAAAAAGTTTCAAAAGTAGAGAGTTTAAAAAATCATGTTAAAGTATCATTGGATAATCATGAGCTGAATACAGATATTTTATTAGTTGCTATTGGTGTAACAGGTAATATATCAAATATTGGGTTAAAAAAAATAGGGATTGAAACTGATAAAGGATTTATTCTTAAAAATAAATATTTACAAACTAATATTAAAAATATTTATGCTATAGGTGATGTGAGTGGACCACCTCTGTTAGCTCATGTAGCATCATCTGAGGCTATAGTTGCTGTTGAACATATTTGTAATCATAGTTCAAGTGAGATGAATTATAAAAATATACCTGCTTGCACATATTGTGAACCTGAAATAGCATCTGTTGGTTTAACTGAAAAAAAAGCAAAAGACTCTGGTTATAGCATAAAGGTTGGAAAGTTTCCATTTAGAGCTCTTGGAAAAAGCTTAGCTGATGGTAGTCATGAAGGTTTTGTAAAAGTTATTTATGATGATAAATATGGAGAACTATTAGGATGTCATATTATTGGACATAATGCATCAAATTTAATAAGCGAAGTCGGGATAGCTAGAATGCTTGAGACAACATATCACGAAATACTTAAAACTGTTCATCCTCATCCTACTTTATCAGAAGCTATTCATGAAGCAACTGCTGATGCTTTCAAAGAGGCTATTCACATATGAATAACCAATTGATTTTAAATTCAGTAGTTGATTTATCTTCAAAATTTATATCTAATCTTGATATTTTAGACTATTTAAATGGAAATTCTAATAATGATGAAATAAATTTTTATTACCTTGGTAAAGTTGAATATTCCAGTGCATGGAATTTACAAAAAAAAATACATGATTTAGTTAAAAGTGATGAACTCGGTGATATTGTTTTGTTTTTAGAACATAATCATGTTTACACTTTAGGTAAAAATGCAGATTCAAATTATATTTTAGATAGATATCAGGATAAAATTGATATAATACAAACAGACAGGGGAGGACAAGTCACTTATCACGGTCCTGGACAGTTAATAGGTTATCCTATAATAAATTTAAATAAATATAGGAAAAGCGTATCTTGGTATATGAGAACATTAGAGAAAATAATTATCAAAACATTAGAAAAGTACGCTATTAATGCAACCACTAAGGAAAATTTAACAGGAGTATGGGTTAATGATGAAAAAATATGTGCTATGGGAGTTCGTCTATCTAAATGGGTAACAATGCATGGTTTCGCATTAAATTTAAATCCTGATATGAAATACTATGATGGTATGATTCCTTGCGGAATTCAAGAATATGGAATAACATCTTTATTTGAATTTTTAAATAAGGAAATAGATACTTTTGAAGTCATGAACTATTTGGCTAATTTTTTTATTAATGAAACTAAAATTATAAATTGAAGAAATACAAGAATCATACGAAGAAAGACTTAATAGAGATTTATAATTTGATGTATAAATCTAGAAAACTAGATGAAAAACAACTGATTTTATTAAAACAGGGAAAAGGTTTTTTCCATATTGGTGCATCAGGTCATGAAGCTGTGCAAGTAGCTGCTTCTAAATGTTTCAAAACAGAAAAGGATTATTCTTATCCCTATTATAGAAATCAAGCGTACTGTTTAGGCCTTGGAATGACATCTAGGGAAATTCTTTTATCTTTTTTGGCAAAAGATTCTGATCCAAATTCAGGAGGTAGGCAAATGCCTCAGCATTTTGGTCATAAAAAGCTAAATATAGTTAGCCAATCCAGTCCTACAGGAACTCAGTATTTACAAGCAACAGGTGCTGCTTTTGCTCTTAATAAAAATAATGAAAATGGTATTGTTTATGTCTCATCAGGAGAAGGTACGACTAGTCAAGGAGATTTTCATGAAGCACTTAATTGGTCAAGTAGAGTTAAGGCACCAGTCATTTTTCATATTGAAAATAATGGATATGCAATATCTGTACCTATTGATGAACAAACATCAGGTGGTTCTGTGTATAAAATTTCATCAGGATATGAAAATCTTCATAGAATAAAAATAGATGGAACTGATTATTTTGAATCATTGATTGCTTTTAATTCTGCATGTGATAGAGCTAGAAAGGGACTTGGACCAACACTAATTGAATCAATGGTTGTTAGGCTACTGCCCCATTCTTCATCAGATGACCACAGAAAATACAGATTAGAAAAAGATATAAAATCTGATAAAAAAAATGATCCTCTTGAAAAATTTAAACATGTATGCATTAAAAATAATATTTTATCAAAAAATGATTTTTTAAAGTTAGAAAAAAGTATTTCAGATGAAATTGATGAAGATGCGTTGTGGGCTGAAAAACAAAATGATCCTGAAGATAGCGCATTAAATTTATTTGTTGAAGAAAAAAAGTTTGATTCTGATATTGTTTTAAAAGAAAATGATGTAGTTTTAGTTGATGCAATAAATCATGCTATGGATGAGGAATTAGAATTTAATGATAAAATGTTGGTATTTGGTCAAGATGTTGCCGGTGGTAAAGGTGGAGTATTTACTGCAACCAAAGGATTAACAGATAAGTTTGGTGAAGAGAGGGTTTTTAATTCTCCACTCGCAGAATCTTCGATTATAGGTACAGCAATAGGTTTAGCAACTTTAGGTTATAAACCAGTTGTTGAAATTCAATTTGGAGATTATATATGGACAAGNATGATGCAAATAAGAAACGAACTTGCTACAATGAACTANAGGTCTAATGGTGATTGGCAATGNCCAGTTGTTGTACGTGTTCCAGTAGGGGGTTATATNCATGGCTCTTTATGNCATAGNCAGAGTATNGATGGATATTTTACACATTTACCTGGNATTATGATTGCATANCCATCAAATGCTNCNGANGCAAAGGGATTNTTAAAAGCTGCATGTAGAATGAATAANCCTGTGTTGTTTTTTGAGCATAAAGGTTTGTATAGGCAAGGCTATGCTTCTTCNAANGAACCTGATAAAGATTATTTTTTAAATTTTGGTAANGGGAAAATTGTTCAAAANGGTTCAAGCTTAACGATTGTAACATGGGGTGCTTTNGTNCAGAANAGTNTAGATGCATCNANGCAATCAGGTGAAAGTNTTGAAATTATTGATTTAAGAACTCTTTATCCACTTGACTTNGACTTAATTATAGAATCATTAAAGAAAACTAATCGATTGATAGTTGTTCATGAAGATAATTTAACAGGAGGATATGGAGGAGAAATTGTATCATTGATTAATGAAAATGCTTTTGAATTACTTGATGCTCCTGTTAAGAGAGTTGCATCAAAAGATTTACCTGTTGCGTATTCATCTGTTTTNGAGNATCAAATTTTGGTTCAGACAGAATGGATTGTTAAAATGATTAAAGAAATTATAAAATATTAATTGGAGATTTTATGACAACTGATGTAATAATGCCCAAGCTCGGAGAATCAATTACAGAGGGAACAATTTTAGAATGGAAAAAGAATATTGGAGATTCTATTNAAAGAGATGAAACAATTCTNGAAATATCTACTGANAAAGTAGATTCAGAAGTACCTTCTCCNGCTTCTGGNNTATTATTNGAAATATTATATAANACNAATGAAACTGTGCCNGTAGGTGAGATTATAGCTAAGATTGGAGATTCTATTGANGANAAGCCATCNAAGGNTNAAAAAAANCAAACTATTNCAGNNAAAAAATCTNATTNAGAAGAAAATATTANTTTAGAAGANAGTTNTNATGAAAAAAAATCTGAAANTGATACNTNTGATNTTGATAATGAAAGAAGATTTTTTTCNCCACTTGTTAAGAGTATTGCAAAAAAAGAAGGNGTTTCTTCANCTGAANTAAGNNNTATNAAAGGTTCAGGTCATAATTCTAGAGTNAATAAAAATGANATNTTGAACTATATCAAACAAAAAAAACAACTNNATTCTGAATNTTTAAAAGATNTNGGTANNGATNATNNTACAAANATTAATAATCAAATATCNANNTNTAGCCAAGAAGTTANNAACTCTTAATACNNATATTGAACCNATGNGTCATATTAGGAANATGATAGCTAAACATATGATNAAATCTAGAGATACCTCTGTNCATGTTTANTCTTCAAATGAAGTAGATATGACATCTATAGTCAATTTTAGAAATNATAANAAAAAAAGTTATGATTTAAAATATGATACTTCATTAACNTATACACCTTTTATAACTAGAGCTGTGATTAAAGCAATTAATGAATATCCATTGATTAATTGTTCAATTATNGGAGAANATATTAGTCATAATAAAAANATTAATATGGGTATAGCTGTTGCTCTTCCNGATAATAATTTAATTGTTCCNGTTATTAAAAATTCAGAAGAACTTAATTTNTTAGGCTTAACAAGATCTACAAATGATTTAGCAAATAGAGCTAGATTAGGAAGNCTNACTCCAGATGAAGCTCAGGGTTCTTCATTTACAATAACTAATCCTGGAATTTTTGGAAGTTTATTTGGGATGGGAATCATTAATCAGCCAAATGTTGCAATTTTAAGTNTAGGNTCTATTCATAAGAGACCTGTTGTTAAAGAAACNNATTATGGTGATGTTATTGTNCCNAGAAGTATGATGTANCTAACTTTAGCATANGATCATAGAATTATNGATGGAGCTTATGGAACAAAGTTTTTAGGGAAAATTAAAGAATTACTTGAACACTTTTCATTTGATGAAATTGANCTTTAAANTTTAATANATATGATAAAAATTAACGAACCACCAATTAATTCTCAAAATTCATCCAAGAAACCTGAATGGCTTAAAGTTAAATTGAATACAAGTTCAAATTNTTCNGAGATGAAAGATTTAATGAAAGAGAATTCGTTGCATACAGTTTGTGAAGAGGCAAGATGTCCAAATATATATGAGTGCTGGGATAATAGGACTGCTACAGTTATGATATTAGGTGATACTTGTACAAGATCATGTGGCTTTTGTTCAGTTAAAACTGGCAAGCCCTTACCTGTAGACTACAATGAGCCAGAGCGAGTAGCTAAATTAGTTCAAACCTTAAACTTAAGACATGTTGTAATTACTTCTGTAGATAGAGATGAGTTGAAGAATGATTATGGTGCTAAAATTTGGAATGAAACAATAAAATCTATCAGAAATATGGTCCCGGATTGCACAGTAGAGGTTCTTACTCCAGATTTTAAAGGTTACACTCCTGCACTTGACTTAGTTTTTGATGCTCGACCCAATATTTTTTCGCACAATATTGAATGTGTTGAAAGAATTTCATTAGATGTTAGGAGGCAGTCAAATTGGAGAAGGTCACTAGATGTGTTGAAATATGCAGTTTCACAAAATATGTCAACTAAAACTGGTATGATGGTTGGTTTAGGTGAAACTGATGAAGAAGTTTATGAAACAATGGATTTAGTTGCAAAAACTGGAGTTGAAATTTTTAATATTGGTCAATATCTTCAACCAACAAAATCTAACCTTTCAGTTAAAAGATTTGTTCATCCCAATATATTTAAAGATTATGAGAAATATGGTTATGAGCTTGGTTTTAAAGTTGTAGAATCAGGGCCTCTAGTTAGGTCTTCCTATCATGCGGATTCTCAGGCGCGTGAGTTTGGATTGGAGTCATACTCCTAATAATTGCTTGTCAGGTTTTTTAATAAAAACATGTCAAAATTACATGCTTTATATTTAAATTCACTATCCTAGTCTTTTGGTACAATCTTTGAAATGAATATAGTTATTAAAGTATGGAGGTTTATTAGTGACAAAATTAAAAAAGGTTTATCCTGTATTACCACTTAGAAATACAGTTCTTTTTCCAAATCAAATAATACCAATTTATATTGGAAGACAGCAATCATTAAAGCTTATTGCTGATGTCAGTATTCAAGAAGATAAGAATATTTTAGTTGTTGCACAAAAAGACGGGAATAAAGAAAATCCTCAACCTGAAGATTTATATGAGCATGCAGTTTTAGGTAAAGTTATGAAAGTATTCGATATGCCTGACAAATCAAAATCTGCAATTGTTAAAGGTATTGAAAGAATTAAAATTACGAAGTTTAATGAATTTGTTGATTATTATACTGCTGAATATGAAATTAGTCAAAATGTAATTGATCACGATGAACTTGAAATGAAGGCGTTAACAGGCAATATTAAATCTATGTTTTCAAATTTAATTGAAGTGGCTCCTTACTTATCTGATGAACAGTCAAATGTATTAAGTAATTTACAAAGTCCTGAAAAAATTGCTGATAAAGCAATTTCCTTGATGAATATATCTACTGCTGAAAAACAAAGTATATTAGAAGAGTTAAATATTTATAAGAGATTAGAGAGAACTTCAGTTCTGATTAATCATGAAATACAAAGAATTGAACTTGGTGATAGAATACAGGCGGATGTTCAAGATGAAATTTCAAAAACTCAAAAAGAATATTACCTTAGAGAACAGTTAAAGGCAATTAAGAAAGAGCTTGGAGAAGACGAATCTAATATTGAATTGAAAGAAATTGAAGAAAAAATAAAAAATGCAAAAATGCCTAAAGAAGTTCTAAAAGTTGCTAATAAAGAATTATCTAGGCTTGAAAAAATTCCTACTCATTCTCCAGAATATACAGTTACTAGAACATATCTTGATTGGTTGGTTGAATTGCCATGGGAAAAGGAATCTGAAGATATTGAAGACTTGGAATTCGCTAAAAATACACTTGATGAAGATCATTTTGGTCTAGATAAAGTTAAAGAAAGAGTAATAGAACATTTAGCAGTAAGAAGTTTAAAAAAGAGTAGAAGCAAAGAAGGTGAAAAAATTAAAAGTCCTATTCTTTGTTTTTCAGGACCTCCAGGTACAGGCAAGACTTCGATTGGTAAATCTATCGCTAAGTCAATGGGAAGAGAATTTGTAAGAATTTCACTTGGTGGAATCAGAGATGAAGCGGAAATTAGAGGCCATAGAAGAACGTACATTGGTGCATTACCTGGAAGAATCATATCTAGTTTAAAAAAAGCAGGTACTAACAATCCAATTTTCATTTTAGATGAAATAGATAAATTAGGTATGGATTTTAGAGGTGATCCATCTAGTGCATTACTTGAAGTTTTAGATCCAGAGCAAAATTTTTCATTTAATGATCATTATTTAGAGGTCGATTTTGATTTATCAAATGTTATGTTTATTACTACAGCTAATCGAATAGATCAAATACCTGGTCCACTGAGAGATAGAATGGAGATTTTAGATTTTACAGGATACATTCATGATGAAAAACTTCAAATTGCTAAAAAACATTTGTTACCTAAATCTATTAAATCTCACGGTCTTAAGAAAAATGAAATCAAAGTTGAAGATGAATCAATCTCAAAATTAATAGAATCTTATACCAGAGAAGCAGGTGTTAGAAATCTTGAAAGACAAATTTCAAATGTGTGTAGGAAAACGGCTAAAGATATTGCTACAAAAGTAAAAAAGAAAGTTGTAGTTACTCCAGAAGTGGTACATAATTATTTAGGGCCAGAGGTGTTTTTTTCAGATGTTGCTGAAAGAGCTAACAAGCCTGGTGTTGTAGTTGGTCTCGCCTGGACTGCATTTGGAGGAGACATTCTTTTTATTGAAGCATGTAAGATGCCGGGTAAGGGAATGCTTAAGCTTACAGGTAAACTGGGTGATGTAATGAAAGAATCTGCTCAGGCTGCCTTTTCATATGTTAGAACAAACGCAAAAAAGCTTGGAATTGATCAAAGTTTTTATAAAAAACATGATATTCATATTCATGTTCCTGCAGGAGCCATTCCTAAAGATGGTCCATCTGCAGGAGTATCTATGATTACTGCGATTGTTTCACTGCTTTTAAATAAATCAGTAAAAAGCATGTTAGGAATGACAGGTGAAATTTCATTAAGAGGCAACGTTTTGCCTATTGGTGGATTAAAAGAAAAATCTACTGCAGCTCATAGGGCTGGTTTAAATCACATAATAGCTCCACATCTTAATGAAAAGGATTTAGAAGAGATTCCTAGTCAAGTTAAAAAAGATTTAAAAATAACATTTGTAAAAGATGTAGAAGATGTTATTAAATTAGCACTTGATAATTAGATTGATAAAGGTCGAGTAACTCAGTTGGTTCAGAGTGCCGCCCTTACAAGGCGGAAGTCCGGGGTTCGAGTCCCTGCTCGACCACAAAAAACCTCTCATTTTGAGAGGTTTTTTTTATATAAGATAAATTTTGTTGTATCATATAATATATATTTATTAAAATATCGTGCAAATCGTGCAAGTTAATTTTAGTTAATAAAAAAGGTGTTATATGTCGATAAAATCTCATAACTGGTTAAATGCTAAAATAAAATCTATCAAAAAACTAACAAAGCAAACTTGGAAGTTTACGATTCAATTTGATGAAGATTTTATTTTTACTCCTGGTCAATTTATTACATTAAAAGTCAGAGGAGTTCAAAGAAATTATTCAATTGCTTCATTTTCGAAGAATAAAAATCTAATAGAATTAATTATTGTAAAAGTTGAAAATGGTAAACTAACAACGATTTTATTTAGAGATGTAGAGCCTGGTGAAAATATTGAAATAAAGGGTCCTAAAGGTAATTTTATAATGCCAGAAAATACTAATAGAGATATTTTTTTTATTTGCACTGGTACTGGACTTGCTCCGTTTAAAAGTATTTTGGATGAAATAGAATTATCAGGAAAATATCCCAAAAGAATTTTTTTAATTTTTGGAACCAGAACTAAAAATGATTTACTTTTTTATGACGAAATGAAAAAAATGGTAAAATCCATTCCAAATTTTAATTACATACCCGTTTTGTCTAGAGAAAACTGGGATGGTGAAACTGGATATGTACATGAGCAATATAATAATATTGTTAAAAATGAAAAACTACAAAATCCTTTGTTTTATTTGTGTGGTTGGAGGAATATGATAGTTGATGCTAAGCAACAATTATCCTATCTTGGTTTTGATTCATCAAATATTAAGCTGGAACTATATGGATAAACTTTTATGAAGGATAATATGAAAACTAATGAAAAAATGGAAATGTTAAGGTTTGCAATAACCATTAACCTCATTATAGGACTTTATAATATTTTCTTATTTTCATATGAAAAATCATTTTTTAATTTTATAATTGGATCTCTTAATATAGGTGTTTGGGTTTTCTTTAGAGATATGAAATTAATTAAAGCAATAGTCAAGAAAGATAGATAAATTTTTATTATCTAAAATGATTAAAATTTTCCAATACAGTGCTTTAGGTAATCATAATTATGGATGGTTAAACGCTAAATATCATTTTAACTTTGCAAATTATTTTAACCCCTTAATCAAACCTGTAAAACCATTACTTGTTTGGAACGATGATACCATTAGTCCCAAAACTGGATTTCCTATGCATTCACATGATAACATGGAGATTATCACATATATTAGGAAGGGTAAAATTACACACAAGGATAATTTAGGTAATTCTGGAGAAATTAAGTCAGGACAAATCCAAATTATGTCGGCAGGTAGAGGTATTACACATTCTGAATATAATAATACTGAAGAATTTACTAAGCTATTTCAAATATGGATAGAGCCAAATACGTTAAATGTTAGACCTAAATGGGAAAATATTAATATTGATAATAGTAATGAAAAGCAAATTCAAATTCTTGCTTCTGGCCAAAATAAATATGATAAATTAAAAATTCCTAGAATTAACCAGGATGTTTCTTTAGTTAGAATTAAAGGCAATAAAAACTCAATTAATTATGATCTTGGATATAAAAGACATATGTATTTTGTTTTATCATTTGGTAAAGTGAAAATTAACAATTTAATAGTTAACGAGGGAGATGGTATTTATATTGAAAAAACAAATAAATTTAAAATTGAATTTTTAGATCAAAGCGAAATCATATCTGTAGATATGCTAAACTCATATTAGAGAATATCATGATTGCAATTTTAAAAAAACCTACTTTTTTGTTATTTTTCCTTGGTAATATAATATCGCTAATTGGTTTTGGGTTTAATATGATTGCAATAAGCTGGTTGGTACTTGCAGAAACTGGTTCTGAATATACATTAGGAAAAATTATTGCATCTGCTACTATACCAGGACTATTTATTTCTTTGTTTACTGGATATATAATTGATAAAACCAATAGAAAATGGTTAATGGTTTTTTTAGATATATTCAGAACAATCATTATTTTCTTATTTTTATTATCACTCAATTATTTTGATTTTACAATACTACTTTTGTATCCAGTAGTTTTTTTAATGGGTATAGGTAATTCATTATTTTGGTCAACTTCACAAGCATTTACACAAGAAATTGTTTCTGAATCAGAATATTATGATGCAAATAAATTACTTTCTGCAAGTTTTCAAATTGGTTCTATTTTGGGAGCTAGCATAGGTGGTTTCGTAGTACATTTTTATAGCCCTTTTGTAGCACTGTGGATAAATATTTTAGCATATTTAACATCTGGAATTTTAATTTCCTTTGCACCATTTAAAAATTCTATAAAAAGTTCATCAAATTCAAACATTATTAAATCTTGGATGAAAGGATTTATATTTTTGAGACAAAGATTTGATATCACAATGTTATCTTTTACAACTATTTTGTCAGATGTGGCAATATGGGGATCTTTATCAGTTTTAACTATATCTATATCAATTCAAATTTTTGATATGGGAACATTAGGATATGGTATTTTAGATGGTTTTTATGGTTTAGGAGCTTTTATATCAGTTTTAATTGTTGGTTATTTAACTTCATATTGGTCAAGGAGTTTAGTTCTTAGAGGATGTTATCTATTTGGCTTTATATCTCTATTATTATCATCGATTATGCCTAATATATTATTCGCTGCATTTTTCTTTTTCTTGCTTGGTATTAATATAAATTCAAGTAGAATTATTACAAGGACTATAATTATGGAAAATGTTGATAATAAAATAATGGGAAGAGTGCAAACTGTACTTGGAATATATTCTAGGTTAATGGTAGTCCTTAGTTCATTAATTACGGGATTTATTATTGAAAATTATACTATACAATTAGCATTACTTTTTACATGTATGCATTACTTGGTTGCATTTGTTGGAATAGCAGCTGTTGGTATACTTTGGAATAAATCAAACAAATATCTGTTCTCAAATTAAATATGAATAAAGAAATTAATATAATTTTTCCAAATCAACTTTTTCAAAAATCTGAAATTATTCAAAACAAAAAAGATACTTATATAATTGAAGAAAATTTATTTTTTAATCAGTATAAATTTCACAAGCATAAAATAGCTTACCATAGATCTTCAATGCAAAAATATAAAGATTACTTAATAAGTAAAAAAATCAAAGTTATTTACATTGATAGTCAAGACAAATTATCAGACATAAGAAATTTCATTAAACAAAACCATAAAGATTTAAAAAAAATAAATTTATATGATCCTGCTGATAATTGGTTGTTAAAAAGATTAAATCTATATTCAAAAAATATTGAATTAAATTTTTTTGAAAATCCTTTGTTCTTAAATACAAG
>PANV01000039.1 GCA_002707765.1 Fidelibacterota bacterium
GTGTTTACTTGGTAAGAGCTGGGGGTGCAGGTCAAATCTCAACTCAGAAGTTGATGCTTTTAAAATAGTAAACAAAAGCAAAACGAGTTTTATAAAAAAAGCCCTTCTTAATGAAGGGCTTTTTTATTTATATAGAATATAGAGGTATTATTTTATATTTTTAGTTGCTAAATATGGAAGATAAAAAACTAAAACGACGACAAGAGATTAAACTTAAAATCTCAGACCTTGCATTTGGAGGGCGAGGGATTTCCAAAGAAGATGATTTAGTCTTTTTTGTTAAAGATGCTATCCCAAATCAAGACGTCATTGCTAAAATAAGTAAAATTAAAAAAAACTATGTTGAAGCATACAGCATAGAAACAATCAAAAAATCAAAAGATCAAGTAGATCCCCCATGTGAACATTTTGAGTGGTGCGGTGGATGCACAACACAGCAACTTGACTATCAAAAACAACTGTACTTTAAACAAAAACAAATATCTGACATTTTAAATAAAATTGCAGGTGAAAAAGATTTAGATATCAATCCTATCATAGGCTGTGAACAAACTTTTTTTTATAGAAATAAAATGGAATATACCTTCTCTGGAGTACCTTGGTATATTGGAGATGAATCCTATGATGATGTTGTGATTGGTCTTCACGTACCCAAACGATTTGATAAAATATTAAATATTAATAAGTGTCATATTAATCATGATATTTTTAATGATATTCTACAAATCTCAAAAGAAATCTCTGTTAAAGAAAAAATGGTTCCCTATGATGTTAGAAAACATACCGGTTTTCTAAGATTTCTTGTTATTAGAATTGGCGTACATACAAATGAGGTGATGGTAAACCTAGTTACAGCTGGTTATAAACCTGAAATTGTAAAGCCACTTGTAGATGCACTGGTAGACAGAATACCCAATATTAAAAGTATAGTAAATACAATAAATAATAAAAAAAGTAATATCGCATCTGGAAGTACAAAACTTTTGTATGGACAGGAATTTATTAATGAAAAAATTGGAGACTACACTTTTAAAATATCAGCTAATTCTTTCTTTCAAACAAACTCATATCAAGTTAAAACACTCTATGATTATATCATTAAAACAGCAGAATTTAAAGAGAGTGACATTGTTTATGATTTATACTGTGGTGCCGGAACGATTGGTATATATATATCAAAATTTGTTAAAAAAGTTTACGGAATTGAAATTGTTGAAGATGCAGTAAAAGATGCAAAAATAAATGCAGAACTTAATAGCATAGATAACATTGATTTTTATTGTGGTGATTTAAAGGATGTACTAGGGAGCGAAAAGATGGATAATATTAAAAAACCCACAACCGTAATCGTAGATCCACCACGACCGGGATTACATCCAAATACTTTGAAAAACTTATTGAAAATTAAACCAAAAAAAATAATTTATGTTTCATGCAACCCAGCAACTATGGCAAGAGATTTAGAAATACTTATTAACGAGAAATATTCAATAAAAGATTTACAACCCATTGACATGTTTCCACATACCCCTCACGTGGAATGTGTTACAACATTAATTTTAAATTAATAGTTTAATCTTATACATATTTTTAAAGTAAATTTAAATAATGAACGCAATTGAAATATCATCATTAAAGAAAACATATGAAACAGGTGATGAAGCATTAAAAGGAATAAATCTTAATATTAAAAAAGGTTCATTTTTTGGTTTACTTGGACCAAACGGAGCAGGTAAAACAACAACGATAGGTATTTTAACGGGGCTCGTAAATAAATCATCAGGTGAAGCTAAAATTCTCGGTCATAATATTATTGAAGATTTCAAACTTGCAAGAAAATCAATTGGCTTATCTCCACAAGAAATAAATCTAGATGTCTTTTTTTCTGTAAGACAAATTTTATTATTTCAAGCGGGTTATTATGGTGTACCACAGAAAAAAGCTGAAGATAGAGTAGATACTATCTTAAAAAAACTAGATTTATATCATAAGAGGAATGAAACTTCCAGGCATTTATCAGGTGGAATGAAAAGAAGAATCCAGATTGCAAAAGCACTTGTGCATGATCCGCCTATTTTAATTCTAGATGAGCCTACAGCTGGCGTAGATATTGAATTAAGACATATGCTATGGGATTATTTAAAAGAATTAAATGAAGCTGGGAAAACAATTCTCTTAACAACACATTATATTGAAGAAGCTGAAAAATTATGTGATGAGATTGCAATTATTAATAATGGTGAAATAATTAAACAAGGTGAAACTAAATCTATTATTAAAGAAGTAAGCTTAAATACTATTGAGATAGAAGTTGAAGAATCAGATAATCTTAAATTATCTGATAATTTTAAATATACTACTGAAAATAAAATCATAAAGATTCAAACCAAGGAAGTAAATAAAGAAATATCAACAATTATTAAAGAGATTGAAAAAACAACAACTATTAATAATATTAATATTATTAATAGTTCTTTAGAAGATGCTTTTCTAAAATTAACTAATAAATGAATATAGAATTTTTAACATTTTTAAGAAGAGAAGTTTACAGGTTCATGGTTCTTTACAAACAAACCATTGTTCCAGCTCTACTTTCATCTCTTTTATACATTATTGTTTTTGGTGAAACTCTTGGAAATAAAATTCCAAAAGAATATTTTGCTACAAGTTACATGAGTTTCATTGTTCCTGGATTAGCAATGATGTCAGTTATAACCCAAGCATACCAAAATAGCGCATCAAGTATTATGCAAGCCAAATACCTGAGATTTATTGAAGATATTTTAATTGCTCCTTTAAGTGGATTACAAGTTAGTCTAGGATATATTATTGGTGGTTCAATGAGAGGTCTAATTTGCGGTTTATCAATTTTAATCATGTGTATTATTATGCCAAATACGGACTTTAAAGTTGATAATTGGCTTTTGACATTACTTTATTTATTAACAGTTTCATGGACATTTTCTGCCTTTGGCGTTATCATTGGAGTAATAGCAAAATCATGGGATGAAATTGGAAGTTTTTCAAACTTTATTTTTATGCCTATGACATTTCTGGGGGGTGTGTTTTATTCTTTAGAAATGTTACCTGGATGGGCACAAAAAGTTTCTTTATTTAATCCAATTTATTGGATGATAAATGGATTAAGATATGCCACATTGAGTATTGAAGAAATTTCTTACATAACCTCACTTTTAATTTGTATTGGTTTTTCAACAATATTTACTATTATTGCAAGCTATCTATTTAAAAAAGGGTATAAAATAAAATCATAAAATTTTTAAATAAAAAAAGGGAGTAAAAATGAAGAACATATTAATCATATTATCAGCTATTTCACTTTCATTTTCTGGTACTGTATATCTAGCATATGACTTTGATGAAACTGAAAACGTGACATTAGGTTATAATCATATGTTTAAAACATGGGTTTGTGAAGAAACAGGTAAACCATCATGGATTTTAAATGGCGGTGTAAACTACGATGTTGTCAATGATGATGGAGGTTTTGCAAGTGTATATGCATTACCTATGAAACCAGTATCCGATAAAGTATCAGTTTGGGCAAGTTTAGGTTATGCTGTTACTGTAGGTGATTGGTCTGATATGATTGATGGAGGTTTAACATACGGTCTTGGTGTTCATTACGCTTTAAATGAAAATATGGGCATGGGTATTGGGATGGTAAACCATGATTCGGAAAGCTCTATAATGGATGGATATGAAGATACAGTTGAAAAAATGAGTATTTTATTCAGCTATAGATTCTAATTTTTTTAAAGATTAAAAAAACCCCTTTTACATTTAGAAGGGGTTTTTTTTTGTTAAAAATTTTAATATCAGTTTATAATAAAAATATTTAGATTAAGGTGTATGTTTAATAAACTAAAAAGAAACTATCTATTCATAGTAATCTTTGGATTACTTTCAACATGGTTTTTAGGTGCAATCTTTATATCTTTTATTGAACCTGGATCATTTTCAAATTTTAAAAATTCGCTGTGGTGGACCATTGTTACAATGACAACAGTTGGGTATGGAGATATGTCACCAACAACAACTGGTGGTAGAATTCTTGCTGTTATTATAATGTTTTTTGGAATTAGTTTAATTGCAATTGTCACTGGTTCAATTTCATCAGTATTCACAACAAGAAAAATAATGGAGGGTAAAGGATTGGGTAAAGTAAATTATAAAAATCATACTCTAATTTGTGGTTGGAATAGTAATATTAATAATTTAATTGAATTATTAACTAAGTCTCAAAATAAAAACTTAGTTTTAATTAATAATGAATCTGAAGATTCGATAAATAATCTTTTATCAAATTTTAATAGTAAATCTATTAGATTTATTCGTGGAGATTTCACATTAGATTCATCACTTGAAAATGCCAATGCATCATATGCTACTAATGCAATAATATTAAATGACGAACAAGTTGAAAATGATGAAAAAATAATATTAGCAACTCTTTCTCTTAAAAAAATATCACCAAAAATTAAAGTTGTTGCTCAACTAAATAATCAAGAAAAAATAGGTTTTCTTAAAAGAGCAAATGTTGATGTTGTTTTAACNAANCATAGTTTNGAATCATTCATGACTACNTCCCATATCACCAATCCAAGNATAGCTCATGCNATCGAACATATTATTGATAAAGAAGCAAATAATAATATTANAAATAGANNAATTCCNGAAGAATTTNTNGGTAAAACTTTTTCAGATNTNTTCAATTACTTCTATTCTGAAAAACAAGAAATTTGTATAGGTACTTTTTATGAAGAAGAAAGTATTAGCATATCTGAGTTTTTATCTTCNGATGCGTCNGCATTAGATAAATTTATTGAAAAAAAACTTTCTGAACATGGTCATGGNCTTGAAGANAGAAATAAAGTGAATGTTGATATTAATCCAAAAAAAGATACAATTATTAAAAAGGGACAAGGAGCATTAATAATAAAATGAAACTAGATGAAAAAAGACTTCAAAAGTTTAAGATATTTAATAATTTGGGCACTGATGAAATTAAAGTTTTTTTAAAAAAAATCGATAATAAATCATTTAGAAAAAATGAAATTATTATGCATGAAGGTGATACTGGCGAAACATTATTATTTCTTCTAGATGGGGAAGTGAATATCACTAAAGCTCTAACCCTTTCAACAAATAAAAATAAAGATGATAATGATTTACGTGAAAAAGAATTTATTAGGGTAAATTCTGATCATAATGTCATAATTGGAGAATTATCTTTATTTACTGACGATAACAAACGATCAGCTACAGTTAAAGCATTAACAGATTGTAAAATAGCTTATCTAAATAAAAAAGATTTTTTTAAGATTTGTGAAGAAAATCCAGAAGTTGGTTATAAAATAATAAATAATCTGACAAAAATTATTGCTCAAAGATTAGTTGATACGAATCATCAAGTTTTAAAATTAACTACTGCATTCGGATTGATAGTTGATGGTTAGTTAAAAATATTTCTGATATCATTAAATATTGTAAATATAAATAATGATAAAATTAGGAATAATCCAATGAATTGAATTGTATACTTTACCTTGATTGGTAATTCTCTACCTATCAATCCTTCAACTATGCTAATCACAGCATGCCCCCCATCTAAACCTGGAATAGGTAGAATGTTTATTAAACCTAAATTAGCACTAATAAAAGCCATTAATGAAATCAAAGCAATTAATCCACCAGTCTTTGCTTCTTCATTAGCTACATTAGCAATACCAACAATACCTGAAACATATTCTAAAGGCATATTACCAGAAATAATACTGATAAATCCAAAGAATGAACTTGATATAATTTTTCCAGTATTTGAAGACGCTATTGAAAATGATTCGAAAAAACCCAAATCTCTATGATAAGTATTACCCATGATACCTAAAACGCCTTGATTTATAATTTTCTTTCCATCAAATGATGGTCTTCCAAGTAGTTTAACTGAACCTTTTTCTTGAGCACCAAATTCTGTTTTCCAAACAATTTCAACAATAGAATCAGCTTTATCAGCAAGTGTAAAACTAATATCTGACCATGTATTAATTTTAATACCATCAATTTCTATGATTCTATCATTTTGTTTTAAACCTAATATATAGGCAGGAGAAGTAAATGTGATAATTTCTTGATTTAAATTAGGTAATTCAATTACCTCTGATACACTATTTATAATTGGTTCTTCTGATAGTTCATAAGTTCCATTAAATAAGTATAAAAATGTAAAAATAACTATAGATAATAAAAAATTCATCAAAACACCTGCAGATAAAAACCAAAGCTTTTGAAAAGTATTTTTTGACCTAAACTCAAAATCTTTAGGTTTAGAATTTGAATTTGTTGAATCGAGATTTTCATCAATAATACCTGAGACTTTTACATAGCCACCTAATGGGAAAAGTCCAATACCATATTCTGTTTCTTTAATAGTTTTTTTTATTCCTAGACCAAAAAAATTCATTCCTACATAAAATTTTTCTACTTTAATTCCAACTGAACGAGCGGCTAAATAGTGTCCAAGTTCATGTAAAAAAACTGGAATTGAAAGAATAAATATCATTGATAATATTGATGTAATAAAGTCCATATATTAAAATTTGTATTTTTTTATAAAATTTTCCGTGTTTTTAACTGCATATTTTATATCCTCTAAAGATGGATCTGAAACTGAAGAATGGGAATTCAAACAATCTTCAATTACTCTTTCAATATCTATAAAGTTAATTTTATCTCTTAAGAATAAATCTACAGATAAATCATTCGCTACATTTAGTGCAACAGGAAATGTACCCCCTTTTTTACCTGCTTCATAAGCTAATTTAATACATCTAAATTTATTAAAATCTACCTCTTCAAAACTAAACTTATTATTCAAAATAAAGTCAAATTCTGTATCGTTACTTATTAATCTATCTGGATATGTAAAAGCATATTGTATTGGGATTCTCATTGTTGGATTACTAAGCTGCGCTTTTATAGAACCATCAATAAACTTAACCATTGAATGAATAATTGATTCAGGATGAATAACAATTTCTATATTTTTATAATCAATATCAAATAACCAATGTGCCTCAATTACCTCAAATCCTTTATTCATCATAGTAGCTGAATCAATTGTAATTTTACTACCCATTGACCAATTAGGATGTTTTAATGCTTGCTCCCTTTTAATACTTTTAAATTTATTTTTTTCTAAGGTTCTAAATGGACCACCCGAACCTGTCAGAATTAGTTTATCAACCGTTTCATTTTTTTCACCAATAATACATTGCCATAAAGCACTGTGTTCACTGTCCACAGGGAAAATATTTACTTTTTTCTCTTTTGCTAATTTTGTAAGAATCGAACCTGCTTGAACAATACTTTCTTTATTAGATAAAGCTAAATCAATTTTATTTTCAATTAATTTAATGGACATATATAAACCTTTATAACCCATTATTGAATTTAAAACTAAATCTATATCTACATCACACAGTTCTAATAATCCTTCATAACCACCGGTTATATTTTTATCTATTAAATTTTGTTTCTTATAAGCTTTATATGCTTTATCATCAGATATACAAACTAATTTAGGTTTAAATCTCTTTTTTTGCTCCATGAGTTTTTTTAGATTTTTATGACCTGAAATAAATACTAATTCAAATTTATCAGGATATTGTTCGATGATTTCTAACGCCTGTGTACCTACAGAGCCTGTTGAACCTAAAATTCCTATTTTTTTCATATTTTATATCCTATACTAAAAAATGGAGTAATAATATTTTTTTCTTTTATAAAACTATATTTTAATTTGAAAGAAATTAAAAAATTCCTTTGAATAGATCTCATCAACCCTAAATTTATTTTTTCAATTCTATCATTTAAATCAATAATTCCATATGAAAAAGTAAACCAAAGTTTTTCAATTTTAACATTCATTAATAAATCATATGACATATTAGTTTGATTTGGATTTTCATTATTAAATCTTAGTCTGTTATAACCTAATAATAAAACAAAATTTTTAAGATAAAAGTTATTCACATTGTATGCATAACCCAATGATAGATTATAGCGAAGTTGCATGTCATTTGAATCTTCAATTAATGATATTAAAGCAGAAGTATATAAATTATTTGAAAACCAATTATTTAAAAATAACATTTTTTGATATTCATTTTGATCGTTTACTAAACCATAAAAAGATTTAAATCCAAAACTTATATTAGATTCTTGAAATGGAATATAGTTTTGAGTAATAAAATCATTTTCATTCAGCTCATTTGAACAAAAAAGCAAATTGATTAAACATAATAATAAAAAAAGATGCTTTATATAAGGCCCCTATCACTATTTTCGACAAAGTTGATAATTATTTTAATTTCATCTGTCATTTCTAAGGAGTTTTTAATTTCTTTAATTGCTTGAGAACGATTATGCTTAGATAAATAGATTAATTTGTAAGCCCTCTTTATTAAATTTCTCTTTTCTATATCAAAATTTCTTCTTCTTAATCCAACGGAATTTATTCCTGAATACTTTAAAGGTTCACCATTAGCTAATATNAAAGGGGGAACATCTTGTAATGCTACTCGTCCACCACCAATAAAAGAATGTTGTCCAACTTTACANAATTGNTGAACAGGACTCATTCCACCAACAGTTGCATGATAATGTATTTCTGAATGTCCNCCTAATTGAACACCNTTTGCCAAAATTACTTTNTCTTCAACAATACAATCATGTGCTATNTGAACATAAGCCATAAACAANCAATTACTTCCTATAATTGTTTTTCCNGAAGCTTCAGTTCCTCTATTTANGGTGCAATTTTCTCTAATTGTATTATNATNACCTATAATTAATTCAGAATATTCATTTTTAAATTTTAAATCTTGTGGAGCTCCTCCAAGAACTGAACCTTGATGAATNATATTATTTTCNCCTATTGTTGTATTACTCATAATATGTACATANGGTANAATTTTGGTATTACTTCCAATTTTAACATCTTTNTCTATTATACAATAAGGTCCAATTTCAACATTTTCGCCTATGATTGNATCTTTATGTATTATACTTGTTTTATGTATTTTCATATTTATCTACAACCGTTGCCATCCATTCAGCTTCCGCTACAATTTCATCATCAACTTTTGCAATACCTTTAATTANAGCATTATTTAACCTAAATTTAANCAATTCTACTCTCAAAATTAATTTATCACCAGGAACTACCTTCTTNATAAACTTTGAACTTTTAATTACNGATAAGAGCATAAGTTTATTTTCNGGAGAACCAACAGTCTTNAGAGATAAAAAACAACTTGTTTGGGCCATGCATTCAATAATTANNACTCCAGGCATNATTGGATTANCTGGGAAATGACCTTTAAANTAGCTTTCATTTTNACTNACNTATTTAACAGCACAAACATACTCNCCTAATTTCCCATCTATGATTTCATCAATTAATAAAAATGGATCTCTNTGCGGNATAATTTTTTCTATCTCAANTCNATTATATTTAAANTTNTTGNTNTTNTGTTTTAAATCAATTTTCTTTNCAAATTCTGTATTNAGAAAATGTCCACTTTTTTTNGAAATTATATGACCTTTTATTTCTTTACCAATTAAAGATAAATCTCCAATCAAATCTAATATTTTATGTCTNACTGCTTCATTTTTAAAAACTAATTTTTTATTTTTATAAGTTTTTNTACCAATNTNATCTTTTGTNATACNCTCTGAAGTATTTTTATTAAAATCATTTATTTGTTCATCAGNAATTGAGTCATCTAAATAAANAATAGCATTATCAAAATTACCTCCNAAAGATAAACCAGATTTNTGTANNTTTATAACTTCACTAAATGTACAAAANGTTCTACANGGAGCTATCTCTTCCCTATAATCATTTAAATTTTCTAAAANAAATTTTTGCTTTTTAATACTACAATNCTGAAATTCAATCTCAAATGTAATTTTAAACCCATCATATGGNAAAATTTTCAANGAGGCATCATTTTTAGTAATTGAAATNTCACTANCAATCTCAACAACTTGCTTATCTTTTTCTAAAATTTTAATTCCAACTTTTTTAAANGAGTCATAAAANNNNTTTGCACTTCCATCAAGNATAGGGACCTCANTNCCATCAATTTCAATCANAACNTTATCTATNNCNTGNGAATATAAAGCTGACATTAAATGCTCTANAGTATGAACTTCAAAATTTTTAGACGAAATTGTAGTTCCACGATNAGTTTTTTTTACATTNTTTATATTTGCAAGAACACTTTTNTCAGGATTATTTAAATCTCTAAAAACTATNCCGGTATCTNCANTTGAAGGTTTTATANAAATTGTTGATNCTANTCCTGTGTGCANNCCTACACCTTTAAAACTAACAATTTCATTTAAAGTTTTCTGTTTATTCATAATTAGAAATTTTCTTATAAATNNCTGGAAGTTTAGATATTAAAATATCTTGTTTAATATGATCANGATGATTTCTTGCGGGGTTACCTGAAACATATNAATNACTTTTAATTGATTTTACAACAAANGATCTTGGACCCACAATTACATTATCTTCAATGACNAAATTATCAATAATACCTGTTTGNCCACCAATTACTACATTATTTTTTATNTTNGTACTTCCGGCAATTGCTGCTTGAGCACATATNATACANCTTTNNCCAATNTTTACATTATGAGCAATATGGACCATATTATCAATATTAGTTCCATCTAAAATTATGGTNTCATCAATTGTACCTCTATCAATCGTACAATTNCTTCCNATCATAACATTATTACCAATTTTAACATTACCNACATGAGGNATTCTATGATGNNTACCTTNNTTATCTGTAATNANACCAAAACCAGTNCCTCCAANTACTGAACCAGACTTAATCTTNCAGTTTTTACCAATTTTAGTAAATCGGTAAATAACTACATTTGCATGAATAGCTGAATTTTTTTNAATTNTGGTATTATTNTGAANTACAGTATTNTTATCTATANAAACATTTTCTTCTATTTCAACATTCTCNCCNATAAAAACATTATTNCCTAAATGAACATTTTTCCCAATTNTAGAAGANGAATCAANAAATGAATTTCCATANGTAGNNTTTCTGNAATTNATNTTTTTTTTAGATTCATAATATTTAAGAAATTCTATAAAAGAAAGNGAAGCATTTTCTACGANTAAAAAAGTTTTATTTGNTATATTTGAAAAATCAATAGAACTNTCTACAATGATTACAGAAGCATCAGTATCTTTAATAAATTNTANATATTTCTGANTTTTNATGTANCTAATATGATTAACNTTACCATTCTGAATACCACATGGACCTTTGATTANTAAATCTNGGTTTCCATGTATCTTACCATTTAANATTTTATTAATTTTTTCAATTTCAAACATTTTAACTATTGGCTGTCCTTATTAANTGACATCTTATTTAATTCATCAACNACTAGTTGTGTCAAATCGTATGAATCCAGTTTGTATAAAACAATTCCTTGTGAAATATCTAGAACAAAATCGTATGCTTTCTCTGCTGCAACTTTATCAATTGCACTTTGAATTAATTCATTAATAGGAGCCATTCGTTGTTGTAACATCATATATATTTCACCATTTGGCTGAGCAAAGTATTTAGATTGAAAAGTTTCAACTTCAATTTGAAGATTTTCAATTTCTTTTCGTTTCTCCACCTTCATATCTTCTGTCCACATTATTTCAAGCTTTGTATAATCTCTCATCAGACTATCTAATGTAATGGCTTTATTTTCTAATTCTACCTGTAAGCGTTTACCTTCTTTTTCAAAATCAGCATATGCTAATCTTGCATCTTCATTTTGAGCATAAATATACTCTATATTCACGTAACCGATTTTTTGTCCTTGCGAGAATAAAAAAGACACTGTTAATGTTATAAAAATTATAATATTTTTTTTCACATTTACTCCTTATTATTTATATGTTTAATTTAATGGAACGCCAAAGATTAAATGTTGTTCCCAACCCCATGGTTTTTTTATATCATCATTATGATTATCAAACCCGTATCCGATATCATAACCAATTACTCCTAACATTGGCATATTCAATCTAAATCCAAATCCAATCGATCTCTTTAAATCAAAAATATCAATGTTATCAAAATCTGACCANATATTACCAGAATCTGCAAAAAGTAATAAATACATTGTTGGNGATGGNGATAAAAGAAATCGTAATTCTACTGAATATTTGAACATNATGTTACCACCTCTAGTATAATAACTTATTTGAGAACCAATAGAATTATCTAAATAACCTCTTAACATTTCTCCATANGGAACACCACTACCACCCATAGAAAAACGAACCCTNGAATTTATATATTCATTATCATTTAAAGGTTTTATAGCTCCNAATGTATAGTTTTGNNAAAAAACAATTTTTTTTGATTTAGTNATTGGNGTATACCATTTAAAATTNAACATATTTTTATNATAATTTTCNTTTCCACCCAATATTCCTCCAGCAAATGTACTTGACCAAACCATTTTTGANCCATCAGTTGCAAANTCAGCATTATCAATATTTGTTCTACTNATAGTTTGTGTAAATCTTATTCCATCTTTTTTTGCGTAATATTCATTCCCNTCACTATAAATATTTTCAGATGAAAAATCACANGGATAATANATTGATGTTANATCTGAACAACCAACNAGNTGTTCTTCTGAACCAAAATATTTNGAGCTATTCATACCNATAGACCAACTCCCGCCAGTATAATAATCAGGCCATTTAAATTGTCTNCCAAATGTTAAAGAACCACCAAATCTTTCTGAATCATATTCAGAATAACCACTTTGTCTNCCTTGAACATTATTATAAATAGAAAAACCAATTGAATTTTTAGAATCNAAAATTCTTGGATTTGTAAANCNCACAGAAAAAGATTCATAATTTGCATAATTANTTGATGACTGCTGTTGATTTATTCCNGAATTAATTTGATTTTGNAAACCACGCTGATATTGAATATTTAGCTTTAAACCCTTACCTAAGAAATTAATAAACTCAAANCCTCCACCTCCAGAAAAACCATTGACTTCATTATAACCCATAGAAAAGTTAGCTTTACCAGTTTGTTTTTCAATGACATCAATTNCTATATCAATTTCTGTATCTGAAACNTCTACTATTTCTGGTTTAACATCTTGNAAATAATTAAGCATATAAAGAGATTTTAAACTNTCAATTATATTTTTNTTATTAAATAAATTTCCNGGATAAACTTTNAATTCTCTTCTAATAACATTTTCTTCAGTTTTATTATTACCTTTAATAAATATTTTTCTAATGTTAACTTGCTGATTTTCTTGTAGTTTAAGNTTGAGAGATAGCTTATTNTTATCTTTTGGTATAATNTCCTTACTGACATTGAAATAATANTGNCCTTCATCCATATANAATGANGATAAATTNTCTGAAATAGAGTAATTTAATTTATCAAAATTATATTTCTCNCCAACTTCAATACCTAATATATCAAGTAATNTATCATCTGAAAATTTTGTATTATCNAAAAAATTAATTGATTCATAATAATATTTTTCNCCTTCAAAAATATCAATTTTTATGTTGATTCCATTTTTGTTNAANGCAATATCTTTATCTAAAATTTTAAAGTCTTTATATCCATTATTATGATAAAATAACTCCAAANTTTTCAAATCTTCTTCAAATGATTCTTTTTTATATTTACCTCTCCANGGNAANAGNAGACTAAACTTTTTNGTGTTTTTNAAAATTTTTGANATTTGATTTTTTTCAAGAAATCGTTNAAATGGGAAGTTGNTATTACCATTNATNATTATATTTTTAATTTTACTTTTTTTACCTTCNTTNATATAAAAAACNAAATCTTTAACATGATTTAAATCAGTATCTTTAATTACTGTTGAATCTATTGATATACTATGGAAACTATCTTCTACATANTTATCNATAATATTATTCTTNGCATTAAAAATTTTATTTTCNGATAAGATTTGTCCCTCTGAAAGTTGNTTTGGNANTAAATCTNTNAGNGTTCTATCTCTTTTTCTTTTATTACCAATGAATTNTAAATTACCTAATACAGGTAATTCAACTAANTTAATATTNATTGAAATTTTATTATCTATCTGTTCNTCTGCAAAAATTTGTATATCAGAGAATCTGCCAATATCCCATAATCTATTAATCGCTTTATTAATTTCATCACCTCTAACTATTTCTGATTCAGGATAAAGTTTGCTTATTCTAAAAACATCTTCTTTACTNAGTCNCTCTAATCCAACAACATTTATATCAGAAATTACCATTTTTACTGNNTNTGTAAANCAAANGCTAAANAGAATTATNAATAGTTTAAAATTAATAAATTTCATTTTNCTAATTTACCAAATCTTCTTTCCCTAGTTTTGAAATCATGTATTGCAANATCTAAATCANTTTCATTAAAATCTGGCCAAAATACATTTGAAAAAAATATTTCAGTGTATGCNATTTGCCATAACANAAAGTTAGANACTCTATGTTCATCTCCNGTNCGAATTAANAAATCTGGATCAGGNATATCAGNTGTNTATAANAATTTTGAAAAAGAATTTTCAGTTATTTTANTATCTCTACTTCCAATAATTTTGTTTATCGCATGTAAAATTTCTTGTCTTCCACCGTAACTTATTGCTAAAGATANAGTTAAACCGTTATTTTCACNNGTNGAAGANTCAGCATATTTTAATCTATTTCTAGTCAAAATATCAATTTTACTTAAATTNCCAATTACTTTAAATTTNACATTATTCTTTTTCATTTCATCTAACTCNTTATTTAAAGATGAAAGTAAAAGTTTCATTAATGCNAGAACTTCTTTCTTAGGCCTATTCCAATTTTCCTCAGAAAAAGTATATAATGTTAAATATTTAATACCTAATTCNCTNCAATATTTGATTATTTTTCTAGCAGATTCTACACCTGCTTTATGACCTTCTGTTCGACTTAATCCTTTTTTTGATGCCCATCTTCCATTGCCATCCATNATAATAGCNATATGCTGTAATTTTTTTTGTTTNTTNTTNGGCAAAATTTTATCCTTTAACNAATTGATTTACAATTTTAGAAAATATNTNCTGTATGTTAGAATTNTCATTATTAATTACATAAGGTTNNCCTANATCACAAGATTTTGATANACTATAATCTAAAGGTATTTGACCTAATAGAGGTAGTCCTAATCTCTTACTTTCTTTTTNTCCAGATTGACCACTAAAAACATTGTGNATGAAATTGAANTTNCCTTCNTNNTCAAAAACTACTTTTTCATNATTAATCACTAAACTTGCATNAGACAAATCNGTATTNGTTAATTGACCAGATAGACTTGTACCAACCATATTNTCTACNACACCNAAAATTGGTGTGTCAACTTTANTAAACATATCTGAACCTTTTTTAACATCAACNTGAGCNAAATCNTGTGGAGTNGTAACAATTATTGCACCAGTTAATTTTANCTTTTGNACTAAAGTAAGNTGGATATCTCCTGTNCCTGGGGGNANATCTANAATNAGATAATCTAATTCTCCCCATTTAACATTTTCAAAAAATTGTTGAGTCATTCTTGANACCATTGGGCCTCGCCAAATTGTTGGAGAATTTTCATTATTTATAAATCCAAAAGACATAGACTTTATATTAAATTTCTCAACAGGNTCAATNATATTATCATTTATATTTGGNTGTTCTTTNTAATTTATNAANGTAGGTAGACTAGGACCATAAATATCTAAATCTAATAGCCCAACTTTAAATTTTTTTGATANCTCACATGCTACATTTAATGCNACAGTTGATTTACCNACACCACCNTTACAGCTAGANATTGCTATNACTTTCTTAATATTTGAAATTTTATCANNATGAACACTTTCACTTTTTTCTTCTGTTAAGTTTTGATTATCNTTCAAAAAATTTATTNTAACCTGATTGAAATTGAAATTACTTGNAATTTTTTCATNNATNGATTTTTCAATAATATTTTTATTTTCTTGATTTGTNGTNGANANCGTAATATCAATAATTATATTATTTTGNGGGTCTGTACTTATCTTACTTATAATTCCAAACGAAACTATATCTCTAGAAAAACCTGGATATTTAACAGTTNTCAAGACATTTGTAATATTTTCAATTAATTTTTCCATTTTCGAAGAAANGACTTATTTNTTTTTATGCGATACCGTAATCTAATTTATTACTTTTGAATAAAATAGAACAAATATAAAAACATATATAAAAGACTAGTAATATTTAAAAAAACTTTATTAATATANTACTGGATTTTTTTTGAAAACTTGATATTTAAATTAGATTGCACGTTAATTTTACTTTAAAACAAATTTTTTTCATCTATTTCTATTATTATTTAATATAGATTTTTATAATTTTTGATGAAAATTTATATACTTCTAATTTTTTTCACTTACCTATCAAGATAAAAAGTAAAATCCAATAATAAAATATTATAGGGGATTATTACATGTCAAACGGTAATAATGAAATTATAATCAATTCTACAATTGGTAATACAAGAATTGTTCTTACCAAAAACCAAGTAATTGATAATATTTTCATAGAAAGACCTGACCACCAAAGGTCAGTAGGCAACATCTATAAAGGTAAAGTCCAGAATGTAATTCCAGGTATGCAAGCTGCATTTATTGACATAGGAGATTCAGTAAATGCTTTTTTACCATTTACAGAAATTGGTAAATATGATGTTGTGAACGATGAACCTTTTGAAATTGAAAATTCTAAAGGTAAAAGTGACAAAAAAATCAATATTGAAATTGGAGATGATATTGTTGTTCAGGTAATTAAAGAACCTTTTAGTGGTAAAGGAGCTAGGGTAACAACAGACATTTCAATTCCTGGGAGTTTTATGGTACTTGTTCCTAATACTAATTATATTGGTATTTCTAAAAAAATATCAGATAGATATGAAAGAAATAAAATAAAAAATATTATTTCAAATTTTAAACCAAAGGATTTTGGAATTATAGCAAGAACAATATGCAAAAATCAAAGCGAAAAAAATATAAAAAATGATTTTGAAAGACTTCATAAAATTTGGAAAGAAATAAAGTATAAAATTGATACTATAAAGGGAATAAATTTAATTTACCAAGATTTCACAATTTCAGATTTAGTAATCAGAGATTTATTTACACCTAAAATCAATAAATTAGTTATTGATTCCAAACCATTATACAAACGTATTTACAAGTTGGTTAAAGAAATAAATCCTGAATCCATTTCTAAAGTAATTCTACATAAGTCAAAAAACCCAATTTTTGATGAATATTATAATATTGAAGAACAAATCCAAAAAGCTTTAAAAACTAAAGTTTGGCTTAAAAGTGGCGGACACTTGATAATAGAACATACTGAGGCAATGGTAGTAATTGATGTTAATAGTGGTAGATTTATTGGTAAAAAAAATCATGAAGAAAATTCCTTGAAAATTAATCTTGAAGCTGCAATAGAAATTGTAAAACAACTAAGATTAAGGGATATAGGAGGATTAATTGTAATTGATTTTATTGATCTAGAAAAAAATGAAAATCGTAAGAAAGTTTATGATGCATTAAAAAAAGCAATAAAGCTAGATGGTTCTAAAGCATCTCTTTCAGAGTTTTCAAACTTTGGACTATTACAAATGACTAGACAAAGAGTTGGATTGAGTTTATTATATACATTAACTGATAAATGCAATGTATGTCATGGCTTAGGTAGAATTCCTTCTTTGGATACCATTTTAACAGATATTGAAAACTGGATTAATAGATTTAGGAGTAAACATAGTGATAGAAGATTAATTATTTTTGTAAACGAAAAAGTTGAAAATTATATTTTGAATAGCAAAAAGAAAGGCCTAAATAAAATTATGCTGAGAAAAATTATGTGGATCCAAATAAAAAAAGATGATTCACTAAATATAAGCGATTTCAGAGTTTACTCTAAAAAAAGAAAGAAAGATGTTACTAATGAAGTTTAACCTTGTTTATTTAATTAAAACTTCAATAAATTAGCAGGCTTAAAT
Source organism: Fidelibacterota bacterium (assembly GCA_002707765.1). Taxonomy (GTDB): domain Bacteria; phylum Fidelibacterota; class Marinisomatia; order SCGC-AAA003-L08; family D37C17. The sequence goes on from PANV01000039.1 coordinate 18,180, forward strand.
ATGGAATATGATATGTATGCAGTAGTAGATTATATAGGAAATCAAATTTTAATCAAAGAGGGTGAAAAAGTTAAAATACCTTTCTTAGATAAAAAAATTGGAACTAAAGTTGTTTTTGAAAATGTTTTATTCTTTGATGATGGAAAAGGAAAAAAAGTTGGAAATCCATACTTAAACTCATTGAAATTCACTGCTAAAGTTGAATCTCATGGCAAAGAAAAAAAAGTAATCGTTTTTAAAAAGAAAAGAAGAAAAGGTCACCAAAAAAAGAATGGTCATCGACAAAAGTTTACATATGTAACAGTTGATAAGTTTTCTTCAAAAAAAACTGTCAAATCAAAATCAACAACAACTAAGAAAGTTGCAACAAAAAAGATTGTCAAAACATCTGCATCAAAAGTAAAAAAAACTTCTAAACCTAAAACACCTAAAAAAAAGGATTAAACAATGGCACATAAAAAAGGAATGGGTAGTACCAAAAATGGAAGAGATAGTAATCCACAATTTCTGGGTGTAAAAAGTAGTGATGGTCAATTTGTATCTACAGGTAGTATCATTGTCAGACAAAGAGGAACAAAGTTTCATCCAGGATTAAATGTTGGTAAAGGAAAAGATGATACTTTATTCGCTTTAATGGACGGATATGTTAAATTCCAAAGAAAAGGTAGAAGTAAAAAACAAGTTAGTATTTTAGAAAAAAAATAATTATTATTACTTTCTTTTGATAAATCAAGCGGAAAGAGTAATCTATATAATACCTTTAAATTCTGTTAATTTAAAATCAACTTCATAAATAAATACATTTACATTTTCAACATATTCTAAAGCATATTCAAGTTTTTTATCATATGCGCCAGCAATTATAATCCCTTTTACATCTTTATCGTTGAGTTTTCTTTTGACCCAACCCATATAACGAGTTACTTGACCAACAGTGTCATCACTAGTTTGATTTTTTTTAAGTTCAATTACTACATGACTATTTGTTTCTTTATCTTTAACCAGTATGTCAATAAATCCTATATCCGTTTTATATTGTTGACTTAATAATTCTCCATCTTTAATAATTAATTTATATTTTTTTCCAAGTTCTGTATCATTCCAATTATGTATTATAAAATCTTCTAATTGTTTTTCCATGTAAAAAACACCATGTCTGCTCGTTGGTGTAGAGTTTGATTTGATAGATAATAATTTTTTATAATTTTCAACAATTTCTTCTAAATCTGAACTAATTATGTTTTCAGATAATAGTGATTTTTTATCATTATCAAAATATTGAATTTTATTTTCAGAAAATTTGATTTTATATGATTTGTAAACATAAGAATCGCCATATCTTGCCACTTTTTTACCAAAATGTTCCGTAAGAGTATCATGAGTGCTCATAATATCTTCTGGCCAAGTTTTTGAATATTGCATAGTTTCGCTTATTCCATATGCAAGAATTAATGTTTGAGATTCCTTGTAGTATAAGTAGACTGGATAGAAACCTTCACTTACTTTCATTTCTGGAGTTATAAATGCGATCCAAGGAATACGCGCAGGTACGCCCATACCAAAAGAAATACGAAGCACCAAATCTGACCATTCTTTTGGATATGTACTATATTTCAAATCATTTGTTTGTGTTTGAAAAAGAAATTTATTTAATATTTTTATCCATTCATTCATCATTAATAATTATTAATTATTTTTCTTATTCATTTCAATGTTTCTTGAAATTGAATCAAATTTAGCACGTTTCATTGCACTTTTTTTAACTATTTCCTTGTAGTCTTTTTCACATAATTTTTCCCAGTCAGTCTTTTGCATATCTTTAATTATATCTTTACCCAAAAAACGTTTTTCTTGTGTCTCAGTTGCGAACTTAATATTCCAAGGACAAACATCCTGGCAAATATCACAACCATAAATCCAGCCACTTAAATCTGATGTATAATTATTATTAAATTCACCTTTATGCTCAATTGTTAAATAGGATATACATTTATTTGAATCTAAAACATATGGTGTTAAAGCATCCGTTGGACATGCGTCTAAACATTTAACACATGTACCACATAAATCGTTCAGAAATTCATTGTCATATTCAAGATTTATATCCAATAAAATTTCACCAAGAAAGAACCATGAGCCAATTTGATTATTTATTAAATTTGTATTTTTACCTATCCAACCTAAACCAGAATTTTGAGCCCAGGCTTTTTCCAAAATTGGAGAGGTATCTACACAAACTCTATAATTTATATTTTCTCTTTTTGATTTTATATAACTTAATACCTCATATAATTTTTCTTTAACTATAATATGGTAATCTTCACCTTGTGCGTACTTAGATATTTTATAGTTTTTATCTTTAGAATTAGCTTCATTATGAGGAGAATAATAATTATAACCAAATGAGATTACAGATTTAACTTCAGGAAAATACTTGAAAATATTTTTTCTTTCCTCTTTTCTAGTTTTTATCCAATTCATTGAGGCATTATATCCTAAATCCAACCATTGCTGTAAATTAACCGATGGTTCTTTCATGGCTGTTTTAGCATTCGATACACCAACAAGCTGAAAACCTAAGGATTTAGATAAATCTTTTATATTAGAAGTTAAGTTTTTTGNNTTCAAAAATTAAAAACTTTCAAAATAAATAACTTTTAATTCTCTATTCATTGAATCAAATGATTTATTATTTTTAANAATATCATTAACGTTTATTTCTAACATTAAATTGTTTGATGCAGACCATCTTAATCCNGCATTTAAGTAACCTTTTCCATCTCTATCAATTAAATTTTCTATATCAGCAGATTCATCTCCATTAAAATAATCATCNTCACGAGCAAAATTNTACTCACCAAATAATGAAAAACTTTTATTTATTTCCTTATCAAATCCAAAAAAAATATTCAAATCATCATCTTTATCATCATTTTCAGATATATTTTTATTCAANCCAAAATGAAATCCTAAATTTCCAAGNAGTGAAAANTTTCTACTCAAAACTANGTAAACNCCATATGATTTTTGGTCATATCTATTTAAAACTGTTGTTGNATTCNNNACATTTGAAGNNGGTAAATNTTTTTCGTNNAATTCTCCTCTTCCNTGTGTNTCAATACCTATTACTAATGCNGGAATACTNTGTGTTTCATCAAATATNCTATATTTGATTTGAACTTCAGGATAAGATTTGAATTTTTTCAACTCGCCTATNCCTATAAAATTTGATATNCCAAATGACATACCCAATGTNAAGTTATCTGTAATNCCAATCATAAATTTTGGNACTATACTTCCATTATTCATAAAAATATTTTCAAANGAATAAAANCCTTTAGGCATTGTTCCNGCAGTTGGAATTGAAACTAAATTTGTATGAGGATATGGTTGCTCTCCNTGACANATAATAACATTAAATAAAATTATAAACAGTATATTTTTTTTCATTATTTATCCTTTTNTAAAATGTATTTTAATTNCAATCAAAATATATTCATNTAATAATAAATTGAGAAACTAAATTATTAATTTTATTTANTTGGGAAAGATAAATACACTGGCATATGATCGGATATATAGGANTCATAAATNTCAAACCCTCCCATATAATCNTCAATTGGNANNGTATNTATAAAATANGTATCTTTTTTNACNAATGAAGAAGATACNANTATATGATCTAAAAAACTTANCCATGGNTCNTTAGGATATGATGCCTTTGATANATCATAAGTTATATCATGNGTAGGNAAATAAAATCTATCATCATTCATAAATGATTCAAANCAATGCTCCCCAGGNAAATCTTTAGTATCATCATTCCAATCACCTAANATAATAATATTCTCATTAANATTTAAATTTGAAACTACGTAATCATAAAGCATATTTGATGCTTTAATTCTTCTTTTTAANCCNGAATCACAACATTTCATATGTAAGTTAATTACAGAAAATTTTAGATTATCTTTATANATAAAATCAGCTTTTAAAGGNGGTCTTCCTGCAAAATTATAATCATTTTCAGAAAAAATTTCTAATCTATTAATTANTGAAAANTCATTTTTTTTATATATAATTGCTTGATCCATNAATGAAGATTGTTGTGAAATAATATAATTATATTCTGGTAATAAATTCATTAGTTTCCCAAACCAACCTCTATTTTTAATTTCCTGAAAGGCAATTATGTCAGCAGATAAATCTGTAATTGCTTCAGATAAAGCATCTATTGTTGANTCATTAGCTGTTGGAAAGAATTCACAATTCCATGTTATAATATCTATATTACTTTCTTTATTTATATTTGGGANGTCCCAATTATCTGAGATGNCAACATTNTCTNTATAATTATTAGGATTATCAGGATTTATTTTTGAATTCCAATCAGTGTCTGAATACACTTTTTGATATGCTTCTTTGTTTTTAGTATTAATCCAATTATACATTTGATTATCATATCTAAAGTCGTTTAAAAATAAAGTTTGAGATGACTGATTTGTTACGGCTGATTTACAGCCCATGAATAATTTAGAATTGAAATCATAATTTATAATAAAATGACCAAAACTAGTTCCGCCTCCATAATTTTGGAATGTATAAACATGGCTATTTGGATCATACCATGGCTTAGGATATCCNTTACTAATTCCACCTGATACAATGACATCAATTCCNTCAGCGTAAAAACCTAACTGAATTGCATTTAATTTATTTGNATTAANATNATCTTTCTTTNCCAAAAAGTCNTNGTAAACTTNTTCTCTATCCCATGGAACNCCTGAACTAGTCANTAANATTAAAACATCAACATCATTTTTTATTTCATCTATATTTTTTCTTAGTATNTCAATNGGATTCTTTAATACTAAATTTTCTAAATTTTGNGGNAACACTAGGTTCTCTAGATTAGGATTAACTATTCCTATAATACCAATGTTTAAATCATTTAATTTTAAAATTTCATAAGGTTTAAAAATNAGTGAATTATTATTTTGATAAAATAAATTAGCAGCTAAGAAACTGAAGTTAGCCCTTTTAGAAAGGTCTATCAAATNATCAATACCAAATAGAAAGTCATTATTGCCTGGAACTAATGCATGATATCCAATTTTATTCATCCAATCAATCATTGTTCTACCGCTATCAATAATTCCAAGAGGATGACCTTGAAAAAAATTACCTCCATCCATAATTAGAACTTTCTCATCTAATTCAGATTTTAATTCTTTTACATAGTGAGCAAAACCTGAACCACCAATAATTGTTGGAGGATGATTAGGATTAATGAATTGAGCTTTTTGAACATCAATTGAGCCATGTAAATCGTTTGTTGTAACCACATCTAGTAGACCTACTGAGGAAAATAGTAAACTAGATATTAAAATAATATATTGAAAAAATTTTACCATTTGCCATACATTGGATTTGGAAAAATAAAATTATTATAAAAATCTTTTTTTTCAAAATCTCCCATTGCATCCCCAAAATACATAACAACATCATATGAACCATATTTAGACATGCGATTTTGTCCTTTGAAAACCTCGTCTCTTCTGATTGTTTTTTTATCTTTTCTATCTAATCTTAATAAGTAGATATCATCTTCACTAAAAATATTTAAACTCTTCATATTTTTTTTTGTGGCATCTAAACGCTTATCCATTCTATTACTAATAAAAATTAATTGTATTCCTATATCTCTAGCTAAATCAATAAATTCTTTTGCTCCAGGCACCAGACTTGCTTCAGATCTATTTACCCATTTTGCCCATGATTTCATATTAAAAGTTTCACCTTTTCTAGAAATTTCAACTTGATATTGTGAATTATTTAATACTGTTTCATCTAAATCCATTATTATAGCTTTACCAGATATATCATCTAATTCTAAATAAATTTCTTTTAATCGAGACTTAGCTAAGTCATATGTTTGATTGCATATCATTTCATATTCTTCAGATTTGACAACCCATCTAATATCATTAGGCAATTTTTCTGATAATAAAAAATTAAAAACTAATATAAATAAAAAACTTTGTACAAATTTTAACATATTAAAATCCCCATTTAAATGTTGTTGAAATACTCATGTTACTCTCGTTCACCTTTTCACATAATTCATTACAATTTGTTTGATTATTTGGAGAACCTACTGGGAAAATATCATCATATCTATAATTAGTTATGAAATAAGATAAAGCAAAATCTATATTAAGATTTTGATTTATTTTTTTATTACTACCCATTGAAAATTTTGTTAGTGGATTTAATTGATTTAGTAAAGCAGTCTTATACTCTAGGCCCATTCTAATAGAATTGCCCATTTTAAACTTATGTTCAAATGCTATTCTAAAATTACTTATATCTTCTAGTTTAAAATATTCTGTTTCATTGTTATCAGAAAGATATTGTATCTCATGTTCACTATAAAATTCTTTTACAAATTCAAAAATCATTAATGAACCTGAAAATTGTAATTCATTATATCTCATTCCAATAGTAATTTTTTTTGGCTTAAAAAACTCAGCTCCTTGAAGTTTTAAATTATAAATCGAAGTTTGTTCATTAAAATCTAATAACCATGGTAGTCCAGATAAATTTGAAAAATAAAAATTACCAGAGTAATTTTTACTAGAAACTTTTGTTTTTGGTTCATAAGCTAAAACAATTGAAGACTTATTACTTTTAAAATATGGAACTTCTAAACTTATTGAAGGATAAAATTTTGATTTGATATGTGTTGTTTGAGTTGATGATTCAAAATTTGATAAATTTTCATATACATTTGGATTTATACTGTTGTAAACTGTATCTACAATAACCTCATCAGTAATTGATGTACTCAATAATTTATTTATCGCAAATCCTATTGATACTGGTCTCATATTATCATTTTCTATGGATATACCAAAACCTAGTGATGCTAAATCAATTGTTCCTTCATTTTTATAATTATGAAAACCTAGAGCTGCATCAACGATACCAATATCACCAGGAGTATCTATATCCATATTTTGAAATCTAATCTCTTCTTTATAATTGTAATTAAAGGATGTAATCGGCATTAATGATAAACCAATTCCATATTTAACTTTATCATTGACAAATGATTTTCCACCATAAATTAAACCAAGTGAATTATAAAAATGACCATGCTGATTTGATACATAATCTGTTTCAGTTAAGAAGTCACCAAATGAATCAAGAATATTTATACTTCTTCGTTCATAATAACTTCTCAAATTGGATTGAAAATCTACTGAAATACCTTCTTTACCATCAGGTAAATAAGCTAATCTGGCAGGATTTTTGGAAGTCACACTACTTGTTGTACCAGTAGTTGTATATGAATTAGCTAAACCCACTGATCTTGAATCTCCAAACTGAACATCACCGCCAAAAATTCTATCAAAATAGGTTTGAGAAAAAACTAATGATGAAAAAATTGATAAATATAATATTTTATTTAAATGCATAATCTATTTGAAATCTATAATTTAATTGTTCTTCTAGAATATATGTATCGCCAACATAATTCCCATTACTTGTCATACCACCAACAACTCTTGAATTAGGGGTCACCCATGAATGACTAACCTTAAAACTAATTGCAGTTTCATTTGTCGGATTTAATCCCATTCTAAACCAAGTGTTTATTAAGCCAAAATCATTACTAAAAAGAGAGAAATCAGAAGTATCAAAATACCATAAAAATCCATGAGCATACACAGATCCTCCACTTATAACAAAATCATCATTAAAATTATGCTCCAGGCTAAAACCGATTGATTCATCTGGGGAACCAGTATCACCAACATTCATTGATATTACAAATGGGTTTGCAGAATCTACTAGCCTGGGTCTAGGAGAAAAAGTACTCTCATTCCAAGAATATAAAATTTCTAAATTATCATAATTTGATAATCTTAATTTAAATCTTATTCTGGCCTCTTTTAAATAATATGGACTGGGATGTTGAATAGAAAAATTACCTCTAGCTTGTAATTTATATCTAAAATAAACCCTATAATTGAATAATGGTCTCCACTCTAATTTAGTTACCATTCTAAAATATCTAGCAGCATCTGCTTTTCTTAACCATGAGTCCCATTGAAGATTTAAAACAAATTTTTCATGAAATTGATATCTTGATTCTAAATATGTACCTTTTTCTGCTTGCGGCTGGGGATTCAATTGATACAAATACGTGTAAATTGGATCTTCTAGCCACCATTCATCTTCAAAAATAGATGATTTATATCTCTGATATTCAGAAAATGATTTCTGATAAGGATTATCAAATCCTAAATCATAATTTCTATGTAAGATTAAAACATCTAAATTATCAGCAAGTTTCCAAAATCCTTTGATAACTACAGCTTTTTTTGTTCCAGTAGGCGTAGACATTGAAGCATACTCAGAATGTAAAGATAGATTATTTATAACTGTATTAAAGTTTATACCAGATACAATTCTCTGAGATTTCCAATAATCAGATTTTCCTGATAATGTCGAATCACTGTACATTGCATTAATTTCATTATCCGCTGGATTACTATGTGGATAATTAAGATACCAAGCATCTCCAGAATATTCATCTTCATCATTAGCATATATATCACCACTACAACAAAAACATCCATCTCCATTACTATCATACAATGCAGCTAGTACAGGATCATCTGTTTCTTCACATGTATATTCTATACCTCCCAACATAACAGTTCCATCATCATATTCAGGGTTTATGTCACCTCCACCTCCAACAACAGTTCTAATAATCTGAGGATCAAGTTCTCTATTATATAAACTTTTATACCATGTAAATCCCAATCGAGTATGATTATTGATTGTAAATCTTAAGTTTGCCCCTTCTGTTTTTTCAACTAAAGCATCAACCATATTTTCATTTATAAAATCTTGGTTCTCATTTGTACTACCCCAACCCAAACGTGGCCTCATAAAAATTAGAGATGTAAAACTCATATCATCATTAACAATTGCATCTCTTTTATCATTTGAAATAAAGTATGAAAGTCGATATTCACTAATATTAATGGGAAAACAACAAATACTATTATCAGGTGGTCTCCAGGATGTTTGAAATGCAACACCATTCAATGTTAATTGCTCAGAAGTTCCAATATCAGGGGTAACACCTGAGTGTCTTTTATTCCATTTATATCCTGTGAATCTTCTCCTAGACTCATCTCCAGATGCAAAAACAAGGCCCTCTCCATATGCTGCTTTGAAATTACCTACGATGAAATGATCTATTCTTAAATCATTTTCCTCAGATATTACAATATTATCAAAATCTACATATATTTTATTAGTTTGAATTCCGCTAGGATCTCCAGAGTTATTATATCTTAATAAACCAAAACTAGAATTTTTGGTATGAAAATAAAGACGGGAGAACATACCAGGATTTGATTTGCCTGAATAATAAATTTCTTGTTCTTCATCATCTGTGATTAACTCGGAATTTGATCGAATAATAGTTTCAAAGTTACCTACTAACTTATCTTTTTTTTCTTTAAATGAAATTCTAGACAATAAGTTTTTATAGCCAAAATAAGAAATCCCAGGAGAATTTTTTAATTGAAAGGTTCCATTGATATTAATTTTTTGTTGTTGTTGTAAAACAGCAACAGCATCAATTGGTGAAAAATTTTGAATTTTCATCAATTGGTCAAAAGTAATATTATTAACATTATAAGCTTTGTAAAAATGATTAATTCTTCGCTTTGGAATCGAAGTATAATATGTTTCATCTGTAAAAATATTATTTTCTTTGAAATTCATCTGAGTTAAATAATTTTGTTGTATTTTTACAAATGATCTGATATCATGTATATCTCGAATGTTAATACCAGGAACATATAATAAATCATAGATTGTTTCTACTGACTC